>NZ_JAVCWM010000025.1:0-95157 GCF_030846495.1 Massilia scottii | reverse complement strand
TGGCCGTGCGCGCGATGGGTCATCGCGTGCGCCGCTTCGCGCAGGAGCTGGGCGGCGCGCTGCGGGTCGCGCGCATATCCCATCGCGCCTTCCTGCACGTACATGGCGATCTGCTGCAGCGCCTCGGGATGCTCCAGTTCAGCGGCCGCTTCCAGCCAGCGCCGTGACGCCGCCATGTCGGCCGCGCAGCCCTCCCCGGCCGCCAGCATGGCCGACAAGGTGAACATGGCAGGTGCATGGCCACGCCGGGCGCCCGACTCGATCAGCGCGAAGGCGCGCAGCGGTTCGCGCGCCGTGCCGATGCCGTTGCGGACCATGCGGCCCAGGTCATACGCAGCCTCAGGGTCCTGCGCCGCGGCGCCCTGCAAGCGCGCCAGGCCGGCCGGATCGAGCGGCTGCGCGTGCGCCAGGGCGCAGCCGCACAGCAGCGCCGCCAGCAGCAGGCGCCGCGTCATTTCGACAGGTCGACCGCGTACAGCGCAAAGCCCTTGCCCAGGCCATCGTCGGCGCGCAGCATCGACACGTTGCCAAGGCCAGCCTGCCGCGCCAGCGGCAGCAGCCCGGGCGCCGAATGGAACACCACCGGCCCCGCGGTGCGGGTTTTGGCAAAGCGCCAGCTGCGCTGCTGGCCGTGCTGCGCGCGCGTCAGGTTCTTCACGTCTTTGATGTAGGCGATCAGCACATCGCGGTTGGCATCCGGCGCGGCAATCGCGGTCTTGCTGCCGTCAAGGCCCGGAAAACCGCCACCGCCACTGGCGCGATAATTATTCGTCGCCACCAGAAATTCGTTCGAGGCGTTGACCGGTTTGTCGCGGAAGCGCAGGTTCCTGATACGCTGGCCGGGCGCCTTGGTGACATCGATTTCATAACTCACATCCTTGGACGTCAGCGCATCGAAGTTATAGGTCGGAAAAGCGGTGTTGACCAGCTCCTGCGGCGTCGCCAGCGCCGGGTCGATGGTGTTGAAGCGCTCCGCCGCCCGCTCCAGCCAGTCCTTCAGCTCCCCGCCATTGACCTTCACCGCGTACAGCGAATTCGGATAGAGGTACAGGTCGGCCGCATTATTGAGCGCAAGGCTGCCGGCTTTGACGTCGGTGTAATCGGTCACGCCGGCGGTGCCGCCCTTGAACGGCGACGCCATCGACAGCACCGGCAAGGCCGCATACTGCGGCATGCTGGCCTTGACATACTTGATCACATAGTCGGCCTGCGCCTGGTTGACCACGGTGATGGCCGACACGTCGCCGACGTCGGCAAAATAGGTCGACATGCGAAAGTCGGTCGCGCCGACCGGCGTCTTGACGTAGCGGATGGTCGCTTCGTGTTCGGCCGCGACGAGCGCCGCGATGGCCGGATCGGGCGCGATGAACGATTTATCGGCCTGCTGCGCAGCGCGCGCCTCCACCGTCGTCTTGCTGCGGTCGACCACCCAGCGCTGGCCGTCGTACGACAGGTGCAGGCCGATCACGCCGAGGTGCTTGCCCCACAGGTTGGCCATCACGGTCGGCACGCCGTTGACCAGGCCCTTGACCTTGTCCACGCCCGGCAGGTTGAATTGCGGGACCGTGCTGGCAGCGTTCGGGAATGGCAGGTGCGAGTGCCCGATCAGCATGGCGTCGATCCCGGGGACCTTGGACAGGTGCCAGTTCCCGTTCTCCATCGACGGCGCGTAGGTACTGTCGTCCAGCCCACCGTGCGAAATCGCCACCACCAGGTCGGCCCCCTTGGCGCGCATTTCGGGAATGAACCTGGCCGCGGTTTCGCGCAGGCCCTCGGTGTAGACCTTCCCTTCCAGCCAGCGCTTGTCCCACGACAGGATGGTCGGCGGCGCAAAGCCGATGATGCCGACTTTGAGCGTCGCCGTCACCGGCTTGCCGTCGGCGTCCAGCGCGGCGATCTGCTTGTCGATGATGCTGTACGGCGCAAACAGCGGCTTGCGCGTCTTGAGGCTGTAGACGTTGGCCAGCACCTGCGGGAACGCCGGTCCGGCGCAGCGCGGCCTGGCCGCGTCGACGCCATCGACCTCGAAGCGGTTGCCGGTCACCTGGCTCAGGTACGCCAGGCCGTAATTGAATTCGTGGTTGCCGATGCCGCCGCCGTCGTAACCGAGCTTGTTCATGACCTTGTAGATGGCCAGCGTCTGGTCGCACTTGAGCGGCTTGGCCAGTGCCTGGTAGTCGGCCAGCGCGCTGCCCTGGATGGTGTCGCCGTTATCGAACAGCAGATTGTTCGGGAACTGCCGGCGCGCCTGGGCGATCAGCGAGGCGGTGCGGTCCAGGCCCAGCGACGGCTCCGGGGACAGCCTGAAGTAATCGTATCCGAGCACGTTCGAGTGCAGGTCGGTCGTTTCCATCACCCCGACCACCGCGGTCGACCCGGTGGGCGGGTTGGCGGCGCCGGCGGCGGCGCAGAACATCAGGGGCAAGACGGGAATGAAAATTTGATAACGCATAGGGGGCGCTTTCGGGCAAGTGGGCGGGGATGGTCTGGTCATCGTATGGCGCATGATACGCAGCGCCGCGACCCCGATCAAGCCGGGTGCACGGCAAGGAACGGAAATGTGGCGCGCTGGGGTATAATCGAAGGTTCGATTTAACCAATTCAATAAGACCGGAAACGCCATGGAAGCCGAACGCATTAACGCCCTCTCCGCCCTGCTCAACGACCTGACGGATCGTGAAGCCGAACTTCGGAGGTATCTTTGACTTCGATAAAAAGTCAGAGAAGCTCGAACAAGTCAACGAAGAACTAGAAGATCCGACCGTCTGGAACGATCCGAAACGCGCCCAGGATCTCGGTAAAGAGAAAAAGGCGCTCGAAGGCGTGGTGCACACGCTGATGAAGGCCGACGCCGACCTGAAAGACGCGAACGACCTGTTCGCGATGGCGCGCGAAGAAAACGACGACGACACGCTCGAAGCGGTCATCGTCGACGCCGACGCCATCAAGGCCGTGGTCGAAGCCATGGAGTTCCGCCGCATGTTCGGCAATCCGATGGACGCCAACAACTGCTTCATCGACATCCAGGCTGGCGCCGGCGGTACCGAAGCCCAGGACTGGGCCTCGATGCTGCTGCGTCAATACCTGCGCTATTGCGAACGCAAGGGCTTCAAGGTCGAGATTCTCGAACAGTCCGACGGCGAGGTTGCCGGCATCAAGACCGCGACCCTCAAGGTCGAAGGCGAGTACGCCTACGGCCACCTGCGCACCGAAACCGGCGTTCACCGCCTGGTGCGCAAGTCGCCGTTCGACTCCGCCAATGGCCGCCACACGTCGTTCACCAGCCTGTTCGTGTATCCGGAAGTCGATGACTCGATCGAGATTGACGTCAACCCGGCCGATATCCGCGTCGATACCTACCGCGCGTCGGGTGCCGGTGGTCAGCACATTAACAAAACCGACTCCGCGGTCCGCATGACGCACGGCCCGACCGGCATCGTGGTCCAGTGCCAGAACGACCGCAGCCAGCACCGCAACCGCGCCGAAGCGATGGAAATGCTCAAGGCGAAGCTGTACGAGCACGAACTGCGCAAGCGCATGAGCGAGCAGCAGAAGCTCGAAGACTCCAAGACCGATGTGGGCTGGGGCCACCAGATCCGCTCCTACGTGCTCGATCAGTCGCGCATCAAGGATTTGCGTACCAACTTCGAGACCGGTAACACCAAGGGTGTGCTGGACGGCGACCTGGACGACTTCATCTCGGCCTCACTCAAGCAAGGCGTGTAATTCATGACCGCTACCCGACGCGCATTCATCTTCGACATGGACGGCACGATCGTCGACAACATGTCCTTTCACACCGAGTCCTGGATCGCCTTTTTCCAGCGCCGCGGCAAGGACATCGACGCCGACGAGTTTTTCCGCGCCACGGCAGGTCGCCAGGGCAAGGAAATCATCCGTTCGCACATGGGCGAACACCTCAATGACGACGAGGTGCGGATCCTGAACGACGAAAAGGAACTGGTCTACCGCGAGCTGTACGAGCCGCACCGCAAAACGGTGATGGGCTTCGACGGCCTGATCGCGCTGGCCAAGGAGATGAATGTTGCGTTGGCCGTGGCGACCGCCGCGCCCAACGCCAACATCACCTTCACGCTCGATGGCCTGGACCTGCGCCGCCACTTCGACACCGTGGTCGGCGCGGCCGATGTTGCGCGCGGCAAGCCGCATCCGGACGTGTTCCTGCTCGCGGCCGAACGCTGCGGCGTCGCGCCCGAACACTGCATCGTGTTCGAAGATGCGCCGCTGGGCGTGGAAGCGGCGCGCCGCGCCGGCATGCGCGCCGTGGTGCTGACCACCACCCTGCCCGCCGCCGCCTTTTCCGAATTCGACAACGTCATCCACATCGCCAGCGATTTTTCCGAGCTGACGATCGACGCACTGTTTTCGTCCTGATTTATACGTAATCCCATACCTGCATCAACCCACATAGCGATACTCACCATGACTACGGACATCCAAGACCAAGCTCCCGCCCCGGCAGATGAAAACAAACTGATCGCCGAGCGCCGCGCCAAGCTGGCCACGCTGCGCGAAGGCGGCATCGCCTTTCCTAACGATTTCCGTCCGCAGCACAAGGCGGCGCAACTGGTCGAGGAATTCGGCAGCAAGACGCGCGAAGAACTCGAAGCGACCGAGGTGCCCGTGGTCCTGGCCGGGCGCATGATGCTCAAGCGCGAAGCCGGTAAAAAAGCCGTGTTCGCAACCCTGCAGGATTCGTCCGGCCCGCGCGCCGACGGCCGCATCCAGATCTACGTCACGCTCGACAAAACCGGCGAAGCGGCGATGGAAGCGCTGAGCCACTACGACCTGGGCGACATCCTGGGCATCGAAGGCACGCTGTTCAAGACCAAGACCGACGAACTGACGGTCAAGGTATCGACCCTGCGCCTGATCACCAAGTCGCTGCGTCCTTTGCCGGACAAATTCCATGGCCTGTCGGACCAGGAAACCAAGTACCGCCAGCGCTATGTGGACCTGATTACCAATGACCAGGCGCGCCGCACGTTCAAGGCCCGTACCGCAGCCATGTCGTCGATCCGCCGGTTCATGGAAAAGAACGACTTCATGGAAGTCGAAACGCCGATGCTGCATTCGATTCCTGGTGGCGCCGCCGCCAAGCCATTCGTCACCCACCACAACGCGCTGGACATGGAAATGTTCCTGCGTATCGCGCCGGAGCTGTACCTCAAGCGCCTGGTGGTCGGCGGCTTCGATCGCGTGTTTGAAGTGAACCGCAACTTCCGCAATGAAGGCGTCTCGCCGCGCCACAATCCTGAATTCACGATGATGGAATTCTACGCGGCCTACACCGACTACCAGTGGATCATGGATTTCACCGAAGCGGTGATCCGCCAGGCCGCCATCGATGCGCACGGCACCGCGGAACTGACCTATGGCGGGAAGCCGCTTGACTTGTCCAAGCCGTTCCGCCGCATGACCATCGTCGGCGCCATCAACGCCTATGCGCCGCACTACACCGCGGAGCAGCTGCAGGATGCGGAATTCATCAAGGCCGAACTGCTCAAATTCGGCGTGAAGCCGTTTTCGACGGCCGGCCTGGGCGCGCTGCAACTGGCGCTGTTCGAGGAAACCGCCGAAGCGCAGCTATGGGAGCCGACCTTCATCGTCGACTACCCGGCCGAAGTATCGCCACTGGCGCGCGCGTCGGACACGGTAGCCGGCATCACCGAGCGTTTCGAGCTGTTCATCGTCGGCCGCGAGCTGGCCAACGGCTTCTCCGAGCTGAACGATTCCGAAGACCAGGCAGCGCGCTTCCTGGCACAGGTGGCGGCCAAGGACGCGGGCGACGATGAGGCGATGTTCTATGACGCCGACTACATCCGCGCGCTGGAATACGGCATGCCGCCGGCCGGTGGCTGCGGTATCGGCATCGATCGCCTGATCATGCTCATTACCGATTCGCCGAACATTCGCGACGTGATTCTCTTCCCGCACTTGCGCCGCGAAGAGTAAAACCGAAGGGCGGGCGCCATGCCCGCCTTTTTTTTCGTCCGCAGCATCCATCGCTTCACGCCCCACCACCATACCCCTCCGTTCGAACAAACATTCTATCGAACGCCCCCGCACTATCGGTACACTCCTTGATTCCATTGCAATATTACAAACAAGCGAGGAACCCCCATGTCTGCTACCACCTACGTCCCTTACAACGACAATCTGGAACAAAAGCAGGAAAACGAGGATGCGATCATCGACAGCGTGGTCGAATCGATGATGCGCGTAAACACCCGCGTGTTCGACAAACACCGCCACGCCAAGCGCGACGCCCACGCCAAGTGCCACGGCGTGCTGGTCGGCCACGTCACCGTCTACGACAACCTGGCCCCGCACCTGGCCCAGGGCGTGTTCGCGCGTCCCGGCACCTACCCGGTCGTGATCCGCCTTTCCACCGCGCCCGGCGACATCCACAGCGACAAGCTGCCGTCCCCGCGCGGCATGGCGATCAAGATGCTGGGCGTCGACGGCCCCCAGTTCCTGCCCAACCGCCAGGACGCGACAACGCAAGACCTGCTGCTGGTGAACCATCCTGTGATCGCCTTCGGCCACGCCGCCGCCTACCTCAAGACCCAGAAGCTGCTGGAAAAGCACGCCGACGACCCGGACATGGTGCGCCGTATCGTGGCCGCCCTCGCCCGCGGCGGCAGCAAGGCGCTGCACGCGCTGGGCATCGAGAACCCGGTCGTCGACACGCTCGGCGCGCCCAACAACCATATTCTCGGCGAGACCTTCTTCAGCATGGCCGCGGTGCGCTACGGCGACTACGTGGCCAAGCTGTGCGCCGCGCCGCTCTCAAGCAACGTGCGCGCCCTCACCGGCCAGCCGCTCGGCGACGACGCCGACGACTCGGCCCTGCGCAACCTGGTGGTCGACTTCTTTTCCGGCCAGGGCGCCGAGTACGAGCTGCGCGCGCAGCTGTGCACCGACATCGCCACCATGCCGATCGAAGACGCCTCGATCGAGTGGCCGCAGGAAGCATCGCCCTACCAGCCCGTCGCCAAGCTGACCATCCCGCCGCAGCAGGCTTTCAGCCCGGCGCGCCGCGTGTTCGCCGACGACGTTTTGTCGTTCAACCCGTGGCACTGCATCGAGGCGCACCGCCCGCTCGGCTCCATCATGCGCGCGCGCATCAAGGCCTATGAAGCGTCGTCCAAATTCCGCCACGAGATGAATGCACAGCCACGCATCGAAATCGACAGCATTGGCCAGGTACCCGATTAAGTAGTCAGGCAGTCCAGGCATCACCATTTTTTTAAGACCCAAGGAGCAATCATGAGCGACATCACCCCACAAAATAAATCTTCCAATGACCTCGCGGACATCAAGCGCAAGGTCCAGGAGGTCCTGGGAGACGCCCCCGACCTGCTCAAGCTCGCGCTCGAGAACATGCTGCGCGAGCAGGACCCGAATACCGAAGGCCACGCGGGATCGGCCGGCCGCATCGGCCGCCAGTCCGGCAAGATCTCCGAACTCACGGCCATGGCCGACCTGAAGCCGGGCGGTGCCGACCGCCTGCGCCGCATCTTCAAACTCGTCAACGGCAACTTCAACGGCGCGCAGAAGGTCTCGACCCTGCACGACATGCGTTTTGTATTTTTTGAAAACGATACCAGGATCCTCTTCGCCACCACCTACGATGGCGACTGGGATACCTACATCGAAGACTTCGCGACCAAGATTCCGGACCTGATGGATTTGCTGTTTTCGTCAGTCGAAGGCTGGCCGGGCATCACCGATCCGGGCGTGAAAGACTTCATCGCCGGTCACCAGATCACCGCCGACGGCTGGTACGTCGCCAACCCGAACCTGTCGGTCGTCGAAACGCGCCGCCTGCAAAAGCAGAACGACGCGCTCCAGGAATTCCTGGACAAGATTGCTTGAGATTCCCATGACGATCATCGACACACTCAAAAACCTGGTCCATTCCTCGCCAACGCTGGAACTGGACGACATCCAGGCCACCATCCTCTTCAAGCGTCCCGACCCTTACTACGGCACCCACGTGCTGCTCAAGATCGACGACGCCGCGGGCGGACGCGCGCTGCTCTCGCGCCTGGCGCCGCACGTGCGCAGCGCCGCCGACGCGCGCACCAACACCACCGCATGGATCGCCGTGGCATTGAGCCACGCGGGCCTGGTGGCGCTGGACATCCCCGACGATTCGCTGGCCAGCTTTCCGGCCGCCTTCCGCGCCGGCATGGCGGCGCGTGCCGACCGCCTGCAGGACATCGGCCCGAGCGCGCCAGCCAACTGGGAAGCGCCCTACGGCAGCGGCGACGTGCACGTGACCATCTCGATCTTCGCGCCCGATGAAGCATCGTGGAAGCATGCGCTGGCCACCGCGCAGAACGAATTCAAGGATATCGACGGCGTGACACTGCTCGGCATGCACGACTTCGGCGCGCAGCCGGACAGCCTCAATCCCTTCGGCTACCGCGACAACATCAGCAACCCGGCCATCGACGGCGGCATCGAAGACCTGCTGCCGGGCCAGGGCGACGCGATCAAGGCGGGCGAACTGATTCTCGGCTATCCCGGTGAATCGGGCGTGCCGATGGCGATGCCGCAGCCGGAGGCGCTCGGGCGCAACGGCACCTTCGTCGTGATCCGCAAATACCAGGCCGACGCCGCCGCGTTCAACCGCTTCTTGCGCGATAACGCCGACGACGAAGCCGGCCAGGAACTGCTGGCCGCCAAGCTGGTAGGCCGCTGGCGCAGCGGTGCGCCGCTGACACTGGCGCCGGAACAGGACGATCCGGCCCTCGGCGCCGACCCGAAGCGCAACAACGACTTCACGTACAAGGATGACCAGGCCGGCCTGCAGGCGCCGCACGGTTGCCACATGCGCCGCATGAATCCGCGCGACAGCAAGCTGGCCGTGCTGACCGACGTGAACATCCACCGCATCATCCGCCGCAGCACCACCTTCGGTGCGCCATGGCGCGCGGACCTGCTGGAAGACGACGGCCAGGAACGCGGCCTGTTCTTCATCGGGATCAGCGCCAAGGCGCCCGAGACTGTGGAGTTCATGCAGGCCGAGTGGGTCGACCATGGTAATTTCATGGACCTGGGCAAGGAGCGCGATCCGATCCTCGGCCAGCAGGACGAGGAAAGCACCTTCACCATCCAGAAGCGTCCGGTGCGCCAGCGCATCCACGGCATCCAGACCTTCTGCACGGTGCGCGGCGGTGAATACCTGTTCATGCCCAGCCTGACGGCGCTGCGCTGGCTGGCGGGCGAAGGCCGCGAAACGGCCTGACCGCCACACCATGGGGGCGTCGGCTGCCGGCGCGTATCCATTTTATAGTGCAGGCTCTCTTTTCAGGACGAGTCCACATTGTGAGTACCGACGCCAGTTCGACGCCCCTGGCACGCCTGCGCAGCATGGTCGCCGCGCGCGCCGTGAGCGAAAGCCGGACCGATTCCATCTGGCCCGGCCTGCGCTACTACCGCTTTTCAACGCCGCTGCGTTACGACAAAACCCAGACACTGGCGCCCGGCATTGTCGTCGTGCTTCAGGGCCGGGCGCCATCCGCGATGCCGCGGCGATGAAGCGTTCGGCCCCCCGCACCCAGAAGGCAGTGCAGCTGATACAGCAGCACTTCCGCCGTCCGCTGGATGTCGCCGAACTGGCCGGCGCCGTCGCGATGAGCCCCTCGCATTTCGCCCACACCTTCCGCGAGGTGGCCGGGCTGGTGCCGATGCACTTTTTGCGCATTACCCGCCTCGACGAAGCGCGGGTGCTGCTGGCCGGCGGCAGGCGGCCCGGCGAGGTGGCCGCCCTGACCGGTTTCGACAGCGCCGCGCACTTCACGCGTGAATTCAAGCGCCGCTACGGCGCCCCGCCGGCGCAGTACGCGCGCCAGCTCGCAAGTCAGCAGGCACAGTCAATATAAACGCAGCCTGGCCGCTGGCGGCGCCATTGATCAAGGCCTATCGTATGCGCACGGCCGATTCGCGGCCGCAACCACCATACGCAAAGCGAAGCAACCATGACAGGCACCGTCTTTATCATCACTTTCACCACCCGGCCCGAGGCCGCATCCGATTTCCGCGCCATGCTCGATAACGTCAAGCGCGACCTGCCCACCGTCGCCGGCTGCCGTGGCGTGAGCATCTTTAGCACCAAAGACGATCCGGCCGTGTTCACGCTGGTCGAACAATGGGATAGCGAACAGGCACACAAGGCGCACATCGACCAGCTTGCCGGCTCCGGTGGATGGGACGCCATTGCCGCCTTCTTGCTGGAGCCGCCGTCGGGCCGCTATGCCAGTCAGTTGTAACAAGTCATCACATGGCCTCGGGTCATGCACAAAAAGGAGTACCATCCAGCCTGAAGTATAATCATTCTATTAATCTTACCAATAAGGCAGCCGTGTCGCCCCATAAAACCCGCCAGGCCCGCACCATCAACGCTGCCGCGATCACCACGCTGGTTTGCATAACGGGCCTGAGCGCCTGCGGTGGAGGCAGCGACGGCGGTAGGCCAACTCCGCCGCCGGTGACGGTGCCGGCGGCGCAAGCGCCCTCGTTCACATCGCAGCCGCAGAACCAGTCGGTGCAGGCCGGCCAAAGCGTGACGTTCAGCGCCACAGCCAGCGGCACCGATCCGCTCAGCTACCAATGGAGCCGCAACGGCGTGGCGATCCCCGCCGCCACCGCGTCGGCCTACACCCTGGCCCCAGCCCAGTTGAGCGACAACGCCGCCGTGTTCAGCGTCACGGTGCGCAACGCCGCCGGCAGCGCCGATAGCGCAAAGGCGGCGCTCACCGTCACCGGCACCGGCCTCGTGACCCTGGCCGGCGCCATCGCGGAAAAGCCCGGGCCGGACACGCCCCCCACCTTCGACGTGATGGGCAGCCTGTCCATCGACGCCGCCGGCAAGCTGTTCGTCGCGGGCGGCTACAACATCACCAGCATCGACAGCGCCGGCACCATCCGCCGCCTCCCGGTCGACCCGGTATGCAATACCTGGGCGGCGGGACACGATAAGGCGGGCAACGTCCATGTATCCTGCTGGGCGGCCATCTACAAGGTATCGCCGGCAGGCGTCGTCAGCCTCGTCGCGGGCAACCGCGATGCGCGCGGCGCCGTCGACGCCCAAGGCGCGGCGGCCCGCTTCGACAACCCGCAAGACATCGCGGTCGATGCCAATGGCATCGTGTACATCAGCGACCAGGGACGCGAGGCGGCCAGCCTGCGCCGCATCGACGCCGCCGGCAACGTGAGCACCATGGCCCTGCACACCTTCCGCGGCGGCACCGGTGGCGGCAAGCCGATCACCCTGCGCGCGCCGTCGGGGCTGGCGATTGACGCAGCCGGCAACGTGCTGCTCATCGAAGGAAACCTGATCTACAAGATCGCGGCGGACGGCACCGCCACCATCGTTGCCGGCAGCCCGGACGGCGGCTGGGCCGATGGCGATGCCTTCAACGCGCGCTTTTCGTCCCCGTCCGGCCTGGCCATCGACGCAGCGGGCACGCTGTATGTCAGCGATACCGGCAACGCCAGCATCCGCACCATCACGGCCGACGGCAAGGTGCGGACGCTCGCCGGGCGCTTCGAGCAGATTGGTTCGGCCGACGGCCAGGGAAACAAGGCCTCGTTCAACCTGCCGCGCGGGATCGACGTGGACGCTGCCGGCAACGTGTTCGTCAACGATGCGGGCAACAAGACCGTGCGCAAGATCACGCCGGCCGGTGTCGTCACCACCGTGGCCGGCACGCCGGTCCTGCCGCGTTCGAGCGGGTCGATCGACGGCCTTGCCCAGGACGCGCGCTTTTACGCACCCAAGGGCATTGCCGCCGACGCTACCGGCAACGTCTTCATTGCCGATTCGCTCAACCACGCCATCCGCAGAATCAGCCCGGATGGCGCCGTGACCACCCTGGCCGGTTCGGCACGCGTGAGCGGCACTGCCGATGGCACCGCCGGGCAGGCCAGCTTCCGCCTGCCGGCCGAACTGTCCATTGACGCCAGCGGCAATCTGTTCGTGTTCGACATGGCGAGCAGCCAGGCCCCGGGTATCAGCCTGGTACGCAAAGTCAGCCCGGCGGGCGTGGCCACGACTGTGCAGGTGCCGGTCGACCCGCGCGATGTCACACCGGCCGGCAAGCCTGCCACAGTCACGCTGCCGACGATGACCACCGACGCGGCGGGGAATATCTACCTGGTGAGCACCGCCACCAACGCCAATAATTATTGCCCGACGCCGAAAGACCCGGGATTTTGCGACAGCCTGCGCCGCATCGCGCTGCGCCGCATCGCAGCCGACGGCAGCGTCACCACCCTGGCGGAAAACTACAACGGCACCTCGCCGGGCGTATTGATGCTGGGGTTCCGCTACGGCGGCATGGCAGTCGACAATGGCGGAGCCGTGTATCTGTCGGACCTGGAAAGTAACGTCATCTGGAAGGTGAGCGGCGGCGCGATGACCATCTTCGCCGGCGTCCCCGGCAAGGGTGGCGCGAGCGACGGCAAGGAAGAAGCGCGCTTCTCCACGCTTGGCCGCATGGCGTTCGACAAGGCCGGCAACCTGTTCGTCGCCGACACCGGTAACTTCACGATCCGCAAAATCACGCCCGCCGGCGTGGTGAGCACCCCGGTCGGCACGGCTGGCAAGAACGACCTGGCACTAGGCAGCTTGCCGGGCAGCCTGCCCGCGGTGAGCGGTATCGCCTTCGATGCCAAGGGCGTGATGTATCTCACCGTGGCCGATGGCATCATCAAGG
The DNA here is from genome assembly GCF_030846495.1 of Massilia scottii. Classification (NCBI taxonomy): domain Bacteria; kingdom Pseudomonadati; phylum Pseudomonadota; class Betaproteobacteria; order Burkholderiales; family Oxalobacteraceae; genus Massilia; species Massilia scottii. The sequence goes on along the minus strand of NZ_JAVCWM010000025.1, from coordinate 82,405 downwards.
TGGTGCTGCCGTAAGCCGCGCCGCGATACGCTATTCCGGTATTTTGGCAAATCCCACCGCGAGGCGGTTCCACCCATTGATGGTCGAGATCAGCAAGGTGAGATCGACCATCTCCTCGGCGCTGAACTGCGCGGCCAGCGCCGCGTAGCTTTCGCCGGTGTCCGGCTGCTGCGCCAGGCGCGTCATGGTTTCGGTCCAGCCCAGCGCGGCCCGTTCGCGCGGCGTGAAAAACCGCGTTTCGCGCCACACCGACAACGCATGCAGGCGCCGTTCGGCTTCGCCGCCCTCGCGCGCATCGGTCGCGTGCATGTCGACGCAATACGCGCAGCCATTGATCTGCGAACTGCGCAGCCGTACCAGCTCCGCCAGCGGCTTGTCGATACTCGACGTGGCGATGTATTGTTCGAGCGCCACCCATGCCTTGACGGCCTTCGGCGAAGCGGTGTAAAAATCGATGCGTTCCATGCTGATTCCCTTTTGGTGATGTTGATTGGTTGGCCGTACAATCATTAGACGAGCCTGTCGCACCGTTTGTGACAGCTTTCCTCAAAAAAGAATGAACGACACCTTCACCCGCCAGTTCCACCAGCTCCGTCCACGCCTGTTCGGCATCGCCTACCGCATGCTCGGCTCGCGCGCCGACGCCGATGACGCCGTACAAGACACATGGCTGCGCTGGAACGCGAACGACGCGCGCGCCGCGCTGGCCAGCGCCGACGCCTGGCTGGTCACCGTCACCACGCGCCTGTGCATCGACCGCCTGCGCAGCGCCATCGCCGAACGCGAAGCCTACATCGGCCCATGGCTGGCGGAACCGATCGTCACGCGCGCAAGCGACCTGCCCGAGTCGCGCCTGGAACTGGCGGGCGATATCTCGATGGCCTTCATGCTCATGCTGGAGCGCCTCGGTCCCGAAGAACGCGCGGTATTTTTGCTGCATGAAGTGTTCGATTGCGGCTACGCCGACATCGCCGCCGCCGTCGGCAAAACCGAAGCGGCATGCCGCCAGCTGCTGCACCGCGCGCGCGAACGGGTGCGCGCCGCGCGGCCGCGCTTTGCGGTGAGCGATGCAATGCATATGGATTTATTGGGACGCTTCGTGACAGCCGCCCAAAGCGGCGAACGCGCACAGCTGGCGCAGTTGTTCGCACCTGACGCCTCGTTCACGGCCGACGGCGGCGGCAAGGTATCGGCCATCCTCAACGTGGTACGCGGCGCCGACAAGATCGCCCGCTTCTACGAGAGCATGGCGCGCAAGTATGGGGACGTCACCACGTTCGAGCACGCGAGCATCAACGGCCAGCCAGGCCTGCTGCGCCTTGTCGATGGCAAGCTCGATTCGACCATATCGTTCGATATGGAAGATGGCAGGATCAGCGCGATCTATGTGGTGCGCAATCCCGACAAACTGGTGCGCGCGCGCAGGCGCTGAAAGTAGCCGCCGACGGCTGTCAAAATCCGCCCATTGAGATGTAGAAACGTTACAATGCTGGCATGTATTTTATTCAACAGTCGCCACCGCACAGGTGCAAGCACATCACCGTCGCCAACCCATTTCGGTGTGCCGTACTCAGGACGACATTCTCCCTGACCCTGCTCGGACTCGTCGCGCTGCCAGTGAAAACGCGCGCTGAAGAGCCGGCAGCCGCGACGGTGACAGTGACAGCCAAGAAAGAGCCAGTCGTTAAAAAGCTCGATAAGACGGTTTATGACGTTTCCAATATGGCCAGGGCGGCAAACGGTACAGGCCAGGATGTTTTGCAATCGACTCCCGGGGTATCGGTAACGGCCGACGGACAAATTGCGGTCAAGGGAAATACCGAGGTCACCGTCCTGGTCAACGGCAAGCCGACGGCGATGATGTCGGGTGACGAGCGGGCGGTGGCGCTGCAAACCATGAGCGGCACCGACATTGCCAGCATCGAAGTGATCACGAATCCGTCCGCCGCCTACAACGCCAATGGCGGTGCGGTCGTCAATATCGTATTGAAGCGAAACCGCAAGCCGGGTGCGCACGCGCAGTTAAAAGGAAGCGCCACCGACCAGGGCCTGTGGAATGTCGGTGCATCGGGCGACGTGACCAGAAAGGATATCAGCGTGCATGGCAACCTGGCGTACCGCCGTGACGGCACGCAGAAATCGCGCCGGTCGGCAGTCGACTGGCATAATCCTGTCGGCGGCCAAGCCGGAACTACGCTGCAGACGTCGGAGATATTCGTCCGCCGCAAGGTCCAAAGCGCTGCACTGGGCGTCGATTACGCCCTCGGCGACACGGATAGCCTCAGCCTGTCGGCAAGCTATAACGACCGCGCGTCGCGTCCGCTGTTAGACACGCTGAACGTGGCCCGCAGCGCAGCTGGCGAGAGCATCTACCATCGCATCTCCTACGGCCCCAACGAGCAGGCCGACGACAGCGCCAGCCTGAGCTACAGCCACCAGGACGCCGGTAGCGCGCTGAAGGCAATGCTTCAGCGCAGCAATACGAGGGGCCTGATCGACAAGTCCTATCGCGACGTGTTCGTCGAACCGGTGCGCGCCACCAGCTACAGTCGCGGCGCCACCAGGTCGGCGCGCCACCTCAACCAGGCCACCCTCGACTGGAGCCGCGCGTCCGGTCACGGCCAGTGGGGCATGGGCCTCGATATCCAGGACGAGGTCAACGACCTCTATAACTATCGGGCCTCGGTCGATCGTCTGACGGGAGCCGAGACGCCCGATGCCGATACGACCAACGGCTATGCCGTGGCGACAACGCTGAGTGCCGCCTATCTCACCGACCAGGTCAGGCACGGAAAATGGGAAGCGCTGCTGGGCGGCCGGATCGAGCGCATGGCGCTGCGGGTGAGGCCGGCACAGGGCGTGATGCAGACCGGGCGTTGGCAGGCGTTCAATCCCAGCCTTCACCTGAAATATGCCGCCAGCGACACAACCGACCTCACGCTCAGCTATCGGCGCAGCCTCCAGCGGCCCGATCCGCGCGATCTGAATCCGTTCACCACCTACGTGGATGCGCAAAACCTAAGCCGTGGCAACCCCGGCCTCCAGCCGCAGCTGCTGACCTCATGGGAGATCGGCAGCGACGCGGACATGGGGAACCTGAGCGGCAGCGTGAGCGCCTTTTGCCGCACCAGCGGCGACACGGTAGCCGATGCGCGCAGTTTTGCCGACAACGTGCTGGTGACCTCGAAGCAAAATGGCGGTCAGGCGCGCTCGACGGGCGTCACAGGCTCTCTCGATTGGACGCCGGATGCGAAGTTGAGTATGGGCATGGACGGCGGCGCCTATCGCGTGGTGCTGTCCACGCCCGATTTGTATGGCGCTGTGCGCCAGGACGGCATTGCGGGCTATATCAACCTGAGGGCAAGCTACAGCGCCGGACCGGACAATCTGTCGCTCGACGCGCATGGCCAGACATCGGCAATCACACCGCTCGGCCGGCATGGTTCGACCAGCAATGTGAACCTGAGCTGGAAGCGCCAGCTGGCCAAGACGCTCAGCCTGACGGTCAACGCCAGCGATATCTTCGATGGCAGCAAGCGCACCTACCGCACCGACGCGAGCACCTTCCGCCAGACTGGCTACGATCATTTCATCGCACGGCGCATCTATGTGGGCTTTGTAAAAAAGCTCATGTGACGCGAACGAATGCACAGCGGTGCGCGCCGGCCGGCGCGCACCATGCAGCTTAGGTGATCACCCGATAGCACGGCGTGTACGCCTTGCCCGGCAACTTCATCCGGCTTTGCGCGACAAACGACGACAGCAGCGCATCCATCGGCCCCATGATGGCGGCATCGCCGTGAATCTCGAAGTGCCCGAATTTTTCGATGGCGCGAATGCCCTCGTCCTTGACGTTGCCCGCCACCACGCCCGAAAACGCGCGCCGCAGGTTGGCCGCCAGCAGATGCTTTTCCTGGTTCTTGTGCAGGGTCAGGTTGCGCATGTTCTCGTGCGTCGGCCGGAACGGGCGCTGGAATTCCTCGTCGATCTTGAGCAGCCAGTTGAAATAATAGGCATCGCTGCGCGATTTGCGGAATTCGCGCACCTGGCGGATCCCCAGCTGCATCTCCTTGGCCACCATTTCCGGATCGTCGATGATGATCTTGTAGCGCTTCTGCGCTTCCTCGCCCAGCGTATCGGCGATAAACTGGTTAATCTGGATGAAGTAGTCGCGCGACGTTTCCGGTCCGGTGAAAATGAGCGGATACGGCATGTCGGCGTTATCCGGATGGAGCAGGATGCCGAGAATGTACAGGATCTCTTCGGCGGTGCCGGCCCCGCCCGGGAACACAATGATGCCGTGCCCGGTGCGCACGAACGCTTCCAGCCGCTTTTCGATATCGGGCATGATCACCAGGTCGTTGACGATCGGATTGGGCGATTCGGCCGCGATGATGCCCGGCTCCGAAATGCCCAGGTAGCGCCCGCCCGACAGGCGCTGCTTGGCGTGGCCGATGGTCGCGCCCTTCATCGGCCCCTTCATCGCGCCCGGGCCGCAGCCGGTGCAGATGTCGAGGTCGCGCAATCCCATCTGGTAGCCGACTTCCTTCGAGTAGTTGTATTCGATCCGGTTGATCGAGTGCCCGCCCCAGCACACCACCAGGTTCGGATTGCGCTGCGGCTGCAGCACATTGGCGTTGCGCAAGATATGAAACACCGAATCGGTGATCCCTTCCGTGCGCGACATGTCGAACTTGGGGTTGTCGGTGACTTCACTGCTGATGAAAACAATATCGCGCAGCACCGCGAACAGGTGCTCGTGAATCCCCTTGATCATTTTGCCATCGACGAAGGCGATCGCCGGGGCCCCCTTGATCTCCAGCTTGATGCCGCGCTCGCGCTGTACGATGCTGATTTCAAAGGATTTATATCGTTCCAGCAGTTCTTTTCCATCGTCGATGGTGCTGCCGCAGTTCAGGACCGCGAGCGCGCAGTTGCGGAAGATTTGATACAGGCCGCCCTGGCTGGTGTCGAGCAGTTTGAAGACTTCGGCTTTCGAGAGCACTTCCAGCTGGCCTTCCGGCGAAATCAGGGTGTCGACAACGTCATGTTCCATAGTACAAATCCTTTTCGATTCGGTGTAACAAACAAGCCTGCAATGCCAATATACGACAACTCGCCGCTCTTGGGGGGCACAAGTTCCGCTGTGCTTGCGCCGCCTCGTTTCATGGCTTAATTAGCACATCCGGCAAAAATTCGCTGAGCATAGTCGATTTACATTAAAATGCGACCCTATTGGAAAACCGGGGTCACGAGCCGCGGCTGTCCATATGATTTATCCAACCATAACCATATTCAGGAGAAACCGCATGAGCGGTGCCGCTACCACACCCAACCAGGAAGTCGCAATCCCGGAGTTCAAGCAGTTCTTGGGTCACCCAAGTCCGCTTTGGATGTTGTTCATGACCGAATTCTGGGAACGTTTTGCGTTCTACGGTATTCGCTGGGCACTCGTGCTATATATAGTCACGCAGTTCTACGGCGGCGACGCCAGCGGCCAGCAGGCGGCCAACCTGACCTATGGTTCCTATCTCGCGCTGGTGTACGCCGGCGCCGTCTTCGGCGGCTATGTCGCCGACAAAGTCATCGGCTACCAGCGCTCGATCCTGATCGGCGCCGCGTTCATGGCCGCCGGCCTGTTCGCCATCACGGTGCCGAACGAAGATGTGTTCAAGCTTGGCCTGGCCACCATCATCGTCGGTAACGGCCTGTTCAAACCGAACATCTCGACCATGGTCGGCAAGCTGTACACGCTGAACGACACCCGCCGCGATTCCGGCTTCACCATTTTCTACATGGGCATCAACGCCGGCGCCTTCCTGGCCCCGATCTTTACCCAGGTGCTGGCCCAGAAAGTGTTCAACACCGGCGATATCCCGGCCTACAAGGTCGTGTTCTTCGCGTCCGGTATCGGCATGCTGATCAGCCTGGTATGGTTCTTCTTCGGCCGCGCCACCCTCAAGGGCATCGGCGCGCCGCCAGCGGAAGACAACAGCCCGAAGCGCATGATCATGGTGGTCGCCGGCGCATTGCTGGTCATTCCGCTGATGTATTTCCTGCTCAAGGCCGGCGCCGGCAATCTGCAGATCGTGCTGACCATCCTGTTCGTGATCCTGGCCGGCATGCTGATCGCCGAAGGCGTCCGCGACGGCAAAGTCGCACGCGACAAGACCTTCGCGATGATGATCATCTTCGCCTTCAACATCCTGTTCTGGATGTTCTTCGAACAGGCCGGCAGCTCGTTCACCTTCCTGGCCGAGAGCATCGTCGACCGCAAGGGCGCATTGTCGTTCATCACCGCGCCATTCGGCATGACCGAATTCCCGACCGCCTGGTTCCAGAGCGTGAACTCGGTAGCCATCATCGCCTGCGCTCCGATCATTGCATGGGTCTGGGTCGCCATGGGCAAGGCCAACGTCAATCCGTCGATTCCGCGCAAATTCGGCCTGGGCATCATCTTCAACGGCCTCGCATTCGGCCTGCTGATGTACGCACTGACCCATCTGGTCGATCCGACCTACGGCAAGATCCCGTTCTGGACCCTGTTCGCGGTCTACTGGGTGCAGTCGATCGGTGAGCTGTGCCTGTCCCCGATCGGCCTGTCGATGGTCACCAAGCTGGCACCGGTGCGCCTGGTTGGCCTGGGCATGGGCGGCTGGTTCCTCTCGACCGGTATCGGCAACAACCTGTCCGGCATTTTCGCCAGCCATGTCAGCGGCGAATCGGGCATGTCGATCGCGTCGGCACTGTCCGGCTACACCCAGGGTTTCTGGTGGCTGATGATCGGCGGCGTGCTGCTGTTCCTGCTCGCACCGTTGATCCAGAAGCTGATGCACGGCGTGAAGTAAGCCTTGTAGCGCCATGAACAACGGCGGCCCGCGGGCCGCCGTTGTCGTTTACGTGCGCGTATTACGAAGACTGTTCCAGCGCGCGCTGCATCTCGTTCATCTCCGCCACCAGCCAGGCGCGGAAGCGCTGCACCTTCGGCATGTTCTCCTTGCTGCGGTTGACCAGGAAGCGGTAGCCGCTGCCGAACGGCGCGCTGCGGCAGCTGATCTGCCGCAGCGACCCTTTCAGGATATCCTGGAACGCGATCCCGTACGCCACCAGCGCAATCCCCTGCCCCGCCACCGCCGCCTGGGCCAGCACGCCCCAGTGGCTGTAGCCGCGCGAAAAATCGTATTTACCCTTCAGTGCCTTGTTTTCGTTAAGCAGCTGCAGCCAGGATTCGGTCGAATTCTCGTACAGCAGCGGGAAATTGGGCAGGTCCGCCAGGGTCAATTCGGCCTGGCCCGGCGCCAGCAGGTCGGGACTGTAGACGGCGATCAGGCGCTCGCGAAACAGCAGCGCCGGGTCGCCATCGCTCACCGGCCCGTAACGCACCGCCACGTCGCTGCTGTCGTCTTCCAGGTTGACCGGCGCGTCGTTCGAATCGAGCCGGATATCGAGTTCCGGATACAGCTTGGTAAACCGGTGCATGCGCGGCACCAGCCACTTGATGGCGAACGAATGGGTGGTCGAGATGCGCAGCACCGACTCCTCGTCGCCGCCTTGCAGGGCCCCGACCTTGGCGCGCAGTTCGACGAGCATGCGCCCCACCGCCACCGCCAGTTCCTGGCCCTTGGCGGTCAGGGTCACATGGCGCGCATGGCGGATGAACAGGGCGAAGCCCAGGTTCTCTTCGAGCTGCTTGACCTGCTGGCTGATCGCCGCCGGCGTCTTGTGCAGCTCCTGGGCGGCCAGCTTGAAGCTGCCCCAGCGCGCCGCGCAGTCGAAGTCGACCAGGCCGGAAAGCGTGCGCAGCGGCTTCATGCATATCCCATGAATAAGATTTTCTTGCTCATCGATTCAATTTTTCTCGTTTGTTGAATCGCCATACTAAGCAGAAAATATACTGGAATCAACAAGGGAATGCGATGCGCAAGAATATATTGGTGATAGGAGGTACCCGCTACTTCGGCAAGCTGCTGGTGCAGCGTTTGCTCAACGCGGGTCACCAGGTGACGATTGCCACGCGCGGCATCACCGCCGACCCGTTCGGCGCGCGCATTGCCCGCATCCGGGTCGACCGCCGCAACGAACACGCCATGCGCGCCGCCTTTGCGCACATTTCGGGCACTGACGGCTACGACATCGTCTACGACCAGATGTGCTACAGCCCCCTCGACGCCGCCATCGCCGTCAAGGTTTTCGCCGGCAAGGTGAAACGCTACATCGTCGCCTCCACCATCGACGTCTACCGCGACCTGCTCGGCCGCCAGGATGCGCCGTTCGCGGAGGACGACATCAATATGCTCGCCCAGCCGATCGACACGCGCTATCCCTGGCATGACCCGAAACTGGCCACCCGGAGCTACGTGATGGGCAAGCTGCAGGCCGAAGCCTATCTGTACCGCGACGGCTCGCTGCCCCTGGTGACGGTGCGCATCGGCCACGTGCTGGCCGGCGCCGAGGATTTCACCGGCCGGCTGGCCCATTACGTCGACCTGGTGCGCCAGCACGCGCCGCTGCGCTACGCCAATGCGGCCGCCGCCAGCTCCTTCATGAGCGCCCAGGGCACGAGCAACTTCCTGCTGTGGGCTGGCGCACAGGATTTCCTGGGACCGGTCAACGCGGCCTGCGACGGCGGCCTGTCCGCGTTCGACCTGTACCAGCGCATCGGCATGCTGCTCGACGTGCCGGTGCGCGCGCTGCCGGCCAAGCCGCCGGTTGCCGCCGGCGAACTGAGTCCCTTCGACTATCCGGCCCCGTACATGATGGACACCGCCCGCGCGGCGCAGCTGGGCTACCGCTTCGGCCACAGCGACGACTGGCTCGATCACCTGATCCTGCAGCACGACCTGGCCTTCGTCTGAGCGGTCGCGGGGCCGCGAAAGCGATCGACTATAATTCGCCGGACAGGGCCGTCACTCTTGGCACGGCCCGCCCTGGCGGACATCGTTTTGACTACAGATACCTTTTTCAAGCGCTGGATGACGCGCAAATACATCATCCGCGCCCTGCTGCTGGTGCTTGCCGCCGGCCTGCTGATGGTACTCGGCTTGCTCGGCTACTTTTATGGCGTGATCGTGCCGCGCGTGCCGGCCATCGATGCGGTGACCGACTACCGCCCCAAGATCCCGCTGCGCATCTACACCGCCGACAATGTGCTGATCGGCGAATTCGGCGAAGAACACCGCGACTTCATCTCGATCGAGCAGGTGCCGCCGATGATGAAAAACGCCGTGCTGGCCATCGAAGACACGCGTTTCTACACGCACGGCGGCGTGGACTGGATCCGCGCGGCCGGGGCGGCGCGCGCCAACCTGCGTGGCGGCTTTCGCGAAGGGGCGTCGACCATCACCATGCAGGTGGCCCGTAACTTCTTCCTCACGCGCGACAAGGTCCTGGGACGCAAGGCCGATGAAATCGCCCTCGCCTTCAAGATCGAGAACGCGCTCAAGAAAGACAAGATTCTCGAACTGTATATGAACCAGATTTTCCTGGGACGGCGCTCGTACGGCTTTTCCAGCGCCGCCCAGGCCTACTTCGGCAAGCGCCTCGACCAGCTCTCGATCGCCGAGATGGCCATGCTGGCCGGCGTGCCGCGCGACCCGGTCGGCAACAACCCGGTGGTCAACCCGCGCAACGCCAAGCAGCGGCAGATGGTCGTGCTCAGGCGCATGCGCGAGCTGGGCTACCTCAGCGACGCCCAGTACACGAGCGCGAAAGAGGAACCGATGCGTATCGCCGCCAAGCGCCAGGAATTCGACACCCACGCCGAATACGTGGCCGAACTGGCGCGCCAGGTGGTGTTCGATCAGTACCGGGATGACGCCTACACCCGCGGCATCAGCGTCTACACCACCATCCTCAAGGCCGAACAGGATGCCGCCTACGACTCGCTGCGCCGCAACGTGCTGGCCTACGACCAGCGGCACGGCTACCGCGGCCCCGAATCGTTCATCGATATGCCCTCCGACCCGGACGAGCGGGCCGACGAAGTGCGCGAGGAGCTGCGCAAGCGCCCCGTCAGCGACGGCCTGCTGCCGACCGTGGTGACCGAGGTATCGGCCAAAATGGTCGCCGTCGAAACCATGGACGGCGAGCGCATCGACATCACCGGCGCCGGCTTGCGCTTCGCCGCGCCCGCGCTGGCGCCCGGCGCCAAGGCCGCCATCAAGCTGCGCCCGGGCGCGGTGGTGCGCATCGCCCAGGACAAGAGCAAGGGCAAGGATAAGGAGAAGGACGACAAACCGTGGTCGATCGTCCAGCTGCCGCAGGTGGCGGCCGGCTTCGTGGCGATCGATTCGGCCACCGGGGCGTACCACGCGCTGGTGGGCGGCTTCGATTACGGCCTGCACAAGTACAACCACGTCACCCAGGCCTGGCGCCAGCCCGGCTCCGCGATCAAGCCCTTCGTCTATTCGGCCTCCATCGAAAAGGGGTATTCGCCGGGCACCCGCATCCTCGACGAAGCACTCGAGATGCCCAGCGGCGGCACCACTACCTGGACGCCGCAGAACGACGACGGCAAATTCGACGGCGACGTGTCGATGCGGCGCGCGCTGGTGCACTCGAAGAACGTGCCGTCGGTACGCCTGCTGCGCGCCATCGAGGTCGGCTACGGCCATGAATTCCTCGGCAAGTTCGGCTTCGACCTGACCCGCCACCCTAAAAACCTGACCATGGCGCTCGGCACCGGCGCGGTCACGCCGCAGCAGCTGGCGGGCGCGTATGCGGTGTTCGCCAACGGCGGCTTCGCGGTCAAGCCCTACCTGATCGCAAAAATCACGGACGGCAACGGCACCATCCTGCTCGAGACGCCGGTGCCCGCAGTCGGCGAGGAGAGCATGCGCGTGATCGACCAGCGCAACGCCTTCATGGTCGACAGCATGCTGCGCGACGTGACCCGCTCCGGCACCGCCGCCGGCGCCACCAGGCAGCTTGGCCGCGGCGACCTGGCCGGCAAGACCGGCACCACCAGCGACGCCTTCGACGGCTGGTTCGCCGGCTATGCCGGCAACGTGGTCGGCGTGGCCTGGATGGGCTACGACGAGCCGCGTTCGCTGGGCGGGCGCGAGTTCGGCGCCACCCTGGCCATGCCGATCTGGATCGATTACATGCGCGCCGCGCTCGACAAGCGTCCCGTCAAGGAACGCGCCGTGCCGGAAGGCGTGATGCGCGAGGATGACGACTGGATCTATGCCGAATACGCGGGCAGCACCGAATTCAAGACGATCGACATGGACGTGCTGCCGGGCGACCCTGGCGAGCCAGGCGAACCGGCCGTGCCGGGCCAGCCGCCGGTTCCGGGCTTGCCCGCCGTGCCGCCGGTGCCGCCGCAGCCGCCGCAGCCAGTACACGGCGCGGAATCGCAGGCCGGCGGTTAGGCAATGGCCCGAAGCTAGTGGTTAGAGCCGCGGGGTAGTAACGGAACCGACGCAGTATTTGCATTTCGCTTCCGCGTTTGCGCTTTGCCAGCTATGATGAGACGCTTTTTTAGCACCCCTTTCTCATACTGGAGCAGTCGATGGCGAACGTCGCCCTAGCCGGACCAAAAGAAATCACGATCAGGGGAGTCCTCCTCGGAATCGTCATCACCCTCGTCTTTACAGCCGCCCAGGTCTACCTGGGCCTGAAAGTAGGCCTCACCTTCGCCACCTCGATCCCGGCCGCCGTCATTTCGATGGCGCTCCTGAGCGCCTTCAAGGACGCCACTATCCAGGAAAACAACATCGTCCAGACCATCGCCTCGGCGGCGGGAACCCTGGCATCGGTGATCTTCGTGCTGCCAGGGCTGCTGATGATCGGCTGGTGGGCGCACGTGCCGTTCTGGCCTACCTTCGGCGCCTGCGCCATCGGCGGCGTGCTGGGCGTGATGTATACAGTACCGCTGCGGCGCGCGCTGGTGTCGCAGTCCGACCTGCCCTATCCCGAAGGCGTGGCCGCGGCCGAAGTGCTCAAGGTCGGCATGTCCTCGCGCAGCGGCGCGGCCGAAGGCAAACTCGGTCTGATGGCCGTCATCTGGGGCAGCGTGACCTCCGCGCTGTTCGCGGCCGCCGCCGGCGCCAAACTGATGGCGGGCGAAGTGGCCGTCTATTTCAAAGCCGGCTCCGGCGCCACCGGCATCGGCGCCGCCAGTTCGCTGGCCCTGCTGGGCGCCGGCCACCTGATGGGCATCACCGTCGGCATCGCCATGCTGGTCGGCCTGATCATCGCCTGGGCCGTGCTGGTGCCTGTATTGACGTCGATGGATCCGATGCCGGCCCTGTCGGCCGCCGACCACGCGCTCGGCGTATGGAGCAAACAGGTGCGCATCATCGGCGCCGGCACCATTGGCGCCGCCGCCATCGTTACCCTGGCTGGCCTGGGCAAGCCGGTGCTGGGCGGCCTCAAGTCGGCCCTCGAAACTGCCCGCAAGGCCAAGATGACCGGCGCCGAAATTCCGCGCGCCGACCAGGATCTGCCGATCTTCATCGTCGGCCTGATCACCCTGCTGGCCATGGTGCCCGCCGGCTGGCTGCTGGCCAGCTTCCTGCAGGGCGGCGTTCTGTCGAGCCTCGCGCTGCCGCTGGTCGCGGTGGGCGTTGGCTACATCCTGGTGGCGGGCGTGTTCGCCGCCGCGGTGTGCGGCTATATGGCGGGCCTGATCGGTTCATCGAATTCGCCGGTGTCCGGCATCGCCATCCTCACCATCCTGGGTGCGTCGCTGAGCGTCGGTTTCGTCGGCAAACACATCATGGGCCCGGAAGTGGCGCATGCGCTGGTCGCCTATGCACTGTTCGTCACCACCGTGGTGCTGGCGGTGGCCGTTATCGGTAACGACAACCTGCAAGACCTGAAAACCGGCCAGCTGGTGGGCGCCACGCCGTGGAAGCAGCAGGTCGGCCTGCTGATCGGCGTCGGTGCCGGTTCGGCCGTGGTGCCGCTGGTGCTCGAACTGCTGAACCGCGCCAATGGCTTCGCCGGCGCGCCGAACGTCGGCGTGATCTCGGACAATCCGCTGGCGGCCCCGCAGGCCACGCTGATTTCGACCCTGGCCAAGGGCGTCATCGGCAATAACCTCGAGTGGGACCTGGTCGGTTACGGCGCCTTGCTTGGCCTGCTGCTGGTGGTCGTCAATTTCGTCGTCAGGAAGGCCAGCGCCGATCGTTACAGCCTGCCGCCGCTCGGCGTGGGCCTGGCGATCTACCTGCCAAGCGCGGTCACCGCGCCGGTGGTGGTCGGCGCCGTCGCCGGCTGGCTGTTCGAACGCGCCGTGAGCAGCGCCACCTGGGGCGAAACGGCCAAGCGCATCGGTGTCCTGATCATGTCCGGCTTTATCGTCGGCGAGAGCCTGTTCAACGTCGGCCTGGCCGGCTTGATCGTCGCCTCGGGTGTGGGCGAACCGCTGGCCATCGCCAACGGCATGAGCGAAACGACCCACATGCTGATCGCCCTGGTGCTGGGCGCTGCGATTGTCAGCGGCCTGTATCGCTGGGCCGCGCGCAGCGCACAAAAAATCGCTGCCTGAGTATCCAGGCGCCTCCCCGGCGCCTGCCTGCCTCGCCCAGGATGCCGGCCGGCGTCCTGGCGAACCATGGATGAGCTCGTTCGATGCTACACTTATTGTCGTTCGAATACTATTTCATGCACGATGGCGCCATCCCGACTCAGTCTCTTCATTGCCGCGCCCATCGTGCTGCTGTCCGCGCTGGCGCTGGGCCTGGGCGTGGCGCTGCAAGCGACCCGCCTTGACGACACCACGCGCGCCATCGACGAATCGCGGCTGCGCTTCACGCTTGACGAATTGCGCACCCGGTTCGAGGCGCGCATGGCGATCGGCCTGCCGCTCAAAGCCTTGCCCGACGCCGCCGCGGTACTCGAACGCGAACTGCGGCGCGATCCCGACATCGTCTCCATCAGCGTGATCGACAACGCCGCCGCCAGCGTGTTTCGCGCGGGCGCCGCCGACGCCGCTCCTGCGGCGCCGCTCGGGCAGGCCGCCGCGCGCGACTGGCTGCTGCGCGAACCGGGTTTCGTCACCCTCGGCGCGCGCCTGTCGCAGCCTGGCGGCACCCCGGCCGGCACGCTGCTGCTGCGCCATGCCACGCACCGCCAGGCCGGCGCCATCGCGCTGGTGGCGCGCGAACTGACCTTGGCCACCGTGTGCGCGGTGCTGCTCACCACCTTCTGTTTCGTGTTCGGCGTGGACCTGCTGGTGCGGCGCATGGACGACACCCTGGCGCGCATGCACGCGGCGCTCGGCCTGCCCCCGTCCGGCGACGGCGCCGCGCCGCATGCCGCCGCGCTGGTGGGCGACGTCAACGTGGCGGCGACCAACGCGCTGCACGACCTGGCGGCGGCGCGCGACACGCTGGCCCCGGCCGCCGAATGATGCACGTGCAGCGGCGCGACCGCGAACTGTACGCGCGCCCCACGCGCCGGCTGTGCGCCTTCGTGCTGGCCGTGATGCTGCTCACGCAAGTGGCGCTGGCGGCATATGCCTGGTCGCTGTCGGACCAGCGCTTCCTGCCCGCGCTCGAACGCAAGGCCGAGACGATCGGCCAGGCGCTGGCGGGGCGGCTGGCGCGCGCCATCGACCAGGGCACGCCGCTGGCGCAGGCCGCAACCAGCGGCGGCGCGTGGGAAGCAATCCTGGCGCGCCACGGCGACATCGCCTACATCCTTCTCACCGATGCCAGCGGCAAGGTGCTGTACCGCGGCGGCAAGGGCGCCGAAGTGATCGCGCCGGAGGACTACCTCGACACCCGCGCCGACATCGTGCACCGCTACGTCCGCCATGGACAGGTGCACGTAGGCGTGGAACGCGGCTACGTGCGAACGCACATGTCGGCGCTGCGCTACGATCTGGCGGTGCTGCTGCTCGCCAGCCTGTGCATCGCGTTCGAGGCGCTGTGGTTCATCGTCACCCTGAATTTTTCGGCTCCGGTGCGCCAGGTGATCGCCGTCATGAGCCACATGGCCGCCGGCGACTTTCGCCACCGCGCCGCCGCCGGCCCGCCCGATGCCCTTGCCGCGCGCCTGAACCAGCTTCAAGCGCGCATCAATGACGGCTTTCGCGAGGTCGCCCGGCGCGCGGCGGCGCCGGCGCAGCAAGCCATCGGCGCCATCGTGCTGCGCCGCCTGCGCGCGCGTTATCGCTTCGACGAAGACGGCATCAGCGGCCCGCTGGCGCGCCAGCGCATCGTCACCGTGCGCCTGCTCGCCTTTTTGTGCGTATTTGCCGCGCTGCTGGTGCAGCCGGTGCTGGCGCCGCACGCGGGCGCGTCGCCCCTGCCGGTCAGCGCCTTCGTGCTGGCGCTCATGCTCACGCTGGCCTGGGCCGGCCCCTGGTCGGACCGGGTTGGCCGCCGGCGCGGCTATGCGGCGGGGGCGCTGGCCACCGCGGCGGCCCTGGCCTGCAGCGCGCTTGCCCCCAATCTGGCGCTGCTGTTGCTGGCGCGCGCCGCCGGCGGTGTTGGCGTGGCGCTGATGCTCAGCGCCTGCCACGGCTACGTGCACGACAACGCCGACGCCAGCGGCAACGCGCGCGGACTGGCCCTGCTGGCCGGCGGTGCGGCGCTGGCGGCCTGCTGCGCGCCGGCCGCCGGCGCCGTGCTGGCCGACCATCTCGGTTACGCCGGCGCGTGCTTCGCCGGCGCCGCAGTCGCGCTGGCCGGCGCCGCCCTGGCCGCTGCGGTGCTGGACCGGCGCAGCGCCCGCCCGCGCCTGCCAATGCAATCGCCGCGCCCGTCCCTGGCGGCGCCCGCCGTCGTGGCGACGGCCTTCCTGTACCCCGGCGTTTTCATGTTCCTGATCCCGTTGACGACGGCGCAGCTGGACGACGCCGGCCTGTTTCCCCTCCTCGCCGGCCTGGCCGCGGCGCTGCTGGCGCTCCTGTTCGCGCGCACCCGCCCATCGGGAAAGGGCTTGTACCTGGTGGCCGGCCTGGCCGCGGCGGCAGGTCCCGTCGCCGCCGCCCTGCTCGCGCGCGATGTCGGTCCGGCCGGCGCCATGCTGGTGCTCGGCGCGGCCACCCTGGGCACGGCATTGCTGGCGGCGCTCGGCCTGGCCGCTTTGAACCGTCCACGCAACGCGGTGGCGCCGCTCGCGGTGCCCGAGCGCTTGCCCTAGCCCGGGCGGCCCTGGCCCGGGCGGCCCTGACCCGGGTGGCCCTGACCCGGGTTTTTTTGCCCTTTCAGGCCGGACAAAGCGTACCCTGCGTGCTAGCATGGCAAATATGCGATCGCCGCCCACCATCGGCGCCGGTCCACCTTCAGGAGCCGCCTTGTATTTTTGGAAGCAACTTTCACCCTCCGCACCGCACCGCCTCGCCGCCGGTACGGCTTTTGGCATGACCGACACCGGCACCGTCCGTCCCTCGAACGAGGATAATTTCCTGATCGATGGCGCGCTCGGCCTGGTGGCCGTGGCCGACGGCATGGGTGGCCATGATTCCGGCGAGATCGCCAGCGCCGACGCGCTCACCTCGCTGGCCCAGTTCCTGCACGCCAGCACCGACGCCGACAGCAACGGGGTGCCGCCCACCTTCCGGCCCAGCCCGTTCGACCCCGGCGCCACCGATCCGGACGGCATCGCGAGCGACGCAGCCCTGGCCGCCATGGTCACGCTGCACGACGCCGTCGAGTTCGCCAACCAGCGCATGTACCAGACCAATCTGGCCAACCGGCGCGGCGATGGCGGCGGCATGGGCACCACCCTCACCGGCCTGTGGCAACCCGAACCGGGCGGGCCGATGCTGGTGTTTCACGTCGGCGACAGCCGCCTGTACTGCTACCGCGCCGGCCGCCTGACCCAGCTCACGCGCGACCAGACCATGTACCAGGAAGCCATCGAAGCGGGCGCGACCGGACACTTGCCACCACGCAATCTGCTGCTGCAAGCGCTCGGACCTTCGTGCGACGTCCATCCGGACCTGCGTATCCAGGCGGTGGAAGCAGGCGATGTGTATCTGCTGTGCAGCGACGGCCTGTATGGCGCAACGTCCGACGAGCGCATCGCCGCCCTGCTGGCGGGAGCGGGCGTGGACCGGCTGGGCGACTGCTGCAAGGAACTGATCGCCACCGCCTTGCGGGACGGCAGCCGGGATAACGTCACGGCCGTCCTGCTCCAGTGCGACTAGGGCGCTGCTGACGCCGGCAGCATGAGCGGGTCGCGCAGCCGCACGATTTGCTCGACGCCGTCGTCATCGATCACCAGCACGCTGTTCAGATTGACGCCGTGACGGTCGAGAAAAATGTCGCGCACATGGGCGATCGTGTGGTCCCAGCCTTCAAGAACGATTTCCAGGATGTCGCTGCGCTCGTCGTACACGATACCCAGCAGCGGCGCGTAGTCGGACGCGACCTGCGCGCCGATGCGCAGCGAATTGACATCGATCTCAGCTTGCTTTCCGGGCAAGATTTTCGACATTGCGTCGAAAAAACCGTGCCAGGCGGATTTATCCAGTTTTTCCGTGCTCATGACAATCTCCTGTGGCTCACGCTGTATTGGACAGGCGCAGGAAGATAAAATTCCATGGTGCCGGACGATTCCAACCGATGTTTCTACTGAGTAATCGGGTAAAATCCAAGGGTCAGCCTTTGTGCAGGTATAAAGAGAAACGCGATGAAACGGTGGTTAGATCGATTGTTGGGCAGCGACAGCGAAGAAAGCAAGCCTGCGCCCGCCCCTGTCGCGCCCGCGCCCGCTCCAGTGCGTGTGCGCGCACCCGACCCCGTGCACGCGCAGCAGGTCGATGCCCTTTTCTACCGCTGGCTGGCCGGCATCACGCCCAACAGCGGCCCATCGAGTGACGAAAAAATCATTCTTGTCGATCTGGCCTACATGGGCCAGTTGCCGATCGACGAGATCGCCCTTGCGCCCAGCATGCCCGCCCTGTTTCCGCAATTGCTGCGCAGCATGCGCGACAATACCGTTTCCGGTGCCGACCTGGCGCGCCAGCTGTCGCAGGACAAGGAACTGGTCGCCGAGATACTGCGCGAAGCGAACCGTCCCTGCCACCACCCCCACTACCACACCAACGACCCGGTCACCACGGTCGAACGGGCCACCATGCTGCTGGGGGTGAACGGCTTGCGCATGCTGGTCGGACGCGCCTCGCTGCTGCCGATCATCATCAGCATGACACCAGGGCCGTTTTCGCAATTGTCCACGCCGCTGCTGTGGCGCCAGTGCGAAAAATGCGCGCTGGCGGCCAGCGTGCTGGCGCCGGCGGTGCGCGCCAACCCGGTCGAAGCGTATTTCGCCGGGCTGCTGTACAACCTGGGCCTGATCGTTTCGTTCCGCCTGCTCGACCAGGTCAATACCGAGCCCGCGCTGCCGCAATCGGAAGCGTTCATCATCGCCCTGCACGCGCAGGCGCGCGCCTTGTCGGTGCGGATCGCCGGGGCGTGGGGCTTTCCTGATACAGTGACGTCCGCCATCGAGCAGGCCGGCCAGCCGGACGGCACGCCGCTCTCGCAGGCGCTGGCGCTGGGCGACATGATCAGCCGCCTGCGCATGCTGGTCGACTCGGCCCACTTCGAGGCCGACGACCCGTTCGTGCTCGAAGGGCTGGACGCGGCCGGCCTGGCCTGTTTCGAGGAACTCCAGAATGAGGATGAGTGATGTCGTTCGAGATTGAGGGAAAGCTGGTGATCGGCGTGGCGTCGAGCGCCCTGTTCGACCTGACCGCCTCGCACCAGGTGTACCTGGACAGCGGAGCGGACGAATACCGCAGGTACCAGGAGCGCAATCTCGACGTCATTCTGGGCAAGGGCGTGGCGTTTCCCTTCATCCGCCGCTTCCTGGCCATCAACAAGGTCTTCCCGCGCCATAATCCCGTGGAAGTGGTGCTCTTTTCCCGCAATTCGCCGGAAACGGGACTGCGCGTGATGCGTTCGATCGCCCACTACGGCCTCGATATTTCGCGCGCCGCCTTCATCACCGGCAAGTCGCCCTACACCTATCTGCCGGCGTTCAACGCGGCCCTGTTTTTAAGCGCGAACGAGGAAGACGTCAAGAGCGCCATCGCCGCCAATTATCCGGCCGGTCTGGTGCTGCCATCGAAAATCGTCGATGAGGATGACGACGTCGAACTGCGCGTGGCCTTCGATTTCGACGGCGTGATCGCCGACGACGAATCCGAGACCATCTTCAAGCGCAATAACGATCTCGAGGAATTCCACGCGCACGAAACCAAACACATGGCCATTCCCCACCAGCCGGGGCCCCTGGCCGAGATGTTCCGCAAGCTGTCGCTGATGCAGCGGCTGGAAGAACGCGCACAGCGGCGCGACCCGGGCTACAAGAAGGTGCTGCGCATCGCCATCATCACCGCCCGCAACGCGCCATCGCACGAGCGCGTGGTGACCACGCTCAAAAGCTGGGGCGTGTCGGCCAGCGAAACCTTCTTCCTGGGCGGGATGAACAAGACGCGCGTGCTGTCGATCTTCAAGCCGCATATTTTCTTCGACGACCAGCTCACGCACCTGACGTCCTCGCCCGGAGGGACGATCCCGATGGTGCATGTGCCGTTCGGGATTGCCAATCGGCGTCCGGCGTAGGTCCCCGCGGGTCGCAGGCCGGGCGCAGTCACCGTTATCCATATCCAGCTATAATTAGCCGTCCCGCTCACAGCCCGCAGCCCGCATGCCTTTCGATTTAAAGAAATCACTCCCGAAATCCGGTAACCGCTTCGCCCTTCCGACCCTGTACGGATCCTCGGACGCGTATGCGCTGGCGGTGGCGGCGCTCGAACTCAAATCGGCAAAGCAGATGCTCACCGTGATCGTGGCCAACGCCAGCGACGGCCAGCGCCTGCTCGATGAAATCCCCTGGTTCGCCGACGGCAAGCTGGCCTGCCACCTGCTGCCCGACTGGGAAACGCTGCCCTACGACGCCTTTTCGCCGCACCAGGACCTGGTCTCCGAACGCCTGGCGACCCTGCACGAAATCCAGAACGGCCAGTGCGACGTCCTGATCGTGCCGGCCACCACGGCCCTGGTGCGCCTGGCGCCGCCATCGTTTTTGGCCGCCTACACCTTCTTCTTCAAGCAGGGCGAAAAGCTCGACGAAACGCGGCTCAAGGCACAACTGACCCTGGCTGGCTACACCCACAATTCGCAGGTGATGTCGCCCGGCGAATACTCGGTGCGCGGGGGCCTGATCGACCTGTTCCCGATGGGTTCCGCCCTGCCCTACCGGCTCGACCTGTTCGGCGACGAAATCGAAACCATCCGCACTTTCGACGCCGACACCCAGCGCTCGCTCTACCCGGTGCGCGAAGTGCGCCTGCTGCCCGGGCGCGAATTCCCGATGGACGAAGCGGCCCGCACCACCTTCCGCAGCCGCTGGCGCGAACGCTTCGAGGGCGATCCATCGCGCTCGGTGGTGTACAAGGACGTCAGCAGCGGCATCGCCTCGGCCGGTATCGAATACTACCTGCCGCTGTTCTTCGAGCAGACCGCGACCCTGTTCGACTACCTGCCGCAAAAGGCCAGCCTGGCGCTGGTGGGCGACATCGACGGCGCCATCAAGCGCTTCTGGCTCGATACCGAATCGCGCTACCGCTTCCTCAAGGCCGACCGCGACCGCCCGATCCTGGCGCCCGATGAACTGTTCCTGAGCGACGAGAACTTCTTCACCCTGGCCAAATCGTACGGGCGCTGGGTCCTCACCAAGGACGCAGACCTGCAGGCGTCCGAACTGTCGGCGCCGATTCCCAACATTGCGGTGAACCGCCGCATCGACGATCCGCTGACCAATCTGCGCGCCTACCTGCTGCAAAACCAGCAACACGACTCGCGCGTGATGATCTGCGCCGAATCGAACGGCCGGCGCGAAACGCTGCAGCAGTACTTCAACGAATACAACCTGGCGCTGGTGCCGGTCGAAGGCTTCGCCGGCTTCGTGCAGTCCGACGCCAGACTGGCGCTGGGCGTAGCGCCCCTGCAGGCCGGCTTCGAATTGTCGGAGCTTGGCACCGGCAACCTGATTTTCATCACCGAGACCGAGCTGTATGCGGGTTCGGGCCGGCGCGCCGGCAAGAAGAAGCAGGAAGGCGTGACCCAGGTCGAGTCGATGGTGCGCGACCTGTCGGAACTCAAGATCGGCGACCCGGTCGTGCACATCAACCACGGCATCGGGCGCTACATGGGCCTGACCAGCATGGACCTGGGCGAAGGCGAAACCGAATTCCTGCACCTCGAATACGCCAAGGATACCAAGCTGTATGTGCCGGTCTCGCAGCTGCATGTGATCTCGCGCTACTCGGGCGCCTCGCCCGAAGACGCGCCGCTGCACGCCTTAGGGTCGGGCCAGTGGGAAAAGGCCAAGCGCAAGGCGGCCGAACAGGTGCGCGACACCGCCGCCGAACTGCTTGACCTGTACGCGCGGCGCGCGCTGCGCCAGGGCCACTCCTTCGAATACTCGGCGCACGACTACCAGAACTTCGCCGACAGTTTCGGCTTCGAGGAAACGCCCGACCAGGCCGAGGCAATCAACAACGTCATCAAGGACATGACCGCCGGCAAACCGATGGACCGCCTGGTGTGCGGCGACGTCGGTTTCGGCAAGACCGAGGTGGCGCTGCGCGCCGCCTTCATCGCCGTCATGGGCGGCAAGCAGGTCGCGATCCTGGCGCCGACCACCCTGCTGGCCGAACAGCACGCGCAAACCTTCGCCGACCGTTTCGCCGACTGGCCGGTGCGCATCGCCGAACTGTCGCGCTTCAGGACCGGCAAGGAAATCAACAACGCGATCAAGGGCATGGCCGACGGCACGCTCGACATCGTGATCGGCACCCACAAGCTGCTTTCGCCGGACGTGCAGTTTACCCGTCTGGGCCTGGTCATCATCGACGAAGAACACCGCTTCGGCGTGCGCCAGAAGGAAGCGCTCAAGGCCCTGCGCGCCGAAGTCGACGTGCTCACGCTCACCGCCACGCCGATTCCGCGCACGCTGGGCATGGCGCTGGAAGGCTTGCGCGACTTTTCGATCATCGCCACCGCGCCGCAAAAGCGCCTGGCGATCAAGACGTTCGTGCGCAGCGAAGACGGCTCGATCATCCGCGAAGCGTGTTTGCGCGAACTCAAACGCGGCGGCCAGATCTACTTCCTGCACAATGAAGTCGAGACCATCCAGAACCGCTTCGCCATGCTCACCGAGCTGCTGCCGGAAGCGCGCATCGGCGTCGCCCACGGCCAGATGCACGAGCGCGACCTGGAAAAGGTGATGCGCGACTTCGTGGCGCAGCGCTATAACATTTTGCTGTGCACCACCATCATCGAAACCGGCATCGACGTGCCGACCGCGAACACCATCATCATGCACCGCGCCGACAAATTCGGCCTCGCGCAGCTGCACCAGCTGCGCGGGCGCGTGGGCCGTTCGCACCACCAGGCCTATGCCTATCTGCTGGTCACCGATGTGAGCAGCCTGACCAAACAGGCGCAGCGCCGGCTCGACGCCATCCAGCAGATGGAAGAACTGGGCAGCGGCTTTTTCCTGGCGATGCACGACCTGGAAATCCGCGGCGCCGGCGAAGTGCTGGGCGAGAACCAGTCCGGCGAAATGCTCGAAATCGGCTTCCAGCTGTATTCCGACATGCTCAACGCAGCGGTTCGTTCGCTCAAGGCCGGCAAGGAACCCGACCTGGCCGCGCCGCTGGCCACCACCACCGAAATCAACCTGCACGTGCCGGCGCTGCTGCCGGCCGACTTCTGCGGCGATGTGCACGAACGCCTGTCGATCTACAAGCGCCTGGCCAACTGCGGCGCGCAGGAAAAGATCGACGACATGCAGGAAGAGCTGATCGACCGCTTCGGCAAGCTGCCCGACCCGGTCAAGGCCCTGATCGAAACGCACCGCCTGCGCATCGCCGCCAAAACGGTCGGCATCATCAAGATCGATGCCCACGGCGAAGCGGCCAGCCTGCAGTTCATGGTCAATCCGCCGATCGACTCGATGCGCATCATCACGCTGATCCAGAAGAACCGCCACATCAAGCTGGCCGGCCAGGACAAGCTGAAAATCACCGCCAGCATGCCGGATCTCGCGGCGCGGGTCACGCAGGTCAAGCAAACGATTAAACAACTGTTAGCGTAAAACGAACATGACGACCATGAACCTGGTGCTGCAAGGCCCTGACACGACCATCGACACCCTGCGCCGCATCGCCGCACTGGCCAATCCGGCGCGCGTGAGGGAGCTGGGCCCGCGCGCCATCCGCTGCGAACGGATCGATTTTTCCGAGGTCCTCAAGCAGACCATCGAGGTGGCCGCCGGCGCGGCCCGCATCGACGCCACCTTCATCGCGCCCGGGCGCACCCTGGCCGACTTCCGGCTGGTGGCGATGGACATGGACTCGACTCTCATCACCATCGAATGCATCGACGAAATCGCCGACATGCAGGGGCTCAAACCCCAGGTGGCGGCCATTACCGAGGCGGCCATGCGCGGTGAACTGGAGTTTTCCGAAAGCCTGACGCGGCGCGTGGCGCTGCTCGCGGGCCTGGACGCCTCGGCGCTCGAACGGGTGTACGAGGAACGCCTCGCCATTTCCATGGGTGGCGAAGCGATGCTGGCGGCAGTGTGCGCGGCCGGCCTGCGCACGCTGCTGGTGTCGGGCGGCTTCACCTTCTTCACCGAGCGCCTGAAAACGCGTCTGGGGCTCGATTACACGCATGCCAACGTGCTGGAAATCGTCGACGGCAAGCTTACCGGGCGCGTGCTGGGCGGGATCGTCGACGCCGAGGAAAAAAAGCGCACGGTCGAACGCGTATGCGCCGACATCGGCATCGACACGTCGCAGGCAATCGTCATGGGCGACGGCGCCAACGACCTGCGCATGATGAGCATCGCCGGCCTGTCGGTGGCGTTCCGCGCCAAGCCCGTGGTGCGCGCCCAGGCCGACGTGGCGCTGACCTACACGGGCCTGGACGGCCTGCTCGCCATCCTCGCGTAAGCTCCCCGCCTGTACCTCGCCGTCTTGCAATATTTCCTAACCGGGGTCAGACCTCCGATTCGAAATGTTTTTGTTTCTAATCGGAGGTCTGACCCCGGTTAGGAAACTAAGTTGGCAGGCTGCGCCCCATGCGCGTCAGGCGGATCGCCACGCCGCCGGCGAGCGGCAGCACGATCGGCTCGATCGCCACGAAGCCGTGTGCCAGGTACAGCGGTTCGCCCGGCATGGTCGATACCAGTTCCAGCGAACGGAAACCGGCCTGCGCGGCCGCCTCCATGCAGTGCCGCAGCAGCATGCTGCCAAGCCCTTTGCGCGCCATCGCCGGGTCGACGAAGAACGCGCGGATGCGCGCCGGCTCGGTGGCCGGATCGAGCAGGCGGTCGTTGCCCTGCTTGGCGCCGTCGCCGCCGAAATCGGTGGCGCGCCGGCTCCAGCCGCCGCAGGCGACCACGGTGTCGCCATCGTCAATCGCGAAATACGTCCCGTCCCGCACCAGCGCGCTATCGACGCCGAACACCTCGCGCGTGACGGCGGCGGCTTCCTGCGGCGTGTAGAACCCTGCGGCCAGGCCGATTCCGGAACGCTCGATGAGCGCGTCGAGCTGCGGTTTTTCGGACAGGCGCGCCAGGCGGATGGTGAACATGCGATCTCCAGGTGTGAGTGTTCAAGCAATTATAGGCGACCCGGGCGGCCAAAAAAAACGCGCACTCGGGGTGCGCGTTAAAGGAGACGACGGGTGCAGCGGCAGGCGCGGTGGAACGCCGTCCGCCTATCGTCTGGCTGTAATCCTCGTTCGATCGAGGTTATGCGGGTTCTTCGCCTGCTCCACTGGCACGGCGTTGATTGTCAGGATGCCCCAGATGAAATCGTTGGCAACGATTTCGGCCGGCAGTTTCACCGTACCCATGGGGTGCGATGTGAGTTGTTTGAGGTACGCTCTGCCGTCGCGGCTAAAGCCCGCGCTGGCGTGGCAGGAGATGCACGAGGAACGCTTGATCGGAATCCCGGCCGCGACCCGCTCGGTGAACGAATTGCCGTGCATGAGCGGCTCGCCGCCGGGCGCCACGAAGGCGATTTCGGACGCCTTGAGGCAGTAGTTGTGCCACGCCGGCGCCACGCGCTTGACCTCGAACAGTTTTTTCAAGGCCGGCGTCTTGGCGCAGTCGGCGTACTGGCCGTTCCGCGTGCCCGCCAGCGGGGCGATCCGGCGCCGCGCCGCGCCGTAGCTGTCGTTGCAGCCCATGGTGTCGCAGCGGCCCGGATTGAGGCGGTGCTCGAAGCTGGCCCAGACCCAGTTCGGCGCATCCTTGGAGCTGATGTGCATGGCCACCATCGCAAAGGTGGTGTCCTGCGCGCTGGTAGTGTGGAACTGGGCGCGCACCTGCGCCGCGTTCAGGCGCACGCCGTTGCGTCCCAGCCAGGCGACCAGGGTATCGACCGGCACCCAGTCGGCCTTGACCTGGACCGCGTCTTCCGGCAGCGACACGCGCCAGCCGCCCTGCGCCTTCTGGTAGGCGGCCGCCAGCCCGGCCTGGGTATGCAACTGGTTCTGCACGATGTAGCGGTAAGTGGCGAGGTTGCGCCTGACTTCTTCGGCAAAGCACGGCGCCTGGCCGGGCTGCGCGGCCTCGACCGGAAAATTGCCCGAGGCGGCATTGGCCACCGCGCCGCAGTCGCCGCCGAGGGCACCCAGGCTGCCATGGGGCGCCAGCACGCGCTGCAGCACGCTGCTGCGCAGGCGCCGCGGGCCGGGGTCCTCGCCGGGCCAGGCCGGGGTCTCGGTGTAGATGTTTTCGTCGCTGGCCCAGGTTTCGAATTCGACCCGGCCGCGCCCCGCCGGCGCCACGATGCCGGCGAAGTGCTGCCATGCCAGCCGGTCCGAGTGGATGCCGTTCGCCAGCAGGCCGCCGCTGGCGCCGACCGCGCTGGCGGCGCGCGCCGGCAGGTCCACCGCCATCGCCAGCAGCGCCATGCCGATCAGGATCCAGTCACGCAGCTTCAAGCATGACTCCATACGCGGTAATGCCGCTCGGCGGGGCTGATTTTTGCACCTTGCGGGCGGCGAACCACCCGGTCAGGCGGCCGTCCTGGCTGCTGATGATGGGACACGAGGCGCTCAGCATCGTGCCGCGCCCGTTTTCGCCCACCAGCGCCCCGCCGCCGGCCACCACGGCATTGCCGTGGGGCGCCGCCACCAGCGCGCTCGGGTAGCCGGTCAGCAGGCTGGTGTTCGATACGATGTGGGCTTCCAGCGCCACGTCCGGCCCGGTGCGGATGCCGATCACGAACGCGGTCACGCGGGCCTGGTCGGCCGCGTCGTGGTCGCGCCCGGAAGCGCTCCAGCCGCAGATCTTGCCGTCGGCGCCGATCAGCGGGTAGCTGGCCGTGAGCATGTTGCCGTTGACGGGGGAGGCGTAGTTGTCCTGGGCGCCGCCGCCGGTGCCGATCCAGCCGGCGCCGAGCTTGACGCTCACGCCCGGCTCCGACACCAGCGCGCTGGTGGCAGAAAATACTTGCTGCTCGACCTTGACCGGCACGCCGTCGCGGGTGATGCGGATGCCCACCGCGTACACCGCCAGCGGCACCGGGTCGGCCAGGCCGAAATCGCGGCCGGCCGCGGTCCAGCCGTTGAAGACGCCGGCGTGGTTGCGGGTCGGGTAGCAGGCGGTCAGCGTGTTCGAGGTGCCGCGGCCCATGTCGTAGGCGCCGCCGCCGGTCAGCGTAAAGCCGGGCGGCAGCCATACCTGGGCCGTCGGCCCGGTTGCCCGGGTGGCCACGCCAACAAATGCATAACTCTCGATCACGATACCCATGTTTCCAACTCTCTCCGGCGGTTTAGCCACTTGCAGCCCG
This sequence comes from Massilia scottii, assembly GCF_030846495.1. Classification (NCBI taxonomy): domain Bacteria; kingdom Pseudomonadati; phylum Pseudomonadota; class Betaproteobacteria; order Burkholderiales; family Oxalobacteraceae; genus Massilia; species Massilia scottii. The sequence continues at coordinate 55,620 of NZ_JAVCWM010000025.1, read as the reverse complement.
ACAAGGCCACGCTTAGGTACATAGCAACTCCCGTGCCACACTGATAAGTGCGAAAATGGCATGGCAATTCCCTGATTTACAAGGCAAAACATGTCAACGGGCATGTAAAGCGAGGGTTATTTACATGTTCAGGGGCAAGATGACGCGCATGCGCCCGGAGGGGAGATGACACGAAACGTGTAAAACACGTGTAAAGCGCAGTCCCTTTACATGTCAACAATTGCCGGGCTTGCTCTATAATTGGCAATTACTAAACGCTGTGCCATGGAGCCGAACGGTGAATGATGTTGATAACACGCTGACGACACAGCTTTTCTCGCAGAAAAATGGCATCACCAGTGCCTTGCTGGGCCTGACGATCCTGTGGCACCCGGAAACCGAGCGCATCGGCGAGCAGTTCATCGGACCGGCCGAGGAAGGCGCGATCGAGGTGTGCCGCTACGCTCCGCTGTTTTTCCGTCCCGGCCAGGATGGCATCGCGCTGGGCCACCGGGCGATCGCGCGCGCGCCGCTGATGGTGCGCCGTACCGCCGATGACGGCGTCGAACTGGCCGCGCCCGACAGCCGCATGGCGCTCGAAGTCAATGGCACGCTGCTGAGCGGCACGCGCAGTTTCACCCGCGAGGAGGTGGGCGCCGGCGTGGTGCTGGGCCTGGGCGGCCATGTGCTGCTGTGCCTGCACTGGATGACGAGTTTTCCCCGCCCTAACCTGTTTCCCGGCCTGCTGGGCGTGAGCAGCGGCGCCATCGCCACGCGCGAACTGATCCGCCAGGTGGCGGGCACCGACCTGGCCGTGCTGCTACTGGGCGAAACCGGTACCGGCAAGGATGTGGCCGCGCGCGCGATCCATCAGGCCAGCAAGCGCAGCGCCAATCCGCTGGTGGCGGTGAACATGGCGACCCTGAGCGAGTCGCTGGCCGCGGCCGACCTGTTCGGTGCGGCCAAGGGCGCGTACACGGGCGCGCAGGCGCCGCGCCAGGGACTGTTTGCCGAAGCCGATGGCGGCACCCTGTTCCTCGACGAGCTGGGCGACACGCCGGCCTCGGTGCAGCCGATGCTGCTGCGGGTGCTGGAAACGGGCTGCTACCGCCCGCTCGGCGCGAGCCAGGATGCGCGCACCACGGCGCGCCTGATCGCCGCCACCGACCAGGATCTGGACGCGCGCGGGTTCAACCAGCCTTTGCTGCGCCGCATGGAAGCGTTCGTGATCCGGGTGCCGACCTTGCGCGAGCGGCGCGAAGATATTGGGGTGCTGCTGCTGCACATGCTCAAGGGCTGCGGCTTGAAAGCCGAGGAGCTGGCCGCCTTTCCCCCGGCGCTGGTGAGCGAGATGTGCAATTACGACTGGCCGGGCAATATCCGCCAGCTGGCCAATGTGGCGCGGCGCATGGTGATGGCGCTGCAGGCGGGCGAGCGCCCGCTGCTGTCGCAGTATGTGCAGGCGCCGGCGCCGCTGCGCTCGGCCAGCGCCAGCCTGGCCGCCCCGAACGGGCAGCCGAACGGGCAGCCGCACGAACAGCCGCGCAGCGCCAGCCTGAAAGCGCCGCTCGATACCGCGCCGCGGCGCAAGCTGGCCGAGGTCAGCAACGACGACCTGCTCGGCGCGCTGGAAGAACACGGCTGGCAGATCAGCGGCGCGGCCCAGCAGCTGGGCCTGTCGCGGCCCTCGCTGTACAAGCTCATCGAAGCCCATCCGGCAATCCGCCCGGCGGCCCTGATTCCGCGCGACGAACTCGATGCCGCCCTGCGCGCCCATGGCGGCGACCTGGCCCTGTGCGCATCGCTCCTCAAAACCCCGAGCGAGGCGCTGCGCCGCCACTTGCGGGTGCTGGGCCTGGACGCCGGCACCAGCTAGCTTACCCGGATCAGGCCGGCAAGCTGCCGACCACCTCGCCTTCCGGCATGCACGCGACGACGCCGTCGGTGTCAGCCATGTCCGGCGGGGTGACGCCGGCGCCGACCACGCCTTCCGGATCGAACACGAACACGCGCGTGTCCTGCTTGCCGGAGCGGCGCGTGATCTCGACGGTCAGCACGAACGAGACTTCCCAGCGGCCGGTATCTTCGCCGACGGTGAGGAAGTTGTCCCATTTGCGCGACATCGTGTGGTATTTGCGCCCGTCATCCTCGCTCTCCCTGGCACGGGGCGGGCCGAATTCGTCGGGGGCGATCGCCACGCAGGCGCCGGCCACGCCGTCGAACGGCGACGGGCTGGCGTAGGTGGCCAGCTGGCCGGGGGCGATACAGACGATTTGCGGGCGGGTAATGAGGGAGCAATCGAGCACCTTGAACGACTCGAACCGCTCATAGCCGCCCGCACGCACCTTGATGTGCACCAGTTCGCCCATCGTGAAATAGATGGCGCCGGCGTAACGGCCGGTGAGCGGGTTGCCATCCCCATCCTTGCGGCTGAACTTCCATTCCAGCGTTTCGCCGATCTGGTTGATGTCGAAGTTTGCTTCAAGAAGCATCGATGTCGCTTTCTTCATTTATCACTTTCTGTGGTGGAATCAAAGTACCGCGGGTCGCGCCGCAGCGCGATCAGATCGGGCTCGGCGTTGATGAGATGGAGAGGATAACCTCGCTCGCGCGCCGCCGCCAGCTCCGCCAGGGCGCGGTCGCGCTCGCCCAGCAGCTCGTAAGCCATGAGCGCGCGAAAGCGCAGGTTGGGGTCTTCCGGCCGCATTTCCACCGCGCGCCGGGTATGCTCGAGCGCGGCGGCACGCTCGCCCAGGCGCGCGCCGTACAGCCCCATGCGCGACTGGAAGGTGGCGTCGCCCGGGGCATCGGTCAGCATCGGCTTGAGCATCCCGATCGCTTGCCGGTAAGCCTTGCGCGAATCTTCCTCGCGCCCCGGAATCCAGCGCAGGGTATCGCCCAGGTTCGCCCAGCGCAGGTAATCGGAGGTGGTCGCGAACGGGGGCGCGACGGCGCGCTCGAAGGCCTCGGCCGCGCCGACGTAATCGCCACGGTTGAACAGGGCATTGCCCAGATTGGTGTAGAGCCCGCCCGTCGGACGCACCTGCAAGCCTTGCTGCAACACTTGCAGGCTTTCATCCATGCGGTTCTGGCGCTGCAAGGCAAGGCTGAGGTTGGCGTAGGAACTGACCGTATCCGGTTGCAGCTTGATGCTATGCCGGAAAGCCGCTTCGGCGGCCTTGAGCTGACCCTGCTCGAAATACATGGTGCCCAGCAAATCCTGCAGCACGTGGTCGGCCGGATAGATCTTGATCGCATCGCGCAAGGTGCGTTCGGCCTCGGCATAGCGGCGCGAACGCGTCAGGGCGTTGCTCTTGGTAATCAGGCCGAACCAGTTGAGCGGGTCGAGCCGCAAGGCATGGTCGGCCAGCGACAGCGCCTCCGGCAGCCGGCGCTGGCCCGAGCGCACGGTCGACTGGGCCGCGTAGCCCAGCGCCAGCTGGGGGTTGAGCTTGATGGCCAGCTGGGCGCTGGCATCGGCGCGCCTGAGCCAGACGTCGTCGCGGTGTTCGCTGGTTTGCTTGAAGCAGTAGGCGAACGACAATCCCGCGGCGGCGGCGGCGTGATTCGGATCGCGCGCGAGAATGGCGCTGAAGCTGCGCTCGGCCAGGTCCAGGCTCTCGGGCCGTTCGAAGGTCCGCAGCGCCGTCAGTCCGGTCTGCATCGCCGTCGCTTCGGAAAAGAAGGGATCGTTGCGCTGGTACCAGTCGTTCAGCACACCGGTGCGCAGCACGCCGCCCACTCCGATCGCCAGCGCGGCCAGGACCATGGCAACGCGCACTTTCTTCTTGCCGAACAGCGTCGCCGCGCGTTCGCGCCCGCCGCCGTCGACCTCGCCGGGGACGGATGCGGGATTGAGCTGGCGCAGCACCGCATCCTGCACCGCCTGCATCGAGGCCAGCCGGTCCTCGACCTTGCGCGCCGTCATGGCGCGCACCAGCGCGATCACGCCCGGCGCGGTGTGCGGCGGAAACGGCCACAAGTCGGACGAAGATTGAATGTGGGCGGCGGCCAGCGCCAGCCCGCTCAGGTGCGAAAACGGCCGGGTACCGGTCAGCAACTCGTACATCACCACGCCGAGCGCATACACATCGCTTTGCGGGCTCAGGGTGGAACCCATCATCAGTTCCGGCGCCAGATAGGCGATAGTGCCCTCGGTCTGGTCGAAGGCGATCGATTCGGTCGCTTGCGGATCGATCTTGCGCGCCAGGCCGAAGTCCATGATGCGCACCTTGCCGGACGCTTCGAGCATCAGGTTGGCCGGCTTGATATCGCCGTGGATCAGTTGGGCCGCGTGGGCTTCGCGCATGGCGTCGGCCACCTGGGCCACGATGTCGAGAACTTTGTCTTGGGGCATCGGACCGCTCTTGCCCGCTTCGCGCAAGGTGCAGCCATCGACGAATTCCATGATGATCGACTGGTGGGCCGCATCGCCCTCGATCGAGAAGATGCGCACAAAGCTCGGATGGCGCAGGGACGCGGCCAGGCGCGCCTCGTCGAGCAGGTTTTCCGGCCGCGACGACAGCAATTGCGGTTTGAGTCGCTTGATGGCGATGGTACGCTGGAGCTTGGAATCCCAGGCCTCGTATACCTGCCCGAAGCCACCCTCACCCAACAGACGCTTCAGCCGATAATGACCCAGTTCTTGCTCATCCACCTGCAAATCGCGCTCCACGTCGTCTAGTTATGTAAACATTTCCATAGTGTACATGTAGGAAGGTGTCAATGACAAAAAAGTTTCGTATGATGTCATCGTTGTAACAAGCTGTAAGTAGCAGCGCCGCCACCTGCCATTTGCCTATAGTGATCGCATCGGAATGAGGAGTTTCCCGCCATGAAAAACCTGTTATTGATCGGTGTGCTGGCCGCGCTCGGCGGCTGTGCCACCTATCCTTCGTCACCCCGCTACGCCCAGCCGTCCGACCCGACCCAGTGGCGCGTGGTGTCCGTCACGCCGGTCGCGCCCGGCACAGGCGAGCGCGTGGCGGCCGCCTCGCCCACCGGTTCGCGCGTCGAGTATTCGTCGCGCCCGGTCACCGTGGTCGAGCGGGTGTATGTGCCGCAGCCCGTGTATGTGCCGGCGCCCGTGTACATCGAGGAACCGGCCTACTGGTATCCGCCCGTCTCGATCAGTCTCGGATTCGGCTTCGGGCGCTACTGGGGCCACGGCGGCCACGGGCGCGCGCATATCGGGCGCGGCTGGCGCCACCGCTGAGGCGTCGGCACGCGTTACAGCTTACAAATAGCCCGTTTCGGCGGGCGGCTTGTCCCACTCGTCGTTGCGTCCATCCACGTAGCGCACCGGCACCCAGGACAGTTCTTCGTCGGTGACGCCGTCCAGGCAGGCGACATTGACGCCGTAAAACTTGCCCAGGCGGGGCGACTGGCCGATGCCGAACGGCGGCACCCCGCAGTGGCGGCAAAACAGGTGATGCTCGACCCGGCGCTGGAACTGGTAATCGCTCAGCTCCGAGGCGCCGCACAGCAGGCGGAACGATTCCGGTTTCACGATCGCCGCCCACCAGCGGATCTTTTTGCATAAAGAGCAGTTGCAGCGCAAGGTTTCCAGGCTCAGGTCGATATCGGCCTCGAAGCGTACGGCGCCGCAATGGCAACTTCCAAGATACGTTTTCATCGTCGGTTCACCGCCGCGCGGTGTCGTCTGGTTGGATGGTTAGTTTCAGTCAAGCATTGAACGTGAGTGTAGCAGCAAGCCTGCCCGCCCGGCGTGGACATTCGCCATGCCAGCAGGTATGCTGTAGCGCATGAACATCAACCAGCAAATCGCCCTGACCCTGAGCACCGCCGCCAACGCGCGCGCGGCCAACTGGCGCGCCTGGGCGGCGCTGGCCGGCATGATCGTGACCATCGGCGGCATGGTGGCGATGATGTGGTTCCTGTCCACCCAGCCCACGCTCGACCTGCGCGGCTGGCTGTGCGGCGGCGCCAGCATGGCCGGACTGGCACTGTGGCGCGCGATGCTGCCGCTGGCCGTGGAGCACGAGCGGCGCGGACGCTGAAGCGATTTTCCTGACGCGGCGGCCGGTGCGGTAAAATCGCGCCCATTGTTCCCGCCACGTCCGATCCTCCATTCATACGTCCATTCATGCCAGCAAAGTCCCTCTTGCGCCGCAGCGGCGCCTCCCGTTGATGCGCCTGCGTTCCCACTACATCGTCCTGGCCCTCTCGATTGTCGTTCCGGTTGCCGTGTTCGGCGGCATTGCGCTGCACATCCTGCAGGACACCCAGCACAGCTCGGCCATCGGCCGCATCGAGCAAAGCGCCACGCTGACCGCGCGCGCCATCGACGCCGATATCTACCGGGCCCAGTCGGTGCTCAAGGTGCTGGGCCACTCGCACGCGCTGGCGCGCGGCGACCTGGCCCGCTTCTACGAGGAAGCGCGCGAGGCGAGCGCCGCGCCGGGCGGCTGGATCATCCTGTACGACACCAACGGCCAGCAACTGCTCAACACGCGCCGCGCCTACGGCGTCGACCTGCCCAGGCGCCCCGATCCGGAACAGGTGACGGCGATGCTCGCCTCGGGCCAGGGCCAGGTCACCGGCATCAAGTGGGGCGAAGTGCTGAAAAACCATTTCGTCATGGTCGAGCAACCAATCCAGACCCCGGCCGGCCAGCGTTACGTGATCGGGCAAGCGTTTTCGCCGGCCTTCTTTGCGCATTCGTTCGCCGGGCGCACCCTGCCGCCGGGCTGGCGCGTGGCGATCCTCGACCGCGCCGGCATCATCATCGCGCGCAGCGCGAACGCCGACAAATTCGTCGGCCTCACGGTCCGTCCCGCCACCCTGGCCGTCATCAACAAGACGCGCAGCGGCGTGTTCACGCATCTGTCGGGCGACAACACCGAAGTGGTCGACGCCTTCACCCGCTCCGAGCGCTCGGGCTGGTCGATCGTCATCGGCGCGCCGCTGGCCGAGATCGACGCGGCCGTGTGGCGCGGGGTGCCGGTGATGAGCGCCGGCCTGGTGATCGCCCTGATCGCGGCGCTGACCCTGGCCATGGTGGCCGGACGCCACCTGGTGCGCTTCGTGGCGCGCGCCTCGCAAGCCGCGGCCCTGCTCGGCCAGGGTGGCGAAGTAAACGCCCTGGCGCGCTCCGGCATCCATGAACTGGAAAGCCTGAACGAAGCGATCCGCGAAGCGAGCAAGCGCCTGCAGGCCGAAATGCGCTCGCGCTCCGACGCCGAGAACGAACGCAATGCGCTGCTGGTGTCGGAAAAAACCGCACGCGCCCGCGCCGAAGAACAGAACGCCGCCAAGGACGAGTTCCTGGCGATGCTCGGCCACGAGCTGCGCAACCCGCTCAGCGCGGTCGCCAGCGCCGTCTCGATCCTCGACAACGGACGCAATATCGACGACGCCATGGCCCAGCGCGCGCGCGACGTGCTGCGGCGCCAGACCGACCACCTGCGCAAGCTGGTCGACGACCTGCTCGAAGTGAACCGCGCCCTGATGGGCAAGCTGGAACTGGACAAGGCGCCGGTCGACCTGGCCGAGGTGCTGCAGCGCTGCGTCGACACGCTCAAGGCGAGCGGGCGCACGGCCGCCTTCACCGTGCGCCTCGATACCGTGCCGGCCACCGTCAGCGCCGATCCGACCCGCCTGCTGCAAGTGATCGACAACCTGCTCGACAACGCCATCAAATACAGTCCGGGCGGCGGCGAGATCGTGCTGTCGGTGCGCCACGTGGGCGACGCGGCCGAACTGAGCGTGCGCGATGCGGGGCTCGGCATCCCGGCCGACCTGCTGCCGCACGTGTTCGACATTTTCGTGCAGGGCAAGCAGAGCCTGCAGCGCGCCCATGGCGGGCTGGGGATCGGCCTGTCGCTGGTGCGCCGGCTGGTCGAACTGCATGGCGGCTTCGTGCGCATCGACAGCGAAGGCAGCGGCAAGGGCAGCACCGCCACCGTCACCCTGCCACGCCTGGCCGGGCACGCCGCCGTGGCGCCGGACGCGCCAGCGGCCCAATCGGCGCGCCTGCGCCGCGTGCTGCTGGTGGAAGACAACGCGGACGCGCGCGAGATGATGTCGATGCTGCTGCAGCTGCGCTCGTGCGAGGTGGTCAGCGCCGCCAGCGGGCCGGAAGCGATTGCCACGGCGCTGGCGGTGCAGCCGGAGCTGGCCTTTATCGATATCGGCCTGCCCGGCATGGACGGCTATGCGGTGGCGCGCGCGCTCAAGGCCGACGAGCGTACCGCCGGCATCGAACTCATTGCCCTGACCGGCTACGGCAGCGAAAAGGACCGCACCTTGGCGCTGGAGGCCGGGTTCGCCCGGCACTTCACCAAGCCGATCAGGCTGGAAGACCTGGATCTGGCGCTGTCGTAGGCGACACCTGGCCGGGCCGCGCAAGGCCGGGCCGCGCAAGGCCGAGCGCTGCGCGCAGCTCGAGCGCATTGGGCAGCGCCGCGCCGGACGCCGTGTTGTCAAAAATGCACCAGACATCGCGCCCGTGCGCCGCGTGGGTCGCCATGTCGCGCGCCAGCTGGGCCAGATAATCCGCCGAATAAGGCGAGTAGTAGATGCGCGGCGAGCCATGCAGGCGCACGTAGATGCTCTCCGTGGTCGGCACGTGCGGGCCCTCCTGGCCCTTGGCCGGGTCGGCGATCACGCGCGTGACCGCTGCGCGCCGCAGCAGCGCGCTGGCGTCTTCGCCGAACCAGGTCCGATGGCGCGCTTCGCAGGCGATCATGCAGCCGAAGGTGTCTTTCAGGCGCGCGAAAAAGTCGCTGGCGACGGCGGCATCGAAATCGAGCTTGGGCGGCAGCTGCACCAGCAGGCAACCGAGCTTGTCGCCGAGGGCGCCAGCTTGAGCCGCGAACTGGCTCAGCGGCGCATCGATGCCCACAAGGCGCGCATCGTGCGTGATGGTGCGCGGCAGCTTGACCGCGAAGCGGAACTCCGGCGGCACGCTATCCGCCCAGCGCGCGTAGGTCCTGGGCTGGTGCGGACGATAAAACGAGGAGTTGATTTCGACCGTGCCGAGCACGCGCGCATAGCGTTCCAGATGGCTGCCGCCGGTCTCGAACGCGCCCGCCGCCTCGCGTGAAATGGTCCAGCCGGCGCAGCCGATGCGCAGCGCGCCGGCGTTGTCATGTGTACGATTTGTCATGGTGAGAAAGTGTAGCAGCGCGCGGCGCGCGAGCCGAACACGGTTGGCGGCGCCCGGTCTACAATGGCGTTCTACCAATCAGTACGCAGGAGGATTTCATGACCGACCCCGTCCACATCGTCTGCCCGCATTGCGAAGCGGTCAACCGGCTCGCGCACGAGCGCCTGAACGACACCCCCGTGTGCGGCAAATGCGCGCGTGAGCTCTTCGTCGGCATGCCGATCGACGTCAACACGGAACGCTTCAACAAGCACATTGAGCGCAACGATATTCCCGTGCTGGTCGATTTCTGGGCCGAATGGTGCGGACCGTGCAAGATGATGGCGCCGGCTTACCAGCAGGCGGCCAGGCGGCTCGAACCGCGCATCCGGCTGCTCAAGGTCGATACCGAGCACCTGCAGGATCTGGCGGCGCGCTACAACATCCGCAGCATTCCCACCCTGGCGCTGTTCAGGAATGGCCGCGAAGTGGCGCGCCAGCCGGGCGCGATGGATGTGAATGGAATTGTTTCCTGGGTGGATGCACTGATGCGCCACGCATGATATGCATGCGAAACAAGCGGAGGGGATGCGGCGGGACTGCTACAATCGGGTCATATTGCTAAAGGAGCATGAATCATGACGCAAGACCTGGTACTCGATTCCAATCTGGAAGAACAAAAAAACATCGTGCGGATTCTGTATATCGTGCACGCGCTGACCCTGGTTTTCTCGCTGGGCCTGCTTTCGGTCGTGCCCTTGATCGCCAACTATATCAAGCGGCCGGATACGGAGGGCTCGTATTTGTACAGCCATCACAGCTGGATGATCCGCTCGTTCTGGTGGTTTTTCGTGTGGGCCGTCGTTGCTGCGTTTTTCGTCTTCACCTTGTGGTGGGTGTTCGGCCTTGGCATCCTCATCGGGTATGTGGTGGGTGGTCTGGCGTGGATCTGGAAGGCTTACCGCTTGTTGAAAGGGTATTTCGATCTGGAGAAGAATCGGGCGATGCCGGGTTAACCGATACCGTCGTTCCCGCCGCGTGCCGCCTTGGCGCGGGAAGTCGGTTCTGGCAATGCCAGAACCGACGAAGGTAGCGGCTCAAAGCCGCGCCAGCCCCTGCTCCAGGTCGGCAATCAGATCGTCGGCATCTTCCAGACCGATATTGAAGCGCACCAGCACCCCGGCATCCTTCCACTGCTTGCGCATCGCCTGCATCCGGTACGGCATGACCAGGCTGTTCGCCCCGCCCCAGCTGTAGCCGATGCCGAACAATGCCAGGCTATCGACGAAGCGGTCGGTCTGCTCCTCGCTGTAACGCGCATCGAACACCACCGAAAACAAACCGCCCGCGCCGGTAAAGTCGCGCTTCCAGTGCGCGTGCCCCGGGCAGTCGGCAAAGGCCGGATGCAGCACCCGCGCAATCTCCGGGCGCGCCTTGAGCCAGGCCGCCACTTTCCGGGCCGCCGCATCGTGCGCCTCGAAGCGCAGCTTCATGCTGCTCAGCCCGCGCAGCACCAGATACGCGTCGTCAGCGCTCACGCCCATGCCGAGGCGCATATGCGCCAGCGCAATGCGGTCGTTGAGCGCGCGCTCGCGCGTGATCACGGCGCCCATCAGCACGTCCGAGCCGCCCGACTGGTACTTGGTCAGCGCCTGCATGATGATGTCGACGCCATGCTCGAAGCCGCGCAGCGCCAGCCCGGCGGACCAGGTGTTGTCCAGCGCCACCAGCGCGCCTGCGGCGTGCGCCGCCTTGCAAATCGCCGGCAAATCGGGCACTTCCATCGAGACCGAGCCGGGCGCCTCGGTCCAGACCAGCTTCGTATTGGGCTGCATCAATTCTGCGATGCCGGCGCCGATCATCGGATCGTAATAACGCGCGGTGATGCCGAAATCCTGGCTGAGCCAGCGGCCCAGTTCGCGGTTCGGGTTGTACACATTATCGGGCAGCAGCACGTCGTCGCCGCTTTTGAGCAGCGCAAAATCGACCATGGCGATCGCCGCCAGCCCGCTCGGCGCCAGCAGGCAGAACTGGCCGTCCTCGATCGCGGCCAGCCGTGCTTCCAGGGTGAAGGTGGTCGGCGTGCCGTGCAGGCCGTAGGTGTAGGCGTTCTTCTCTTTCCAGTCGCCCGAGCGCATCGCCGCGACATCCTTGAACAGGACCGTCGAGGCATGATGGATCGGGGTGGGAAATGCCGCGAAGCCGGCGGGCGGCTCGTAGGCGTTATGAATCAGTTGGGTCTGGGGGGAAGTTTTCATCGGCTGGCGGGCTTTCCGGTGGCGGCGCGGCCACCGGGCGGCCGTGCCAGCCGTGGTGAACTAGACGACCGAGGCCCACAGATCGTGGGCGTCGGCGGCGGTGATGGTGACGTCGGCAAATTCGCCGACGGTGAGCTTCTTGCCCGGTACCAGCGAACGCTTGATGTGGACCACGCCGTCGATTTCCGGCGCGTCGGCCCACGAGCGGCCGATGGCTTCCTTGCCGCCGACTTCATCGACCAGCACGCGCATGGTCTTGCCGACCTTGGCCTGCAGGCGCTTGGCCGAGATTTCTTCCTGCAGCAGCATGACGCGGCCACGGCGTTCTTCGCGCACTTCTTCCGGCACGGGATTATCGAGCAGGTTGGCGGTGGCGCCTTCCACCGGGGAATACGCAAAGCAGCCGAGACGGTCGATCTGGGCTTCCTTGAGGAAGTCCAGCAGGTACTCGAATTCGGCCTCGGTTTCGCCCGGGAAGCCGGCGATGAAGGTCGAGCGGATCGTCAGGTCCGGATTCATGGCGCGCCAGGCCTGGATGCGGTCGAGGTTTTTCTCGCCGCTGGCCGGGCGCTTCATGCGCTTGAGTACGTCCGGATGGGCGTGCTGCATCGGAATGTCGAGGTAAGGCAGTACCGAGCCGCCGCTCATCATCGGAATGATCTGGTCGACGTGCGGGTACGGGTAGACGTAGTGCAGGCGCACCCAGGCGCCGAACTGGGCCGCCAGCTGGCCGAGCGCTTCGACCAGCTGCGTCATGTGGGTCTTGACCGGACGGCCGTTCCAGAAGCCGGAGCGGAACTTGACGTCGACGCCGTAGGCGCTGGTGTCCTGGGAGATGACGAGCAGTTCCTTGACGCCGGCCTTGAACAGGTTTTCGGCTTCCAGCATCAGGTCGGCGATCGGGCGCGAGACGAGGTCGCCGCGCATCGATGGAATGATGCAGAAACTGCAACGGTGATTGCAGCCTTCGGAAATCTTGAGGTAAGCGTAATGTTTCGGCGTGAGCTTGATGCCCTGCGACGGCACCAGGTCGAAGAACGGCTCATGCGGCTTGGGCAGGTGCAGGTGGACCGAGTCCATGACTTCGCCGAGGGCGTGAGGGCCGGTGACGGCCAGCACCTTCGGGTGTACCTTCATGATGATATCGTCGCCGGCAGCATCTTTTTTGGCGCCGAGGCAGCCGGTGACGATGACGCGGCCGTTTTCGGCCAGCGCTTCGCCGATGGCGTCGAGCGATTCCTGGACAGCGGCGTCGATGAAACCGCAGGTGTTGACGATGACGAGATCGGCGCCTTCGTACGACTTGGCGGTTTCGTAACCTTCGGCGCGCAGCTGGGTCAGGATCTGTTCGGAGTCGACCAGCGCTTTAGGGCAACCGAGCGAGACAAAGCCGACTTTTGGAGCGGCACCAGGAAGGGGAATACGACGAAGTTCGGACATGTTGGAGGCACAATAAGGCAGGGTAATCTGCGATTATACCTGTTTGGGCGGGGGAGTTGGTGGTTTGAACGTTCGCCACCCAACGCGCAATGGAATGCACTCATATCCCGTCGTTCCCGCGCCAAGGCGGCACTCGGCGGGAACGACGGAGGTTGAGGCGAGAGGTACCTAACTACCTCCGCCTCACTTCTTCTCTACCGGCGGAAACGGAAACGCCGCCCCAAAAATGCTCTTGCTCTGGCTCTGCATCTGTTCCTGCATCTGCACGAACAGATTTTTGCTCTGGTCGATGTAGTTATTCATCATCCCCTGCATCATCGGTCCCTGCACATTCATGAACTGGGTCCACATTTCCGGACTGAACGGCTTGCCCTCGAACGCCCCGGTCGAACCGGTGGTGAACTTGTTCTGGATATCCGTGAATGCCTGGACGTTTTTCTCCAGGTAAGACCCCATCATCCCCTGCATGGCATGGCCGTAATAGCGGATGATCTGCGACAGCACACCGCTCGAGAACATCGGAGCGCCGTTCGCTTCCTCTTCCAGAATGATCTGAAGCAAGATGCTGCGGGTCAGGTCTTCGTTCGTCTTGGCATCGATCACGGTGAATTCGTCCGCGTCGAGCACCAGCTGCTTGACGTCGGTCAGCGTGATATACGAACTGGTCTGGGTATCGTACAGACGACGATTCGGGTACTTCTTGATCAGGCGTTCCGTACTCTTTTTTGCACTACTCATCTCAAGGTTCCACTTATTGCGCCGCAGCGCATGTTGACTGATCACGAAAAAAAAGCGGACCGGGGTCCGCTCCTGACAGGCCTGCTTTTTGCATTATAGAGTGGATATTCGCAAAAATACCACTTTACCGGTTCGCGTGCAGCAAATAGTGCGCCGCACCCAAACGATAAATGCAGGGCAACCCCCGTTGCCCTGCCCCATTGCCTGCCTCAGTCCGCCCGGACCTTGACGTAACGCCCCGGCGCCGGCTCGATCGGCTGGTAGGCCTTGCTGCCCGCCTTGGCCGGCGCCTTGACTTCCTTGCCGCCGTGTTCAGCCAGGAAAGCGGCCCATTCCGGCCACCAGCTTCCCTTGTGCTCGGTCGCGCCGTCGAACCATTCCTGCGCCGACGCCGCCGCCACCTTGGCCTTGGCCTTGCCTTTGCCCTTGGGCGCGGCAGAGGCGTCGTTGGTCCAGTAGCTGCGCTTGTTCTTCGAGGCCGGGTTGATCACGCCGGCAATATGCCCGGACGCGCCCATCACAAAGCGGTTGGCCTGCGCATTCTTCGGGTTGAGAATGTGCATCGAGCCATACGCCGAACTCCAGGGAACAATATGATCTTCCTTGGAACCGTACACGAATACCGGCGCCTCGATCGCGCCCAGGTCGACCGGCACCCCGGCCACGGTCAGCTTGCCCGGCTCCTTGAGGCTGTTTTCCAGGTACGTATTGCGCAGATACCAGCAAAACATCGGCCCCGGCAGGTTGGTGCTGTCGGAATTCCAATACAGCAAGTCGAACGGTGGCGGTTCCTTGCCCTTCAGATAGTTCGACTGCACGTAATTCCACACCAGGTCGTTTGGACGCAGCGACGAGAAGGTCGTGGCCAGGTCGCGCCCCGGCATCAGCCCGCCCTTGGCCAGCGCTTTTTCGCGCATCGCCACCTGGGTTTCGTCGATGAACACTTCCAGCACGCCCGTATCCTCGAAGTCGAGCAAGGTGGTCAGCAAGGTCAGGCTGGCCGCCGGCTGCTCGCCGCGCGCCGCCAGCACCGCCAGCGCCGTGCTCATGATGGTGCCGCCGACGCAGAAACCGAAGGCGTTGACCTTGTCGGCCCCGGAAATGGCGCGCGTGACTTCGATCGCCTTGATCGCGCCATTCTCGACGTAATCATCCCAGGTGGTCGCGCCCATCGAGGCATCGGGATTGCGCCACGACACCAGGAACACCGTGTGGCCCTGCTCCACCGTGTAGCGCACCACCGAGTTTTCCGGCTGCAGATCGAGGATGTAAAACTTGTTGATGCAAGGCGGCATCATGAGCAAGGGCACCTGGTGCACGGTCGGCGTGGCCGGGGTGTACTGGATCAGCTGGAACAGCTCGTTTTCAAACACCACCTGGCCCGGCGTGGTGGCGACGTTGCGGCCCACCTCGAAAGCCGACTCGTCCGACAGCGAAATGCGCCCTTTCTGCATATCGGTCAGCATATTGCTCAGGCCACGGGTGAGGCTTTCACCCTTGGTTTCGATGAGTTGTTGCTGCGCTTCCGGGTTCGTCGCCAGGAAATTGGCCGGCGACATGGCGTCGACCATCTGCTGCACCGCGAAGCGGATCTTTTGCCGTTCGCGCGGGCCGGTCTCGACGGCTTCGGCCATGGCGGTCAGAAACTCGGCATTTAACAGGTATGATGCGGCACTAAATGCGGACATCGGATTGGACAACCATTCCGGCGCGGCAAAGCGGCGGTCGGTGAGCGAGGGAGTTTTCCCTGCAAGAAATTCTTGCCATAATCCGGCGGCTTTTTGCAGGTAATCGTTGCGCAACGATTCCATTGCCTGTGGCGGAATAGTTGCGCCGGCGTCCTTGAGCAGGCCGGCCACCGGACTGGCGCCCTGCGGCGTCGCCCCGAACATCGCCTGCCAGGCGGAGGGATCGGTCATTTGGGACATCCATGCGGAGGCCATCGCTTGCGGGTCGGGCATATTCATGTTTGCGTTCATTGTTTCAATCTTTTCCAAGGAAAGTTGTATGTGGCTTGTCGCTATTGCATGGATCTACGTAGTTGGCCTGATGGCATTTACCGAGCACAGTATTGTCGCAGGGATTATGACGTTTTTGGGCTATTGTGTGTTGCCTTTGTCAATAGTCTGGTACATCGCCGGGTCCAAGATGCGGCGCATGAAGATCGCACAGAAAGAAGAAATGGCGCGCCGCCGACGCGCGGGACGCGGGGCGGATGGCCAGGACGTCACCGGCGAGCGCGAGCATCATCGCTCGTCGCGCGACCGCAGCGATAGCGACAGCGGCGACAGCGACAGCAGCAGTGACAGCGGCGGTGGCGACGGCGGTTCGGGCGGCGACTGACGCTGCCGGCCTCACTTAATCCAGATCAGGCTGGCCTGGCGGCCGGTCACCTGGTCGCGCCGGTACGAATAGAAGCGGCCGCGCTCGCTGGCAGTGCAATACGTTCCGCCCGAAACATCGGTCACGTTATCGCGCGCCAGCACGATGCGCGCCAGCCAGTAGATATCGGCCAGATACTTGCCCGGACGGCCAGGAAACGGCGCGAAACACTGCGCGGTCTGGCTGGCTTCATCAGCGCCGTGCGTCCCGGCCATAAAGCTATCGAACACATCGCTGCCAACCTCGAACTGGGTCGGACCGATGGCCGGCCCCAGCCAGGCGGTAATTTCGCCGGCGCCGGCCGCGCGCATGGCCGCCACGGTCTCCCGCAGCACCCCGCCGGCCAGCCCGCGCCAGCCCGCGTGCGCGGCGCCCACCACCTTGCCATCCCTTGAAGCGAACAGCACCGGCAGGCAATCGGCCGTCATGATTGCGCACACCATGCCGGGCACGCTGGCGATGCTGGCGTCGCCAACCTGCACCGGCTGACCCGGCCGCACGGTGGCGGCGTCGACCACGGCCACCCCATGCACCTGCGACATCCAGGCCGGCTCGCCCGGCAGCGCCTGGCGCAGGCGTGCACGGTTCAGGCCGACCAGCACCGGATCGTCGCCGACATGGTTGCCCAGGTTCAGCCCACCGCCGCCGGCCCCGTCGTCATACGGTGCCGGACTGACGCCGCCGACCCGGGTGGTGGCGATGGCGCTAATGCCGGCCGGCATATCCGGCCAGTCGGGCGCGATGAAGTGTACGCCGAGCATCACACCTGCTCGGGCTCGGGAATGCCGGCGCGCTCGATCAGCTCGGCGAAATCATCGGCCAGCGGCACGATCCATTCCATGTCCTCGCCCGTGGCCGGATGCACCAGGCCCAGACGGCGCGCCTGCAGCGCCTGGCGCGGGAATACCGGCGTGAGGTGCTGCTTGCCGTACACGGCGTCGCCCACCAGCGCGAAGCCGATCGAGAGCATGTGCACGCGGATCTGGTGGGTGCGGCCGGTCTCGAGCTGGCATTGAACCAGACTGACGGGACGACGGTCCAACATACCGGTGGCGATGCGCTGGTAGTGGGTAATGGCCGGCTTGGCCGAGAAATTGGTCGACACGGCCATCTTGACCCGGTCTTTCGGGTGGCGGCCCATCGACGCATCGATGGTGCTGCTCAGCTGCGGCGTGCCCCAGACCAGCGCAAAATACTCGCGCTTGACGCTGCGCGCCTGCAGCTGGCGCACCAGGTCGGTTTGCGCCGCCAGGGTTTTGCCGATGACCATCAGGCCGCTGGTGTCCTTGTCGAGCCGGTGCACGATACCCGCGCGCGGCACGCCGGCCAGTTGCGGGCAGTGGTGCAGCAAGCCGTTGAGCAGGGTCCCGGCCCAGTTGCCGGCGCCCGGATGCACGACCAGGCCGGCCGGTTTGTTGATGACGATGATATGCTCGTCCTCGAAAACGATGTTCAGTTCCATCGCTTCAGGCGTGTAGGCCTCGTCTTCCGGCGCACTTTGTGGCAGGATGACGACCGCTTCGTCGCCATACGCGGTGTCTTTGCCGCGTGCGGGCTTGCCGTCGACCAGCACATGGCCCGCTTCGAACCACAGCTGCAGGCGGCTGCGCGAAAATTGCGGGACCAGGCCGGCAATGACCTTGTCCAGACGGTGGCCGCAGGCGTCCGGCGTCAGTTCGAGGTGGATCGGGGACAGGTCGATGCCGACGGCGGGCAGGACGTATTCGTCGCCGGCCTCGTCATCGATGTCGATCTCCAGATCGGGGTCTAAGGGCAAATCCGCCGAATTCGGCGTTGGAGTTAATATCACAGCAGTCCCATCGGCTATAATCAGCCTTTCGTTGAATCTCAGTTAATACTCTCTTGCAAAAAGTTATGCAAAAAAAATTATCGCGTGTTGTTGCCAATACTGTTGCTACTACTCTTCTGCTCGGTTTGTCCGCTTGCAGCTTGTTGCCGGAAAAAACCGACGAGACCAAAAACTGGCCGGTGACGAAATTATACGCTGAGGCACGCGAAGAAATGGCGGGTGGTCACTACGAGGCGGCAATCAAGCTGTTCGAGCGCCTCGAAACCAACTACCCGTTCGGTAATTATGCAGCGCAGGCGCAGATGGAAATTGCCTACGCTCACTACAAGAGCCAGGACCAGGCACAGGCGCTGGCCGCAGTGGAGCGCTTCATCAAGCTGCACCCGAACCATCCCAACGTCGACTATATGTATTACCTGCGCGGGCTGATCAACTTCAACGACCAGATCGGCTTCCTGAGCTTCGTCTACGAGCAGGACCCGACCGAACGCGACCCGAAAGCGACGCGCGAAGCGTTTGCCGCCTTCAAGGCGCTGGTCGACAAGTTTCCAGATAGCATCTACGCGGCCGATTCGATTGCCCGCATGAAGTATCTGGTGAATGCGATGGCGCAGTACGAAGTGCACGTGGCCAACTACTACCACGACCGCGGCGCCTACCTGGCCTCGCTGAACCGTGCGATGGCGGCGGTGTCGGACTACCAGGATGCGCCGGCGCGCGAAGAGGCGCTGTTCCTGATGATGCGCAACTACGACAAGCTGGGCATGCCCGAGCTGCGCGACGACACCAAGCGCATTTTCGTGCGCAACTACCCGAACAGCAAGTACCTCGACCCGAACGCCGGCGAGAAATCGTGGTGGAAATTCTGGGCCAAGTCGAACCGTCCGGCGCGCTGAGGCAGATGCAAAAAAACCGGGGAAACCCGGTTTTTTGTTGGTGCAGCCCAAAGACATGGAAGTAATTGGCGTCAGACCTCGACCTTGCGCCGGAACATCCACGTGCGCTCGTCCGAATCGTGCTTGTCGAACGCATAGCCGTCGACCTTGAAACTCTTGAGCTTCTCGGCGTCGACAATGCCCTTGACCGCCGCGTAGCGCGCCATCAGCCCGCGCGCCCGCTTGGCGAAGAAGGAAATGATCTTGTATTTGCCGCCCTTCCAGTCCTCGAACACCGGCGTGACCACCGGCACCGACAGCAGCTTGGGCTTGACCGACTTGAAATACTCTTGCGACGCCAGGTTGACCAGTACTTTGGCCCCCTTGGCGGCAATCGCCTCGTTCAGCGCGCCGGTCACCGTCTCGCCCCAGAACGCATACAGGTCCTTGCCCTGCGGCGTGGCCAGCTTGGTGCCCATTTCCAGCCGGTGCGGATGAATCAGGTCGAGCGGACGCAGCACGCCGTACAGGCCGGATAAAATACGC
Organism: Massilia scottii; assembly: GCF_030846495.1. Classification (NCBI taxonomy): domain Bacteria; kingdom Pseudomonadati; phylum Pseudomonadota; class Betaproteobacteria; order Burkholderiales; family Oxalobacteraceae; genus Massilia; species Massilia scottii. The sequence goes on along the minus strand of NZ_JAVCWM010000025.1, from coordinate 36,483 downwards.
ACGCTGTGCTGCGCGTAATCGAGCTGGCCCGGCTTGAGCGAACGCGCGTCGAAGCCGGCGTACACGTCGCCGTTGAAGGCCATGATGGCCTGGCGCGCCTCGCTGGTGTCCTTGCTCCAGCTGGCATAGCGGCCGACGTTGAGGTCGGCCAGGGTGTCGGACAAGTGCATCAGGCTGGCCAGTTCGGCCGGCGAATAGTGGCGCAGCACGTCGATCAGCGCGCCGGAACGGTCGAGAAAATCGGGCGTGGTGTGCAGTTTGGTGGTCGGGGGCGTTTCCAGGTCCAGCGATTTGGCGGGCGACAAGACAATCAGCATAAGATTCAATCAACTTACTACGAATAAACAGACCAATATGATACCCGCTCCAGCCAAACGCATCGTGCTCGACACCAATGTCTGCCTCGACCTGTTCGTCTTCCACGATCCGCGCTGGGCCAGCCTGCTGGCCGCCGTCGAGAGCGGCGCGGTCGAAGCCATCACACGGGCCGATTGTCGCGAGGAATATCTGGTGGTGTTGCACTACAAGCACCTGCCGCTCGACGAAGCCTCCCGCCCGCTCGCGGCGGCGCGTTTCGATGCATTGATCACCGTCGTCGCGCCCGACGCCAAACCGGTGCGCCTGCCGGTCTGCACCGACCGCGACGACCAGAAGTTCCTGGAACTGGCACGCGACGCCGGTGCCGACATCCTCGTCACCAAGGACAAGGCGCTGCTCAAACTGGCGCGCAAGACGGCCCAGGCCGGCATGTTCCGCATCATGCTGCCCGAAGCCTGGGTCAAGCTGGCGGCGGCGGAGCCGGCAATGCCCGTCTGACTGTTCCCTTTCAGCTACTGCTGAGCCCGTCAGCGACGCTCTCCGATTTCACGCGCACGGCATGCCCGTTAAAAAGCTGCTCTACATTCGCTAATATGTGATCAGCCCGATCTGCTGTCGCTTCGGCCGGCACAGCCAGCCGACACTGCGGCCCGCGCAGCCCTCCGCGCCGGCAAGCAAGTTCGTATTTGCTAGCCGGGCCGGAGGGATGCCACTACGCTAAAATAGTTGTCCGCTTAACTTTCCGAACGCTCCATGTCCACTCCCGTCCTGCACACCCGCCTGCCCGCCGTCGGCACCACCGTCTTTTCGCTGATGTCGGCGCTGGCCAGCGAGCATGGTGCGGTCAACCTGGGCCAGGGCTTTCCCGATTTCGCCTGCGAAGCGGCCCTGCTCGACCATGTCGACGCCGCCATGCGCGCCGGCCATAACCAGTATCCGATGATGACCGGCGTGCCCGCGCTGCGCGACGCCATCGCCGCCAAGATCGCCGCCGTCTACGGTGCCCGGTACAACGCCGCCAGCGAGATCACCGTCACCGCCGGCGCCACCCAGGCCCTGACCACCGCCATCCTGTGCTGCGTGCACCCGGGCGATGAAGTGATCGTCATCGAACCGGCCTACGACAGCTACCTGCCCGCCATCACCCTGGCCGGCGGCGTGCCGGTGCCGGTCGCCATGGAGCTCGGCGAGCAAGGCTACACGGTGCCGTGGGACCAGATCGCGGCAGCCGTCACGCCGCGCACGCGCCTGATCGTCATCAACACCCCGCACAACCCGACCGGCTCGATCCTGCGCGCGGCCGACCTGCGGGCCCTCTCCGACATCGTGCGCGGCAGCGACATAGTGATCCTGTCCGACGAAGTCTACGAACACATGGTCTACGACGGCGAGCGCCACGAGTCGGTGTGCCGCTATCCGGAACTGGCCGAGCGCAGCTTTGTCGTATCGAGCTTCGGCAAGACCTACCACGTCACCGGCTGGAAAATCGGTTACGTCGCCGCGCCCGCCAGCCTGATGGCGGAGTTCCGCAAGGTGCACCAATATAATGTCTTCAGCGTCAACACGCCCATGCAGCACGGCCTGGCCACCTACATGGCCGACCCGGCGCCGTACCGCGATCTGCCGGCGTTTTACCAGCGCAAGCGCGACCTGTTCCGCGACGGTCTGAAAGGCTCGCGCTTCACGTTGTTGCCAGCCGACGGAACTTATTTTCAGTGCGTCAAGTATGAGGCGATTTCGCCTATACTGGAGTCGGATTTTGCACAATGGCTGACCACCGAAATCAAGGTCGCCGCCATTCCCGTGTCCGCGTTTTACAGCCAGGGCCGGGAGTCGGGGATTGTGCGTTTTTGCTTCGCCAAGAAAGACGAAACCTTGCGCCTGGCGCTGGAGCGCCTCGCAAGACTGTGATTCACCGGGCTGGAAGACGATCATGGCAATCAGGCGCATCACCTTGGCAGATCTGGCATTCGGCGAACCCTTGCGCTGGGATATTTTCAGCACGCCCTCGTCGAATCGTCCGCTGCTGCAGAAAGGCCAGGTCCTCGCGCCCGGCCAGCTGGACGACTGGATCGAAGCGGGCCTGTACGCCGAGGCCTCGTCGCCGGTATCGGTACTGCAATCGCTGAACCAGATCAACCGCCGCCTCGAACGCACCCTGATGGACCTGCGCGACCAGGGCAGCGCCGACCGCGAACTGCGCGCCATCGCCCAGGACCTGATCGACACCGTCGAACGGGGCGCCGACGTCGCCCTGGCGGCCATTTTCCTGAACCAGATCGCCGGCGCCTATGCCGTGCGCCATTGCACCGAAGCGGCCGTCGTGGCCTGCCTGATCGCGCACGCCATGCACAAGTCGCCCGTCGAAGTGCTGGTGATCACGGCGGCGGCCCTGAGCATGAACGTGGGCATGGTGCGCCAGGCCGACCTGTTCCAGAACAAGGATGGCGCACTGTCGCACGAAGAACGGGCGCTGGTGCGGCGCCATCCGTCGGCCAGCGTCGACATGCTGCGCTTCGCCGGCGTCAGCGACGAAGCCTGGCTCGACCTGGTGCTGATGCACCACGAGAATGACGACGGCAGCGGTTATCCGGCCGGCAAACTGGGCGATGAGATTTCGCAAAACGCCAAGCTGATCGGGCTGGCCGACCGCTATTGCGCCTTCGTTTCGGCGCGCAATTATCGGCGCTCCCTGCTGCCGCCGGTGGCGCTGGAGCGTTTATGCGCGGGTAACGAGATGCCGTACGACCAGATCGTGCTGGGGCACTTCGCCACGCAGATCGGCGCGTATCCGCCCGGCACGCTGGTGCGGCTGGAAAATGCGGAGCTGGGCGTGGTGTCGCGGCGCGACGAAGATGGCGCGGGGATGGCGGTGCATGTGCTGCGCGCGGCCGATGGCAAGGCCCTGGCCGAGGCGCAGCAGCGCGTGACCACCCAGCCGGGCTGCGCGATTGCGGAGGCACTGCATGAAGATCACGCGAAACTGCGGTTTCCGATGAAGCAGATCTGGGGCGAGCTGGCGAGCTTGTAGATCAGCGCCCCAGCGCCGCCGCCTTGCGCTCGACAAAACCCTGCAACTCGGGCGACAGATTGCCCGCCTCCCTGGCCCGCTGGAATGCCGCCAGCGCTTCCGGCAGCCGTTTCTCCGCTTCCAGCGAAATCCCCAGCCCCATCCACCACACACTGTTTTCCGGCGCGGCGCGCAGCGCGGCCTGATACTGTTCCACCGCTTCCGGATGGCGCCGCTCGCGCTGCAGCGCGCCGGCCAGGAAGGCGCGATACTCGCCATTGCCCCCGGCCGCCGGCAAGCTCGCCATGAGAGTCTCGATTCCGGATGCGCCGCCGTCGATCTGCAAGCGCGCCAGCAGCATTGCCATGGCGGGCTGTCTGACGTCCAGCGCCAGGCCGGCCTGCAGCAGGCGCATCGCCTCATCGGTGCGGCGCTGCTCGATCAGGATGCCGACCAGGGTCTGGCGTGCCGCCTCATGCCGCGCATCGATCGCGAGCGCAGCCTCAAGCTGGGCCACCGCCTCCGTCACGCGGCCGTCCTGCAAGCTGGCCAGGGCGCGCCGGTAGGCGCCCTCGGCGCCCTGCCCGGTCACCGCCTGCCGGCCTGCCTGCGGCGCCACCGCCACGCTGTCCACCGGCGTGTTGACGCGCGGCGCCGGGGACACGGGTTTTTCCTCGCGCACCGGTACGTTCCGCTCGCGCGGCGGAGGCGCTGGCGTCTGGGGCCGCGCAGCCGCCTTGTCCGGCACCACCGTGGCCGGCGGCGGCGGCGCGGTCGTCGCCACCGTCGCCACCTGCTGCGGCTGCGCCGTTTCCGGCATCGGCAACTGTTCCGCCGGCGTGATGACGACCGGCCGGATCGGCGCCGCTGGCGCCACCACCGCCACCGGCGCAGTGCCCGGCTGCTGCAGGTAGCGCCAGCCGTACACGCCGCCCGCGGTCAGGATGATCACCCCGGCCAGCGCGCCCATCACCACCGGCAGCGGCACGCTGCGCTCGCCCCGCCCCACCGGCCGGATATCGGCCGGCGCGCCATCGGCACCGGGAGAACCGCGTTTGTCGAGGTCCTGCAGCATCTTGTTGATCAGACTCATGTGTTCAAGGCCCAGGTTAGTCCGCCGCCCGCCGCCAGGCTCAACGCCAGCGCGGCAAACCAGGGCCACCGACGGCGCCTGGCGGAAATCGTGTCGCGCACCGCTGCGCCCACGTGGCGGCGGCTCACTTGCTGCTTGCCCTGCCCGTAGCACAGCATCAGCGCCTTGTGCGCGAGGATGTTGACCAGCCGCGGAATGCCGCCGCTGGCCGCGTACAGCGCGCCCACCGCCTGCCGGCTGAACAGGCGCGCGCCGGTGAACCCGGCCACGCGCAGACGGTGCGCCAGGTAATACTCCACATCGTCCCGCGTCAGCGGTCCCAGATGGTAGTGAAACGTGATGCGCTGGGCCAGCTGGCGGATCGATTCCAGGGCCAGATTGCGGTTCAGTTCGGGCTGGCCGAACAGGACGATCTGCAGCAGCTTGCGTTTTTCGGTTTCCAGGTTGGTCAGCAGGCGCAGCGCTTCCAGGCTTTCGATGGGAATCGCCTGCGCTTCGTCCAGGCACAGCAGCACGCGCTTGCCGTTGCTGGCCAGCCCCATCAGCCTGTGGGTGATGGCCTTGAGCAGCTGGTGCTGGTCGACATCCTTGTCGAGCAGCAACGCCAGTTCGTCAGCCAGGGCCAGCATCAGGGTGCGCGGTTCCAGATACGGATTGGGAATGTAGGCGGTCACGAAGTCGTCGCCCAGGGTCGCCATGAACTTGCGGCACAGCAGCGTCTTGCCGGTGCCGACTTCGCCGGTGATCTTGATGAAGCCTTCGCCACTGCGGGCGGCCACCAGCAGGGTATTGAGCGCTTCCTGCGAATGCGCGCTGGTGAAAAAGAAACTCGTGTCCGGCGTAATGCCGAACGGGACTTCGCGCAGGCCGAAGTGCGAGGTGTACATGTCAGCGGCGCCCTGCCGCGTTCGGGTCCAGATCGTCGAAGCGGCGGCTGGTGTCGAGCAAATCCTGGTTCCAGCCGTTGGGGCCGTCGACGATGGTCGGCTTGATCAGCACCACCAGTTCGCGCTTCTGGTTGACGTTGGCCTTGTTGCGGAACAAGCCGCCGATCACCGGCAGGCTGCCCGCGCCGGGAACCTGCGAGCCATCGGCGGTCGAGGATTGGCGCATCAAGCCGCCAATGGCGACCACCCGCCCATCCTGCCCGCGCACCATGCTGTCGATTTCCGACGTCGACGAGGCCGCCAGCGGCAGGGTCAGGTTGCCGGCGCTGCCCAGGCTGACGGACTTGTTGACCGTGGTCACCTGGCTGACCGAGGGGTGCACGTGCAGCAAGATATTGCCCTTGTCATCGATCTGCGGAGTCACGTCGAGCACCACGCCGGAAAAGAACGGTTGCAAGGTCACGCTCGGGCTGACGGTATTGTTGTTGTCGCCCGTGCTGGTGGTGGTCGACACGCCGGTCACGTAAAACTCGTCGGTGCCGATCTTGAGCACGGCTTTCTGGTTGTTGATCGTGGCAATGCGCGGGCTCGACAGCACGTGCACGGTGCCTTGCGATTCCAGGAAGGAAATCAGTGCGGCGAAATTGCTGGTCTGGAAGGCCAGCCCGAACATCGATCCGGCCGTGGCCGCCGCATTCGAGAGCAGGAAGCCGGTGCTGGCGGCAATGGTCTTGCCGTCGCTGATGATCGGCGGCTGGCCGGTCCCGAACGGCAGTGGCTGGAGCGTGGTGCCGGGCGTGAGGAAACCGGTCGAGACGCGGTTGCCGTGCGAGCCGGGGAAGGAGGCGAACGAGGCCCAGTTGATGCCGCTCTGGTAGCTGTCGTTCAGTTCCACTTCGAGGATCTTGGCTTCCAGGATCACCTGGCGCCCGACCGACAGCTGGGTCGCTTTCAGGAACAGGTCGACATTGCGCAGTTCCTCCGGCATGGCGCGGATCACCACCACGCCCGACTGCGGATTGACCACCACCGTGCGGCCATCCTCTTTCGAGCCGACAATCGCGGCGATCGACGCCTTGAGCTCGACCCAGAAGTCGCTGTCCGAGGTGGTGCTGACGTTGCTGCTGTCGGACCGCTCGACCGTGGCGCCGCCGTTCTGGCCGCTATTGTTGTTGCTGCTGTTATTGTTGCCCTGCCCCGAGCTGCCGCTGCCGCCGCCGCTGGTGCTGGTGCCGGCATTGGCGACCGAGGTGGAGGTCACGCGCAGGTTGGACTTGCCCTTGCGGTTGCCCACCAGATAGTTGACCTGGAACATGCGCGTCTGCATGGTGAGCGGCTTGATCGAGACGCGGTTACCCTCGATCCGGTATTCGTAGCCGTACATTTCGCGCACGGCGTCGAGCGCTTCGGCCAGGGTCACGTCCTTCAGGCTGGCGCTGATGTTACCGCTGACTTCGGGATGGACCAGCATGTTGTAGCGCGTGCCGGTGGCGATCGAATTGAAGAATTGCTGCGCCGGCACATTGTTGAAGCTGACGTTGAAGCGCTCTTCCAGCGCCTGGCGCGACTTGGGCAACTGCCCGGCCAGCGCCGCGACGGGCGGCAGCAGGGCCGCCGCCACCGCGTCGTCGGGCCGCGCCGTGGCGGGCGCGGACCGCGCGGCGGCCGCCACCTGGGCGGTGATGTTCTCGTACGTGTCGCGCTTGGGCGTGGCGTTGCAGCCAGCCAGGATGACGGCGCTTGCCATCACGGATGCCATCACGAGGTGTTCCACACGTTGTTTTTGCATGCTCTTTGTCAGTCTCTCTCGTTATGCCGCTGCGGCGGTGGGGCCGGCGGGTACAGCCGCAATACGCGGCGGCTCGTGCCGTCCACCAGGACAACTTCGGTTTGCGTCATCTGGGCCACGCGCGCGCCCTTGAAAAGACCGCCCAGGCGCACGGTCTGGCCGTCGATCACGGCCACGTGGCGCCCGCCGGGCGCGATCAGCACCGACTGCAGTTGCGGCAGCGCGTTCGCCACCGGCGCCGCCGGCGCGTCAGCCGGGCTACCGGCCGGGATGTAGAAACGCGCCGGCGGACGGGTCGGGTCGGCCAGCGGCTGGGCCGTGGCGGCCGCCGCCTGCAGCGCCAGCGCGGCCATGCACAGCAATCGGCGCGGGTTCACAGCGTCATCCATTTCTTGTCCAGGCTCAGCGTGTACAGGGTCAGGCTCAGGCGCGCCTCGGGATAGGTGTCGACCTCCATGTGGGCCGCGCCCCAGTACAGCTGGAGCGGCATGGCTTCGAGCGCATCCATGTAATTGACCATGTCCAGGTAATTGCCGCGCACCGTCACCTCGACCCCGTGCGCGTAGATGGCGCGGCTGGAGACGGCCAGGGACGCCGTGGCCGGGGCCGCGGCTTCGGCACCGGCCGGGCCCGCGGCGGCGTCGAAGGAACCGTCGAACGACGCCACCGGCAAGCTTTTCAGGCCCACCAGGCGCAGGCGGCCATTCGATTTCAGGATCGATTCGAGCAGCGGCGCGATGCGTTCCGGCGCCACCAGGCTGCTGTGCGCCGTGCGCAGCTGGTTCGACAGCGTGGCGCTGGCGTTCCTGATCGCCGCCAGGCGCGCCTTGCCGGCCAGGTCCGGGTCGACCGCGTGCGCCTGCACCATGGCGGTGATCTCGGCATCGATGCCCTGCATATTGTTTTGCTGCTGGCTGATCTGGTTGCGCAAGGTTTTCTGGCGCACGAACAGCGGGTCGAACAGCATGGCGAACATGATGAAGACGATCACGCCGACCGTGGCGCCGAACACCATGGCGCGCTCGCGCACGCTCATCGCATCGATTTTCAGTTGCAGCTTGAGCAGGCGCGCTTTCATTTGGCGGCCTCCGGCGTGAGCCTGGCCGCCACTGCCGCCAGCTCGGCGGGCGCAGCCGATGCCGGGGCCCCGGCCACGCGTTCAGGCGGCAGATCCTGCAGGGTGAAATCGATATACGGCGCCAGCTGGGACGGGTCGGGCGACTCCTTGCCATCGACCTGCAACCGGGCGCGGCTGATCTGCAGGCTGGAAAAGCTCTTGCCCCGCATGGCCGGCTCGCGCGTGAGCCGGCTGACGTAGGCCGGCACCAGGTTGGCATCGAGCGCCCTGCCCTGCAAGGCGATATGCGATCCGACGCCGCCGATGCGCACCCCGGTCAGCCACAGGTCGCCCGCCGACTGCCGTGCCAGCGCCTTGAAGTAGCGCGAAAAACCCTTGCGCGAGTTGGCCATCGTGTCGCTGTTGAGCATCGAGGAGACGGCGTTGAGCGACGCCAGGTCGGCTTCGGCACTGGCGATCTCGTTTTCCAGTTGCTTGCTCTTCTGGCGCGGGGCGAATTCCGCCATGACCGTGGCCTGGCGCGCCTTCTTCAGTTCGAGCTGTTCGGCACCGGCCGCCGCTTCCGCTTCGAGCACGCGCACGCTGTGGCGCCCCATCAATGCCAGCGCCAGCGCGCCGGCCACCAGCACGCCGAGCGCGATCAGCATGGCGCCGGACGTGAAGATCTTCTTCTGCGTGAGAAATTCGGGGTTGAATAGATTGATCTGCTGGCTCAAGAGGCGGCCTCCTCTTGCCGCAACGCCGCGCCCAGGGTCAGGAAGAAGCGCTGCTGCTGGGCAAGCGCAGCCAGTTCCGGCACGCTCCCCAGGTCCAGCACCGTGGCCAGGTCGAGCGATTCGACCTTGGTGTACAGATTGCTGGACAAATATTCGTCGAGGCCGCCCGCGCCGGTCGGCGCCAGCACCAGTTTCGAGACATTGATGAAATTGTATTGACGGTCGAAATGGTCGAGCGAGCGTTGCAGCTCGAGGGTGATCTTGTCGTAGCACACGTGCTTGCGGTCGTGATCGCTGTCGAGCAATTGTTCGAGCGTCACATCGATGCGGCGCGCCAGGTACAGCTCGCCCTTGTAGGTCACGGTCAGCAAGCCGCCTTCGTTACTGAACGAGAGCATGGCCACGCCACGCCCTTCCGGTTCGACCAGGGCCGAGATATTCCGCTGCGCCATTTCGGGAATGTCGATCACGGCCAGCGGCACGCCGGCGTCGACAAAGCGGTTCTGGCGCGTTTCGATCAGGCTGTTGCGCGCGGCCACGGCGAACAGGGACTGGCTGCGCCCCTGGGCCTTATCGGTGGGAATGTCGAGCACGTCGATGCTGGCCTGGTCGGCGGGAAAGTCGAGCATGTCCTTCAGGCGCCAGCGCACGGCGGTGCGCAGCTCGTCGGCCGGCACATTGGGCGACTCCACCGACAGCAACTGGTATTCGCCGGCGCCGAGAATGGTCGTGCAGCGGAAACTGCCGGCGTGCAAGTCCTTGCCCGTCTTTTCCAGCATGTCCGGGCCGCCGCTCTTCTCGGCCGGATGAAACGATGCCAGGGTCACGCGCGGCATGCCCTCGGCCTGGCGCTTGATGCGGGCGGCAAACACGCCCTCGCCATGCAGGGCGATTGCCAGCAAGCCATCCTTCTTCCTTGATTTCGAGAAAAATCCCATGCCCGCAATCTATATCAATACCGCGCGCGAAGTTCGCACGGTAGCGTCTTGATTATATTCAAGTTTCACCGCGATTTAACACGAAATTTGCGATCAGCAACTGAAACCGTCTTATTTCCACCGCATAGTCATAGCAGGATGGAATGTTCTTTACGCGCCCCATCAGAAAACCTCGCGGATGTAGATCAGCGGGGTCGATTTGTACACGCCGAAGGTCAATTTGCCGGCCGCGGGCGGCAGCCAGGCCGGCTGGCCGACGCTCACGTTCACGCTGCCGGTCTTGTTGGTCGCGGCGAACTTGAACTTCACCAGGCCGTTGACCATCGACGAGCTCGCAAGCGTGGTCTTGGGATCGGGAAACGGCGTCGCCGCGCTGCACGCGGCCATGCTTTTCAGGCACTGCGAATAGCTCAGTGTCAGCTGGGCGGCAGTGACGCTGTGCGGGAACGTCACCACCCCCGAGGCCGGCACCGGCGTGGCGACGATGCTGATACTGTCGGTACGGCTGTCGGCCCAGCGGCCGTCGGTGGCGCTGGTGCCGGTCCAGTACTGGGCGCGCATGACCACGGGCAGCGCCAGCAGTTCCGAACCGAAGGCGTTTTCGATCAGCAGGCGCCCGCGCACGATCTTGGTGGCGCCCTCCACCGACAGGCCGGAACGGCCCGAGGTCACCAGGTCGGCGTCGCTGGCGCGCAGGTAAATATCGACCGGCGCCATGCTGCTTGCGGCAAAATCGAAGCTGGGCCAGGCGCTGCCGCTGCCCTGCACGAAGACGGTGGCGGCGTTGGCGATCGGGCTCGGGGTGAGCGTGCCCGAAGGCGACTGGGTCAGCCCGCCCAGGGCGGTGTAGGCCAACAGCTTGGGCGATTTCACGAACTTGCCCTGATAAAACCTGGTAACTTCGCCGGCGGCGTTGTAGGCCGTCACGATGGTCTGGATCGGCTGCTTCGAGTAATGCAGGCCGATATTCTGGCAATTGAGCGGATGCGGCGCGGCGCAGGTGATCGCAATCGGCACGGTGGTACGGAAATGGTCCGGATAAAAACGGCCCAGCGCCACGCCGTCGCTGGCGACATCCTCGACACCGAGATAATTGCTGTTTTTCATGTGCACGTTCACATTGACGATGCCGACCTCGGCGAACGTGAAATCGCCGCCCGTGGCCGCGCCCGCGCTGAAGGCGCCGAAACTGCCTTCCACCTTGCGCACCGGGTCGCCCGGGCCGGTCATCATCTCGGCGAACGGCAAGGTTTCCGAATTGGTGTCGCCGGGAATGGCGTAATTGGTCGAATCGATGGTCGCCGTAGTGAGCAGCTCGACTTCCTGCGGCGTCGTTTCCTTGCCAAAATTGGGCGTCGGGGCGCTGTTAGCCGCCTGCGCCACCACGTTCAGCGTGAAGCCGGCGCCGGCTTTCCAGAAGCGGCCGATGTCGGCCGTCATGTCGTCGGCGGCCACCGTACCGGCGGGATTGCTCAACGGCGTACTCAGGGCAAATTTATACGGCCGCACCACGAACTGCCCGCTGGTGCTGGTCAGGGCCAGGGCAGTAGCCGTTTCCGACAGAAATAATTCGATCATCCCGACGTCGCCATACACAAACTGCATCAGCGCGCTGCTGGGCGAGCCGGTCGCGAACGCCATGGCGATCCCTTGCCACTGGGTCGCGCTTTGCAAGGCCGTGCTGGAAATGCAGGCTTTCAGCGCCACGCCCTTCAGCCTGGCCACGCCGCCGGCGCTGGTGGTGGGATTAACGCAGCGAAACGAGAATTGCAGGGTCGGCGTGGTCGACGGCGGCACGGCCGGTTTGAAGTTGTTATCCACAAAAGTCACGTACACGGGCGACTGCACGCCCGCCTGCAAGGTCGGCACGCTGAGCAGATTGCATTTACCCGCCGTGCCGAAGGCAACCCCGACTTCGCACGGATTGTCGGTGAACACATAGCGCGCGCTGCTGAAGGTGATCGTATTGCTGGCGCTGTTATTGCCCATGTCATTATCGAACTGCAAGCCGCTGGCGGTCGCGCTGCTGGTCATGCTGTTCGGCGCCGTCAGGTCGATCCTGGCCGTGATCGACAGCGCCGGCGCCGACTCGCCCACCTCCAGCGATTTGGCGCTGGTACAGGTCACCACCTGGCCGCTGGCGCCGCAGCTCCAGCCGGTGCCGGACGAGGACAGGTAGCTCAGGCCATTGGCCAGGGTATGCTTCACCGTGATCGGCCCGGCGTCCGGCAAGGGACCCTGGTTGGTCACGGTATGCACCAGGTTGACGTTGTTGCCGCGCGCCGGCGTGCCCGTCAGGGCAATCGCCAGCGACAGGTCGGCCACGTCGACGTTCGGCACCGAGACGATTTCCGCGTTCAGCAAGACCATGTCCTGGCCCGATTCGTACAGCATGGTGGCGGTGGTCTGGCCGGCGAACAGCTTGGGACTGGCCAGCAGGTAGGAATCGAAGTCGATCCCGTACGACGCGTTGTCGACCGTGCCGCCGATATTGCTGGTGGAATTGAACTGGTTGCCGGTCGGATTGGCGCCATCGACCATCTCCGCGCCGTTGAACTTGAGGTTCTCGCCGCCGCCGGAGAGCGAGCTGTCGCCTTCCCAGGTCACGTGGGCGATGCGGCCGGTGGCGCTGCCCAGCGGCGATGGCGTCCTGAAGTTGCTCAGGTTCAGGCTCACCTTGATATTGTCGGTGCCGAAGGTGCGGATGTACTGGAAACCCTCGTACAGGTTGAGCACGCGAAATGCTTCGTTCGGATCCGAGTAGATCGCCACCAGCGAAAAGCCGCCCACCACGCCTTCCACCGCGCAGTACGGGGTACCGTTGGTGATCGTCAGGTTGGAAAATGCGTAGTCGGCGTTGCGCTTGGCCGTCACTTGCGCCGTCACGTCGACCGCGCCGGAAAAATAATTGTAGCCGATGGTCGCGGTGGTGAAGCGGCGGTTGGCCGGCGCGCTCAGCGCCACGCCATCCATGCTCACGCCGTAATCGGGCGTGCTGCTCGACCCGGCCCAGTACAGGTGCGCGCTGACGATCTTGGCGGTGGCGGGAATGCCGGTCAGCTTGGCGACCAGCGCATTGTTGGTGATGTTGCAAGGAGCGCTGCCGTTGGCGCCCGTGCGCATGGTCTTTTGCGTGCCGGTGAAGTTGAGCCGGCCGGCATAACTCTTGAACAGGGCGATCGGCGTGTCGGCCCGGGCCGGCAGGCTGGCCAGCAGCAGGCCGGCGCCGCACCCCATGGCCAGCGCGGCGCGCCAGAATCTGTCGATGCGCTGCGTCATGGCTGCCCCGGCTCGCTGAATTCGACATGCACCACGCGCTGCACATAGTCGATGTTATTGGTCGGACTCGGGCAGGCACCCGGGCCCGGCGTGTTGCAGGCGGTGCTACGGAGCGTGTAGCGCTGCAGCTTGCTGACCGCATCTAACGTGCGCGTGCAGATCACCGTGACCTTCATGCGCGCCAGGGTACTGTCGGCCGGCATGGGAAAGGTGCTGGTGGCGCAGGCGCCATTGGCGCGCGTGACCTGGTACACGCCCCATTCGGCGCCGGCGCGCGCCGACAAATAGGCGCGCGTGCCCTGCAGGTCGAGCGCCGAACTGGTTTGGGCGCTGGTGGCCAGGGTCACCATCGCCACCGCCAGCCCGGCCAGCACCACCAGCAGGAAAATGGCGGTGACCAGGCTCACGCCGCGCATGCGCTCCAGGTTCGGAAAGCGTTTCATGGGTTGTTATCCACGTGCACCTGCTGGATCAGGCGGATCGGGCCATCGCTGCCATTGGCCCGGTGCAGGGTGAGGGTCATGCGCACCAGCGCCGAGCGCGTGTTGCCGACCAAGAAATAATTGAATTCGCAGGATGCCACATTGGTCGCCAGGATCGCCGGCGCGGCGCTCGGCACCGCCTCCTGCACCGCCTTGAAGCCGTAGTTGGCGTGGCGGTACAGCATGCCGTTGGCGCAGCTGTAGGTGACCGGCTGGCCGATGACCTGGAAGCGGTGCAGCGGATGGGCCATAGGCGGGTTTTGCGCCGCGAACGGATTGGCCGCCAGCGTGACCAGCTTGTTGGCGGCGTCCACCGCCGTCACCTGGGCGCGGTTGGTCGGCACCGCCGCGTACACATTGGCAAGATCGCCTTCGATGGCCATGTTGTTGACCACCACCGTGTCGCCCGCCACGATCTGCTGGGTCCCGACCTGCAACGGGCCGACCACGCGAAAGTTGACGTCGGTGGCGACGGCGAAGTTCAGGTGCTCGCCGGATTCGACATCCTCGGCGGCGAGGTAGCGCCCACCCGTCTTGGTGGGCACGAATTCGATCGAGGTGCCCGCTGCGCTCGAGGGCCCCGTCACGCGCACCGTGTTCGGCAGCGCCAGGCGGATTTCGCGCACCATGCGCCGCACGGCCGTGTCGGCCACGTCGGTCAGCTCGGCGCGGCCGGCGCTGTCGACATAATTTTGCACCGGCAGGCGCAGGAAAGTGGCGACGATGCCGCCCAGGATGCCGGTGATGACGATCACGACGATCGCCTCGACCAGGGTAAAACCCGCTTGATGTGAACGTGGCGGCATCATGGCGGCGAATTCGGTGCGTAGCGCGCGCGGTAGCCGTCCAGCACCACCGTTTCGACATTGTTGTACGACACCGCCACCCGGATCCACAGGGCCTCCGATGGCGGCAGGCCGGCGCCCGCCGGGCCCAGCAGATTGGTGGGCGTCACGGTCAGCCTGGCGGTGTAGCCCGGCAAGGGGATTTCCATTCCGGCCGCGTCGCTCAGCTTGCCGGAAGTGACGAACGCTTCGGTGGCGCTGCCGTAGGCGGCCACATAATCGTTGACGTTGTCGAACGGGCGCGTGCCGCCGGCTTCGTTGCCGACGTTCTCGACCAGGGTGGCGCAGCCGGTTGGGCCGATCGCCGCGCTGGTGGCCGAGTCGACCCGGTCGTCGGTGGCGTCGCAGAAGGTGAAGCGGGCCAGCTGGACTTCTTCCATCAAGCCTTCGGCCAGCATCAGCGCCTGCTTGCGCACCAGCGGGTCGGCGCTGACCCGGGTGGTCAGGTTCATGGCGTTGAGGATGCCGGCCAGGCCGACGCCGATGATCACCATGAAGATGATCAGCTCGACAAAGCTGATGCCGCGCTGGTAAGCGAGGGTGCGCGGGCGGATGGCGGCGCGCTCAGTGCACATGGCCGGTATCGGCTTCCACCACCAGGGCGACGCTGCTGGCGCCGGACTTGACGGTCATGGTCAACCTGGCAAACGCGGCCGCGCCCACGTTGGCGGGACGGCCCAGCGCATCGTAGGAAAAGAAAGCGGTCGCGGGACTGGTCGCGTAGGTGACGCCGGGCGGATTGCCTTCGCAGGCCCAGCTGGTCGAATTGGTGCAGCGGGCCAGCGTATTGGTGCTGGCCGTATTGTTGGCGGAGGGCGACATGACGCGCCGGTCGGCGGGACAGCTGCCGTCGGCCACGTACACGAAGCACAGGGCCACGCTGTTGCCGTCGAGGCGCACGTACACGAGACGGTTCTGCGCGACCGCCACTTTCTGGCCGTAGCGGATCAGGGAGCGGGCTTGTTCGGTGAAGGCGGCCGCGTCGTACACGGCGCGGTCGAAATAGCGGGTGGCCGCGGCGGCGGCCAGGACGCCGACGATCACCATGACGGTGATCAGCTCGACCAGCGTGAAACCGTGCTGGAAGTGCTTGCCTTGGCGCCGCAGGATGCCGCTCATGGAAAAGTTGCCGGCAGGACTGGCGCACTGGACAGCGGCCTTGGCCGCGATGCCTGTCGTTCCGTGCGCCAGTGTGCCAGTCACTCGGTACGGCTTAGCAGGACGTGGCTTTGACGGTGATCACCGGCGGAGTCGCATCGGTGGCTGGAGCCACTGCCGCGACGGCTGGCTTGTAGTGCACGTAGCAGTTCAAGCCCTTGACGGTACCCGCCACGCTCAGCGGCACAATGGCGACTTCGCCGGCGATGGTGGTCGGCGTGTTGGCCGAGCTTTGCGCGGTGGTGATCAGCTCGTAGTCGGTTTCTTTCAGGCCGGCCGCTTCGAGCAGGGCGGCATTGCCGGTAGGATAGCCGTTAGCGACCGTCACCGAGGTGCCTTCGAGCGACACGGTGGCGGTTGGGGCGATCAGGTACTTGCCGTGCACCATGGCCGAGACGGCTTCCAGCGATCCCTTGGCCGCCTTCATGGTGGCAGCGCGGGCGTCACCGCCGAGGTCGGCGAATTTTGGCAGCGCGGTGGCGGCGAGGATACCGAGAATGACGATCACAACGATCAGTTCGATCAGGGTGAAGCCAGCTTGAGCAGTGCGAATGAACTTACCGTGGGATTGCATTTTCATGTGGATCTCCAAATTCGATTTAAGCAGTGAAATATGAGGCGCGTAACAGAAACACGACTACCGTATTCTTTAACGGCGGTTTAACTATTAACTTGAGTAAGGGCAACGGTCCGGGTTTCTGGCGTACCACTCTGCTTGGCGGGGATTATGGGCAAGCGAGTGAATTCTACCTTGAAGTTGATGCGCTTCGCAGTGCCACGTGGAAATTTTTTTTCCCCACTTATCAAGTACACCAAAGTTTTGCTTTTACGGTCGAAATACCAGTTGCCGGGAGCGACCTGGGCCGGGGTCGGCGCGAAGTATTCGCCGGCATAATTGCGCGGCTTTTCGGCCAGCCAGTCGATCGGGTTTTCCCCAATGAGAGCGGGAATTTCCGCCTCTTTTCCACGGGCTTGCAACTGGCCGATCTTGAGCACCAGCGCGCTGCGCAGCACGCCGGCGAGCTGCTCCACGGCGGCCAGTTCGGCCTGTTCTCGATAGTAGAGCAAGCGTTGTAAAAGCACACCGGTCAACACCGCCACCACCACCGTGCACACCGCCATTTCCAGCAGCGAAAAGCCGCGTGCGCGCGATAAGCTTGATGGGGTGGCAATCTGTCTCATTTATGCAAAGCGGCTTTGCCCAGATCCCAGATCGGCAGGAAGATGCCCAGCGCCAGCACCAGCACCATCGCCCCCAGGAACACGATCATGATCGGCTCGATCTGGGCCGACAGGGTTTTCAGTTCGTAATCGACTTCGCGCTCGTACATCTGCCCGATTTCATCCATCAGGTCGTCGAGCGAGCCGGTTTCCTCGCCCACCGCGACCATCTGCAGCACGATCGGGGTAAATACCCCGGCCGCCACCGCCGTGCGCAAGATGCTCTCGCCGCGCTCGACGCCATCGCGCATCTGCTCCACGCGAGAGGACAGATAGGCATTGTCGACCGTTTGCGACACCACCGTGAGCGCCTGCACCATCGGCACCCCGCTCTTCATCGACAGCGCGAAACTGCGCGCAAAGCGCGCCATGGTGCCTTTCAGGATGATCTTGCCGGCAATCGGGATGCGCAGGCGCACCCGGTCCCACCACATGCGGCCCTCTGTGGAATTGATGTAGCTGCGCCAGCCGAAAAACGCCACCACCGAAAAGCCCAGCAGCGCCGGCCAGAAACGCACCATGAAGTTCGAGCTGCCGATCAGGATGCGCGTCATCAGCGGCAACTGCGAATTGAAGCTCTCGAACACCTTCACGAACTGGGGAATGACGAAAATGTTCACCACGATCATCGCCAGCAGCATGGCGATCATGACAAAGGTCGGGTAGCGCGTGGCGGTTTTCACCCGTTCGCGCATGTCGCGGTCGAATTCGAGGTGGTCGAACAGGCGCAGGAACACGTCTTCCAGGCGTCCCGTCATTTCGCCCACGCGCACCATCGACAGGTAAAAGTTGGAAAACACGTCCGGATGGCGGCGCATCGCCGCCGACAGTTCGCGTCCGGAATCGAGCGACTCGCGCAAGTCCTTGATGACCTTGCCGAACGACTTGCTGATGGCCGATTCCTGCAGCCCGGCCAGCCCGCGCATGATGGGCACGCCGGATTTGAGCAAGGTGTAGAGTTGACGGCTGAACAACTGCACATCCATCGAGGTGACTTTTTTCTCGAACATGCGGTCGAGCCAGCTCTCCTCCTCGCCGCTGCTGGTGACGGCGCGGCTGGTCGGGCTGATCTCGAGCGGCGTGACGCCGTTGCCGAACAGCTGGTCGGCCACGGCCCCGCTGTCGGCGCCCTCCAGCACGCCTTGCATCAGCTCGCCTTTGGCATTGCGTCCCTTGTAGGCGAAGAACGGCACGGTTTATTCCTCGATCTGGTTACTGATGCGCATCGCTTCGGACACCGTGGTGCGGCCCTGCACGGCCAGCTGCACGGCGTGGCGGCGCAAGGTTTCGCCCTGCATCTCGGCGTGCGCCGCTTTCAGGAAGTGGGCCGGATCGGGATGGTTGGCCGCGTCCACCACGGCGCGCGTCATTTCCAGCAGCTCGTACACGCCGGTACGGCCGCGGTAACCCATGCCGTTGCAATGCGAACATCCTTTGCCGTGGAAAAACTGCGTGCTCTCGGCATGCTCGTGCAATTCCGCGCGCAGCCATTCGCGCTCAAGCGGCGTCAACTGGTAAGTGGTGGTGCAGCTTTCGCAAATCACCCGCACCAGGCGCTGCGCCAGCACCGCCTGCAGCGAACTGCCCACCATGTAGCGCGGCACGCCCATGTCCATCAGGCGCAGCGGGGTGCTGGCGGCATCGTTGGTGTGCAAGGTGGAAAGCACCAGGTGACCGGTCATGGCGGCGCGCAGGCCGATCTGGGCGGTTTCCTGGTCGCGCATCTCGCCGACGAGCACAATGTCCGGATCCTGGCGCAGTGCCGAGCGCAACACGCGCGCGAACGACAGGTCGATTTTCTCGTTGACCTGGACCTGGTTGATGCCGGCCAGGCGGTACTCGACCGGGTCTTCCACCGTGATCAGCTTTTTCTCGACGGAATTGAGTTCCGCCAGCGCGCTGTACAGGGTGGTGGTCTTGCCGCTACCCGTGGGGCCGGTGACCAGCACCAGGCCGTTGGGGCGCTGCACGATGGCGCGGAATTTTTCCACCAGGCGCGCCGGCATGCCGATCGCGTCCAGCCGCAACGTCGTGCCGCCCTGGTTCAGCAGCCGCATGACGACCGACTCGCCGTACTGGGTCGGCATGGTCGAAATCCGCACGTCGATGCGCTGCTGCTTGACCTTGACGGCGAAGCGGCCATCCTGCGGCAAGCGCTTTTCGGAAATGTCGAGGTCGGACATGAGTTTCAGGCGCAGCGCCAGCGGCGTGGCGATCTTGATATCGGCCTCGGTCTGCAAGTGCAGCACGCCATCGATGCGGAAACGGATCTGCAGCCGCGTTTCCTGCGGTTCGATATGGATGTCCGAGGCGCGCACCTGGGTGGCGTCGTCGAACACCGATTGCAGCAGCTTGACGATGGGCGCCTCTTCCAGGCCCGGATTGGCGGCCAGGGTGCCGAAGTCGACGAAGGTGTCGCCCAGATCCTGTTCCAGCTCGCGCGCGAAGTCGGTGATCTCGTCGGTGCGGCGATAGATGCGGTCGATCGCGGCCAGCACCTCGGTTTCATTGACCACGGCCAGCTCGATATTGCGTTTGACCAGGCGCGCGATCTCGTCGTAGGCGAACAGGTCGGTCGGGTCGGACATGCCGATCAGCAGCGCGCCGCGCCGGTCTTCGAGCGCGATGGCGCGGAATCGCCGGGCCTGGGTTTCCGGCAACTGGCGCACGATGTCCGGGTTGGTGTTGTAAAACTTGAGGTTAATGTACGGAATGTCGAGCTGCTTGGCGAGCGCGCCCGAAATCTGTTCCTCGGTCACGAAACCGTTTTCGATAAACACCCGGCCCAGTTTGCGGCCGGTGCGTTTCTGGTCCTGCAACGCCGCACCCAGCTGTTCTTCGGATAACAGGTTTTGCTGGACGAGGATTTCGCCGAGGCGGACTTTTTCTGGGCGTGCCATGAAGACCCTTGTTGGTTTGCTTGTCGAGTGAATAAGACGCTTGTTGCGCGTACAAAACCGTCGAACTATTCTATTCCAGAAACACTCGTTTTTTACATTCACAATGATTTTGTGTCGTACTAACGTGCAACCATTGTGCAAGCGACACTGAATGCGCTACAGTCGGAGCGTCGCTCCCTGTCAACCTTGCCACCTCTGCCAACATTGTCAACATGAGCACACCCGCGCTGCGCTTCCGCCAGCTAGTCAAACGCTACGCCGGCGCGCCGGTGCTGGAAGGCATCGATCTCGACATCGCGGCGGGCGAATGCGTCGGCCTGGTGGGCATCAATGGCGCCGGCAAGACCAGCCTGCTGAAATGCCTGTTCGACTTCGTCTCGTTCGAGTCCGGCAGCATCGATATCTTCGGCCACGGCCACCGCCTCGCGCAAGCGCGCCGTCCCCTCGCCTTCCTGCCCGAACGCTTCATGCCGCCCTACTACCTCACCGGTGCCGAATTCCTGACATACATGGCCAAACTGCACGGCAACGCCTACGACGTCCACGCCGCCCACGCCATGCTCGACGCGCTCGACCTCGACCACGCGGCGCTGTCGATGCCGGTACGCAAGCACTCCAAGGGCATGACCCAGAAGCTGGGCCTGGCCGCCTGCTTTCTCGCCGACAAACAAGCCTACGTCCTGGACGAGCCCATGAGCGGCCTCGACCCGAAAGCGCGCGCCCGCCTGAAAGAGCGCCTGTTGCACGCGCGCAGCCAGGGTGCCACCGTGTTTTTCAGCTCGCACGCACTGGCCGACATCGAAGAGCTGTGCGACCGCATGGCCATCCTGCACGGCGGCCGGCTGCGCTTCATCGGCACGCCCGCGGCCTGCCGCGATGCCTACGGCGCGGCCACGCTGGAACAGGCCTTCCTCGCATGCGTGCACTAAATCCCATGTACCACCAGCACTTCGGCCTGCGCCAGTCGCCCTTCGGCATCACGCCCAACCCCGCTTTCTTCTATGCCGGCAATACGCGTGGCGAGATTCTCGACGCCCTGCTCTACGCGGTCGAACACGGCGAAGGCATCATCAAGGTCACGGGCGAAGTCGGCAGCGGCAAGACCATGCTGTGCCGCATGCTGGAAAACCAGCTGCCGCCGCATATCGACGTGATCTACCTCGCCAATCCCACACTGAAAAACACCGAGGTCGCCTACGCCATCGCCGGCGAACTTGAACTGGACGTGACCGGCAAGCGCATCGACGAAGTCACGCGCATGCTGCAGGCCGACCTGATCGCCCGCCACAGCGCCGGCAGGCAGGTGGTGCTGCTGGTCGAGGAAGCCCAGGCCATGCCGCTCGAGACGCTGGAAGAGGTGCGCCTGTTCTCCAACCTGGAAACGGCGCGCCACAAGCTGCTGCAGATCGTGCTGTTCGGCCAGCCCGAGCTCGACGAGCACCTGAACCTGGCCAGCATGCGCCAGTTCAAGGAACGCATCACCCACAACTTCGTGGTGCCGGCCATGCCGCCCGAGGTGATTCCCGACTTCCTGGCATTCCGCCTGCATGCGGCCGGCTACAACGGCCCGGCCGTGTTCAGCGCCGCCGCAAGCAGACAGATCGCGCGCGTGTCGCAAGGCATCGTGCGTCGCATCAATATCCTGGCGGACAAAGCCCTGATGGCCGCCTACATCGACGAATCCGACCTGGTCGAAGCGCGCCACGCCAAAGCGGCCATCGCCGACTGCGCCTTTGCCGGCAGCGGCCGCCCCACGCGCAGGACACTGGCCCTGGCCGGCCTCGGCGCGGCCATGCTGGCGTTGCTGGCGTGGCTCCTTTCGCGCAGCATCTTCTTCCATTAGACGTGCAGCAATTGCCCCACGCTTACTTTTCCGCCATTATTGTGTCTTGGCACTCAAGAGCGCACCAATGACCCTGACTAAATCCGTTTCCCCCTGGAGTACCGCAGGCACCGCCATCTGTTGCGCCTTGTTGAGCGCGTGTGCCACGCCCACCCTGCCCGGTTCGCCGTCGCACGTGACGCAGGCGCCCCCGGCGGCCGGACGGATTCCCGACCCGGTCATGCACAGCGCGCCGCTGCCGCCGCCCAAGGCCACGCCCAAGGCTGAAACCTACAGCGTCACGGTGCACAAGGTGCCGGTGCAGTCGCTGCTGTTTGCGCTGGCGCGCGACGCCCGCCTGAATGTCGACATTCACCCGGGCATCGAAGGCACGGTGACCCTCAACGCGCTCGACCAGACCCTGCCGCAGCTCCTGACCCGCATTTCGCGCCAGGTGGACATGCGCTACGAAATCGACGGCGCCACCCTGACCGTGCTGCCGGATACGCCGGTGTGGCGTAATTACAAGGTCGACTACGTCAACATGGCGCGCAGCACCAACAGCAGCGTCAACATCGCCACCCAGATTTCGACCACCGGTGGCGGTTCCAGCAGCCCAACGATCACCAACCCCAACGGCAGCACCAGCGGCGGCGCGGCCGGGTCGGGCGCATCGGGCGGGTCGGGCAACAATAATTCGACGACCTCGGTCACCAACCGCTCGGAAAACAACTTCTGGGGCAGCCTGGAAAAAAATATCCGCGACATGCTGCGCGACACCACGCTGGGCGATGCGCCGAGCACGATCTCGTCGGCCGCGCCCCCGCCGGCGCCCGGCGCCGCCGCGGCGCAGCCGGCCCAGCCCACGCCGCAGGCCGTGCCCGACAACGTGCTGGCCGCCTTCAACGCCTCGTCCAGCGAGCGCCAGCGCAACGCGCCGTCGGTGATCGTCAACGCCGAAGGCGGCCTGCTGGCGGTGCGCGCGACCGGGCGCCAGCACGAAAAGATCCAGCAATTTCTCGACATCGTGCTCGGCAGCGCCAAGCGCCAGGTGCTGATCGAAGCGACCATCATCGAAGTGCGGCTGTCCGACCAGTACCAGCAGGGCATCAACTGGAGCCGCCTGCACGGCGGGCTGACCCTGACCCAGAGGCCGGTCGGCCCCACGCTGCCCGGCTCGAACGTGGCCATCGGCACCACGCCGGGGCTGTTTTCGATCAATTACATCAACCCCACCTCGGCGCTGGGCAACATCACCACCGCGATCCAGCTGCTCGAATCGTTCGGCAAGGTCAAAGTGCTGTCCAGCCCCAAGATCAGCGTGCTGAACAACCAGACCGCGATGCTGAAAGTGGTCGACAACAACGTCTTCTTCACCATCAAGGTCACGCCCGCCGTGATCGGCGTGAACGGCAACGTCACCACCCCCGCCACCTACGAATCGAAGCTCGAAACGGTGCCGGTCGGCTTCGTGATGAGCGTCACGCCCCAGATTGCCGACTCGGACGAAGTCACCCTCAACGTGCGCCCGACGATCACCCGCATCGTCGGCTACGTGACCGACCCCAACCCGGCGCTGGCCGCCGAAAAGGTGACCAGCCAGGTGCCGGTGATCCAGGCGCGCGAAGTCGAATCGATCCTGAAGGTCTACAGCGGCGACATTTCCGTGCTGGGCGGGCTGATGCAGGACTCGGTCGACAATGCCAAGGATGCGGTGCCGGGCGCGGGCGTGCTGCCGGTGATCGGCAATTTCTTCTCGTACCGTAATGAAAAAGTCAGCAAGACGGAGCTGGTGATCTTCATCCGGCCGGTGGTGGTGAAAAATGCCAGCATCAACGGCGACTACAAGGATTACCGCTACCTGCTGCCCGACACCAGCGGCGCCGTGTCGGAGCCGTACTCCGAACCCGTGCGCGGAAAGGTGAACTGACCATGAGCCTCCTGATGCAGGCCCTCAAGAAAGCCGAGCGCGCCAAGCAAAACCATGCGCCCGACGAGGAACTGGCCAAGCCGTCCGAAGCCTACGACGAGGTACTGGCGCTGGCGCCGCATGAGCAGGCCACATCGGCCGAGCCGCTGACCCTGTCGCCGCTCGACGCGGCGCCGGCCGCCGCGCGCGCCGAACCGTCCATCGATGTCGCGCCCGAGGCGCCGCGCATGGCCATTCCGGACCCGCAGGCCGAACCGCCAGCGGCACCGCCACGGCGTGCGCGCAACGCCCCGCCACCGCCGCCGCCACGGGTCAAGGCCCGGAAGCGCGCCATGGCGCGCATGGACGCGCGCACCATCCGCATTGCGGTCCTCGGCAGCATCGCCCTGCTGATCGCCGCCGTGTTCGCGTATATTTACTGGAACGCCGTGTACGGTCCCGGTTCCAGCCGCCACCTGCCGATGGTGCCGATGCCGGGCCAGAACCAGAGTACCGCGCCAGACCCCGGCGCCGCCGTGCCCGGCGTGCCCGTCATCGCCGCCCAGCCCGGTGCGGACGTTCCCATTCAGGCGGCGCAGCCGGCCCAGCCCTACGTTGCGCAAACGCCGCCGCCCTCCTCGCGCGACCAGATTCCCCCGGACGAAGCGATGCGCCTGCAGCAGTTGCAGCAGGGGCAGCAACCAGCACCGCCGCCGCAGGCCGCGCCGCGCGCGGCGGCAGCGGCGCCCGACAGCAGCGGCATCCGCGTGGCACGCGTTAGCAAGCCGGAGCAGATCAATCCCTCGCTCCAGAACGGTTTTACGGCCTACAACAATGGCGACCTGCCAGCCGCGCGCCAGAGCTACCAGACCGTGCTGCGGCAAGACGCGAACAACCGCGACGCCCTGCTCGGCATGGCCGCCCTCGCCGCCCGCGACAACCAGGCCGAGCAGGCTGCAAGCATCTACGCGCGCCTGCTCGAGCTCGACCCCAACGACAACGACGCGCTGGCCGGCCTGACCAGCGTGCGCCAGGGCGATCCGGCCCAGTCCGAAGGGCGCCTGCGCCGCGTGGTCGAACGCAATCCGGAATCGGGCCCGCTGCTGTTCGCCCTGGGCAACCTGTACGCGCGCCAGGGGCGCTGGCCCGAAGCCCAGCAGCATTATTTCCGCGCCTATTCCGCCAGTCCCAGCAATGCCGACTACGCCTTCAACCTGGCCATCGGCCTGGACCGCCTGAACCAGGGCAAGCTGGCGCTGACCTATTACCAGCGCGCGGTGGAACTGGCGCAGCGCGGCGCTGTCAATTTCGACCGCGCCGCGGCCGCCACCCGCGCACGCGAACTGGGCGGGCAATAGCCGCATGTCGGAACATGTAAAATTCCCCCTCGGCAAACTGCTGATCCAGAAAGGGGTCATCAGCGAAGACCAGCTGCGCATCGCGCTGATCGAACAAAAGCGCAGCAGCGAGCCGCTCGGCAAACTCTTGATCACGCTCGGTTTCGTCACCGAAGCGACGGTGCGCGAAGCGCTGTCGGAAAACCTGAACCAGCAAAGCGCCGACCTGACCAGCCTGGTGGTCGACGCCATCGCGTTAAAACTCATTCCGAAGGATGTGGCCAAGCGCTACCGCGTGTTCCCGATCGTCTACGAGCGCGATACCGACAACCTGATCCTGGCCATGGCCGACACCAGCAACATCGTCGCGCTGGACCAGATCAGCGCCATGCTGGTCAAGGGCATCACGATCGCGCCGGTGCTGGTCAACGAATCGGATATCGCGCGCGCCATCGACCAGTATTACGGCTTCGAGCTGTCGATCGACGGCATCTTGCTCGAGATTGAAACCGGCGAAGTCAATTACGCCGCCATGGCCGCCACCACCGACGAATACAGCCAGCCGATGGTGCGCCTGATGGACGCGCTGCTGGCCGATGCAGTGCAGAATGGCGCCTCCGACATTCACTTCGAGCCGGAACAGAGTTTTCTGCGCATCCGCTACCGCATCGACGGCATCCTGCGCCAGATCCGCAGCCTGCACAAATCGTACTGGCCGGCGATGGCGGTGCGCCTGAAGGTGATGAGCAATATGAACATCGCCGAATCGCGCGCGCCGCAGGACGGACGCATTTCGATCAAGTTCTCGGGGCGCCAGATCGACTTCCGGGCCTCGGCCCAACCGACCACGCACGGCGAAAATTTTGTCCTGCGCGTGCTCGATCGCCAGAAGGGACTGGTGCCGCTGGACGGCCTGGGACTGGGCGAGGACGAACTGCACCTGCTCAAACTGATGATCGCCCGTCCGCACGGCGTCATTCTCGTCACCGGGCCGACCGGCAGCGGCAAGACCACCACCCTGTACTCGATCCTGAACCACATCAACACCGAGAGCGTCAACATCATGACCTTGGAAGACCCGGTCGAGTACCCGATGAACATGATCCGCCAGACCTCGATCAACGAATCGGCCAAGATGGGCTTTGCCGACGGCATCCGCTCGATGATGCGCCAGGACCCGGATATCATTTTGGTGGGCGAAGTGCGCGACAGGGAAACCGCCGAAATGGCGTTTTCGGCCGCCATGACCGGCCACCAGGTCTACACCACCCTGCACACCAATTCGGCCATCGGCTCGGTCTCGCGCCTGCTCGACATCGGCATCCTGCCCGACATCATGGCCGGCAACATCATCGGCATCATCGCCCAGCGCCTGGTGCGGCGCCTGTGCCAGGCGTGCAAGACCGAATCGCTTGCCGACGCGACGGAGCGCCGCTTGCTTGGCCTCTCCGCCGAGGACCCGGCGGCCACCATCTGCCAGGCGGCCGGCTGCGAAGCCTGCGGCCACCAGGGCTACAAGGGCCGCATGGCGATCATGGAACTGCTCAAGGTGAACGCCGACATCGACGAAGCCATCGCCCGCCGCGCCTCGCTGCGCGAACTGAAAGAGACCGCGCGCGCCGCCGGCTTTCGCTCGCTGGTCGACGACGGCATGCGCCGCGTGCTGGAGGGCGCCACCTCGCTCGACGAAGTGGCGCGCGTGGTCGACCTGACCGACAGGCTGGCCTGATGCCGCTGTACGCCTACCGCGCGATGGACCTGGCCGGCCAGATGGTGCCCGGCGCGATGGACGCGACCAACAGCGCCGACCTGGAACTGCGCCTGCGCCGCATGGAGCTCGACCTGATCGACTTCCGCGTGGCCGGACAGAGGGCGGTCGCCTTCGGCAAGCGCGTGGTGCGGCGCGCGGATTTGATCAACTTCTGCTTCCACATGGAGCAGCTCACCGCCGCCGGCGTGCCGATCCTGGAAGGCCTGGGCGACCTGCGCGACTCCCTTGACCACCCGCGCTTTCGCGAAATCGTCACCGACCTGATCGAGTCAATCGAAGGCGGCCTGACCCTGTCCGAAGCGCTGCGCCACCATGACGAAGTGTTCGACAACACCTTCACCAGCCTCATTACCGCCGGCGAATCGAGCGGCAAACTGGCCGAGGTATTCCGCAACCTGTCCGACAGCCTGAAATGGCAGGACGAACTGGCCGCCCAGACCAAGAAAATCATCACCTACCCGATCGTGGTCGCGGTCGTGGTGCTGGGCGTGACCTTCTTCCTGATGATCGTGCTGGTGCCGCAACTGACCTCGTTCATCAAGAACATGGGCGGCGAACTGCCGTTTCATACCAGGGCCCTGATCGCGGTCTCGAATGTCTTCATCCACTACTGGTATGCCTTGCTCGCCCTGCCGCTGCTGGCCTGGTTCGGCGGGCGGGCATGGCTGCGCCGCAGCGACAGCGCGCGCATGCTGGCCGACGGCCTGAAACTGCGCCTGCCCCTGATCGGGCCCGTGCTGCACAAGATCATCCTGGCGCGCTTCGCCACCTTTTTCGGGCTGATGTACGGCTCCGGCATCACCATCCTCGAATGCATCCGCCTGTCGGAAGGCATCGTCGCCAACCGCGTGGTGGCCGCCGGTCTGCAGCGCGCCGCGCAATTGATCTCCGACGGCCAGAGCGTCACGCTGGCGTTCCAGAACAGCGGCATCTTCCCGCCGCTGGTGCTGCGCATGCTGCGCGTGGGCGAGGCCACCGGCTCGCTCGACAACGCCCTGCGCAACGTCAGCTACTTCTATAATCGCGAAGTGAAGGAAATGATCGAGCGCGTGCAGTCGCTCATCGAACCGGCCATGACGGTCACGCTCGGCCTGCTGCTGGGATGGATCATGCTGTCCGTGCTGGGACCGATCTACGACACCATGAGCCAGTTGAAAACGTAAGGATGGCAGTGCTGCCCAAACAATTATTCTATGTGACGAACGACCGGCTGTGCGCCTTCGACTGGCGCGCCGGGGCGCTTGCGCCCGGGCCCTGCTTTCCGGCCGACCGTGACGGCATGGAAGCCTTTGCGCGCTACCTCGACGGCGCGCAAGGCACGCGCGCCTGCCTCGTGGCCGACCTGGTCGAAGAAGACTTCCAGCGCTGCCTGCTGCCGCACGTGGGCGGCCGCGCCGGGCGCACCCTGGTCGAACGGCGCCTCTCGCATGCCTTTCGCGACACGCCGTTCCGCCATGCCGACATCCAGGACCGCGACAGCGAAGGCCGGCGCGACGACCACACCGTGTTCTCGGCCCTGACCAACGCCGCCATGGTGCAGCCGTGGGTGGCCGTGATGGAGCAGAACAGAATCCCCCTGGCCGGCCTGTACTCGGCCGCCCACCTGTCGGCGAAGCTGGTGCGGCGCATGGGCATCGCCCAGGACCATCTGCTGCTGATCGCCGAACAGGGGGGCGGCCTGCGCCAGAGCTATTTCCAGGGCCCGTACCTGAAATTTTCCCGCCTGACGGTGCTGGCCGCGCACGACGATGTCATCGACGCCACTGCGTCAGAGACGGCCAAGATGCAGCAGTTCCTGACCAGCACCCGCCTGCTGGGACGCGGCGACATGCTGCACGTGGTGGTGCTCGCGCCCCCGGCGCGCGTGGCCGCGCTGGAACAGCGCTGCGAAGACGATCAGGAACTCGCCTATCACTTCATCGACATCGACAGCGCCTGCGCGCGCCTGAAACTGGCGGGCGGCGTGGACACGGCCGAACAGCTTTTGCTTGGCCTCTTGGGTCGCGACTCCCTGCCCAGCCAGTACCCGCCTGGTGCCGCCGGCCGCTTTTACCAGCTCTGGCGCGCGCGCCTGGCGCTCAACTGCGCCAGCGCCGCGATCGCCGCCGTCGGCGCCGTCTGGCTGCTGGCCAGCGCGTGGGGCAGCGTGCGCGATGGCCAGGAAGCCACGCGCCTGCTGGCCGAGGCGGCGCAGCACGACGCGCGCTACCGCGCCATCATGGCCAGCTTGCCGCCGACGGCTGCGCGCAGCGCCAACATGAAGGCCGCGGTGCAGCTCGACCGCCTGCTCGGCGCCACCGCCCCCGCCCCGGCGCCGCTGGTGGCGCTGGTGAGCCGCTCGCTGGAACGCGCACCCGCGATCCGCCTGCTGGCGCTCGACTGGCAGGTGCAGCAGCCGGCGCTGGCCCAGACTGGCGCCGGCGCCAGTCTGGTCGCACCAGCCGCCGGCGACACCACCGACCCGATCGCGGCCAGCGTGGTCGGCCTGCCGTCGGCGCCGGTGCAGGTGCTGCGCATCGATGGCGAAATCGAGGTCGGCCCATCGGACTACCGCGCCATTGTCGACAGCGTGAACCAGTTCGCGCTCGACATGGCCGGCAATCCCGGCGTGGCGGTGCACATCGTCGAAGCGCCGCTCGATGTGCGCCAGAGCGTCAAGTTAAGCGGCAAGACCGACGCTGGCGACACCGGCGTCAAGCCGCGCTTCGTCATCAACCTGACATGGAAACCATGATGGCCAAGCCGAACGCCCTGCGTGCCAAGCCGGCCGACGCCAACCTACCCACCTGGCGCGACGAACTCGGCATGATCGCCGCGCCCGCCAGGCTGTGCGCCGGCGTGCTGGGCGCCGCCGTGCTGCTGGTGGGCGCGGCCACCTGGTACGGCGCGCAGAAGGCGGCAGCGCTGGCGCAGGCGGCCCAGGTACGCGGCGCGGCGGCCAGCCGCTTCCAGAATGTGGAATCGGAAAAGCAGGACATCGCCATCTACCAGCCGCGCTTCATGGAACTGCAGGCGGGCGGCCTGATTGGCGACGAAAACCGGCTGGCATGGATCGAGACGATCAAATCGATCCAGGGCACGCGCAAGCTGGTCTCGGCCAGCTACGACATCGAACCCCAGCAGGCGCTTGTTCTCGGTGCCCCGATGGCGCTGGGCGACTACCAGCTGCGCGGCAGCCGCATGCGCGTCGAACTCGGGCTGGTGCACGAACTGGACCTGTTCCACTTCATCGACGACCTGCGCGGCGCCGGGCGCTTCACGGTCCAGGACTGCAAGCTGAAACGCACCGACGCACCGGCCGAATCGATCGGCGTGGCGCGCCTGGCGGCCGACTGCACCCTGATCTGGCTGACGCTCGGCGCCACGCCGCAGCCGGATGCGCCAGCGCTTGCGAAAGGATCGCCATGAAATCCAGGCTCGCCGCCTGCCTGCCGCTCGTCGCCGCCCTCACCGCCCACGCACAGACGGCGCCGATGGGGCGCCTGTTCACGACGCCGGCCGAACGCCATCAGCTCGATATCCAGCGCGGCCTGGTCGCCGCACCGCCAGTGCCGGTGGTGGAAGCGGCGCCCGTGCCGCAGCCGCTGACCGTGAACGGCTTCGTGCGGCGCAGCAGCGGCAAGTCGACCGTGTGGGTGAACAACGAGGCCCAGGAAGGCGCGCGCAACCGCTTCAGCGGGCCGGCGCAGGCGCCGCGCGTGACGCTGACGCTGCCCTCGGGCCGGAAGGTCGTGCTCAAACCCGGGCAGAGCGTGGACATGAACGCCGGCACCGTCACCGACGTCGACCAGCCATGACGCGCGCGCAGCGGGGATTCAGCCTGGTCGAAATGGCGGTGGTGCTGGTGATCGTCGGGCTGATGATCGGCGGGCTACTGACCCCGCTGGCGGTGCAGATGGAACAGCGCAAGATCGGCGACACCCAGAAAACCATGGACGAAGCGCGCGAAGCGCTGATGGGTTTCGCGCTGCGCAACGGCTACCTGCCCTGCCCCGCCGTCTCGCCGGTCAACGGCCTGGAAGACCGCAACGGCGCCACCTGCCGCGACGGCAAGCGCCAGGGCGTGCTGCCGTGGGCCACGCTGGGCCTGCCCAAGCTCGATAGCTGGGGACGCGCGTTCCACTACAGCGTCACGCCGGCCTACAGCAACAGCCAGACCATGTTCACGCTGCAGACCGCGCGCGACATCACCATCGGCACGCGCGATGCGCGCGGCAACCTGGTGGCGGCGACCGGCATCAACGATATTCCGGCGGTGATCGTCTCGCACGGGAAAAACGGCGCCGGCGGCTTTGGCGACACGGGAGTGCGCAGCCTCGATACGAGCAGCACCAACGTCGACGAACGCACCAACGCCGGCAGTGCCGGCATCGCCTTCGTGGCGCGCACGCCGAGCGAGAGCCCCACCGCGCCGGGCGGCGAGTACGACGACCTGGTGATCTGGCTTTCGCCGAATGTGCTGTTCAACCGCATGGTTGCCGCCGGAACGCTGCCGCGCTAGGCCATGCTGGGACCCATCTTCACGATTGCCACATACACCGTGCTCGAAGCGCTGCGCAACCGCATCGCCTGGGTGCTGGGCGGCCTGGCCATCGGCGCGGTCGCGCTGGGCGGCTTCGTGGGCCAACTGGCGCTCACCGAAAGCGCCGCGCTGCAAGCAGCGCTGCTGGCCGCCTTGCTGCGGGTGTGCTGCGTGCTGCTGGTGGCAGGTTTCGTGGCCACCAGCGTGGTGCGCGAAGCGGCCGACAAGGGCCAGGAACTGCTGCTCGCCCTGGCCATACCGCGCGCCGCCTACGTGCTGGGCAAGCTGGCCGGATTCGGCCTGGTGGCGCTGCTGCCGGCACTGCTGTTCGGGGCGATGGCATTGATGCTCGCGCCGCCCGCATGGTGCGCCGCGTGGGCCGTCTCGCTGTGGTGCGAACTGTGGATCGTTGCCGCATTTTGCCTGCTGTGCGTGCTCACGCTCGGGCAGGTCATGGCGGCGCTGGCGGCCACCTTGGCGTTCTATCTGCTGGCGCGGGCGATCGGCAGCCTGCAAGCCATGGCGCAGGATGCGGCGCAACTGCCGCGCATGGCCATCGACGCGCTGGCGGCCGTGCTGCCGCACCTGGACCAGTTCACGCGCAGCGAGTGGCTGGTGTACGGCGGCGCCCAGCTGGCGCCGCTGCTGGCGCAGAGCGCGATCTATGTCACCTTGCTGGGGGCCGCCGCGCTGTTCGATTTTTACCGCAAGGACCTGTGATGGCCGCGCGCGTGCCGCTGCCGGTGACGCTGCTGCTGGTGGCCGCGCTGGCGCTCCAGGTGGGCTACCGGGCCGCGCGCGCGCCGCAGCCCCCGACTGCGGCCGGCCTGGGACAAGCGCCCCCGCTGGCCGTGCTGCGCCTGGCCAGCCTGGGCGAACCGGTGGCGCTGGCCAAGGCCATGACCCTGTACGTGCAAGGCCAGGACGAGGCGGCCACGCCGCTGGGCGCCATCGATTACAGCGCCTTGCGCACGTGGCTGGAGCGCATCGTCGACCTCGACCCGCGCGGCCAGGCGCCGCTGCTGGCGGCGAGCCAGGTGTACGGCGCCAGCGCCGACCCGGCGCGCACCCGCATCATGCTCGATTTCGTGCACCAGCGTTTTGGCGAAGACCCCGACCGGCGCTGGCCATGGCTGGCCCATGCGGCGCTGGTGGCGCGCCA
This sequence comes from Massilia scottii, assembly GCF_030846495.1. Lineage (NCBI taxonomy): Bacteria > Pseudomonadati > Pseudomonadota > Betaproteobacteria > Burkholderiales > Oxalobacteraceae > Massilia > Massilia scottii. The sequence goes on along the minus strand of NZ_JAVCWM010000025.1, from coordinate 4,246 downwards.
CCGGCTGCACGATCCCGCGCTGGCGCGCCAGTATGCGCACGCGATCCGCACCCGTACGACAAACGCGGTCCTGCCCGCGTGGGCGCGCCAGATGGAGCTGTTCATCCTCGACGACATGGGCGAGGACGAAAGTGCCATGGCGCTGATCGGCGCCATGCTGGCCAGCGGCCAGGTCAGCGATCCGCGCGAGCTCGCGTTGCTGGAACGGCGCCTGCACAACATTTCGGCGCGCCAGCGCCGGGCCCATCCTTGATACGCTAGAATAATACGCAGCTGCCGTCACAACAGAGAGAGCCCCATGCAACGACAACAAGGATTCACCCTCGTCGAAATCGCCATCGTGCTGGTGATCATCGGCCTGCTGCTGGGCGGCGTGCTCAAGGGCCAGGGGCTGATCGACAGCGCCAAGGTCAAGAACATCATCCAGCAATCGAACTCGCTGTCGGCGGCGGTGAACGCCTACCAGGACAAATTCCGCGCCCTGCCAGGCGACGACGTGCTGGCCACCACCCACGTGGCCGGCGCCACGGCCAACGGCAACGGCGACGGCCAGATCACCGAATACCTGTCGGCGCCGCAGCACCTGGCGCTGTCCGGCTTCATCACCGGCGCCTACAACGGCACCACCGATTTCATGACCAGCGCCCAGGGCGGCGCGGTCTACATCTACAACGACGCGGTGGGCGGGCGCAGCGGCAATGGCTTGCGCTTCGACAACCTCCCCGACTCCTTCGCCCAGCAGCTCGACAGCAAGCTCGACGATGGCGTCGCCACCACCGGCGCCGTGCGCGCGACCGCCCCGTACACCAACACCGGCAGCATCGTCACCCGCACCGCCCTGTTTTTCTGAACCGACCACAAGAACCCATGTCCCCTACATCCCAGCGCCGGCGCATCTTCCTGATGCGCCATGGCAGCGTTACCTATTTCGATGCCGCAGGAAAACCCTTTCTTCCCGAATCCGTCCCGCTCAACGAACAGGGCTGCGCGCAAGCCCGTGCGGCCGGACAAGCCTTCGCCGCCGAAGGCGTCCAGTTCGACCGGGTCATCGTCTCCGGCCTGCCGCGCACGGTGGAAACGGCGACCCGCGTGCTGGGGGCGACCGGCCAGGGGATCGACATCGAGATCTGGCCCGAGTTTGAAGAAATCCGCGGCGGGCGCCTGTCGACGATTGCCGACGCCGACCTCAAGGACGCGTTTACGGGTGCGTTTGAAGGCATGGTGGGCGAAGACAAGCGCTTCCTGGGGGGCGAATCGGTGGGGCAGCTGATGGACCGGATCCACCCGGCGGTCACGCGCCTGCGGGGTCAGGACGACTGGGACACGGCCTTGCTGGTGCTCCATGGCGGCGTGAACTGCGCGATTTTATCGTTGGCGCTGACGGGCCAGCGCATGTTCCTCGGTGGGCTGTCGCAAACGGCCGGCTGCATCAACGCGCTCGACGTCGGTGATGCCGAGGCCGACTGGGTAGTACGCTTCGTCAACTACTCCCCGCCCGCCCCGCTGCAAACCGACACCCGCAGCACCACGATGGAACAGCTGTACGACCAATACCGCCTCTCGCGCTGACTGCCCCCCAAACAACATTTCTTAACCGGGGTCAGACCTCCGACTCGAAACATTTCCTAACCGGGGTCAGACCTCCGACTCGAAACATTTCCTAACCGGGGTCAGACCTCCGACTCGAAACATTTCTTAATTGAGCTCTGACCCCGGTTGTGCGGTGGTGGAAAAATTAGTACGGTCGTTCTATTCATGCGCTAGAATAGATCTCACATAACCAGCAGGAGACAAGATGTTCGAGGAAATGATGGGGACCAAGCCGGTCTCGGAGCGCCAGAAATTCGACGTCGATGCCCTCGACGCTTATCTGCGCGCCCATGTGGAGGGCTATCCCGGCGGCCCGCTTGAAGTGGCCCAGTTCAAGGGCGGGCAGTCCAATCCCACCTTCAAGATCAGCGCCGGCGGCCAGCATTATGTGCTGCGCACCAAGCCCGGACCGGCCGCCAAGCTGCTCCCGTCCGCCCACGCCATCGAGCGCGAATTCCGCGTCATGGATGCCTTGCAAAAGGCCGGCTTTCCCGCCGCCCGCCAGTACGCGCTGTGCACCGACGAGTCGGTCATCGGCCGCGCATTCTACGTGATGGAATTCGTCGATGGCCGCGTGCTGTGGGATCAATCCCTGCCGGGCATGACGCCCGCCGAACGCGCCGCCATCTACGACGAACTGAACCGCGTCATCGCCGCTCTCCACACGGTCGACTACGGCGCCATCGGCCTGGCCGATTACGGCAAACCCGGCAATTATTTCGCGCGCCAGATCGAACGCTGGACACGCCAGTACCAGGCCTCGGTCACGGAACCGATCGATGCCATGGACCAGCTGATCGCCTGGCTGCCGCACAATATTCCGCCCGGCGACGATACGGCCATCGTGCATGGCGACTTCCGCCTCGACAACATGATCTTCCACCCGACCGAGCCGCGCATCCTCGCCGTGCTCGACTGGGAACTGTCGACCCTGGGCCACCCGGCGGCGGATTTTTCCTACCATTGCATGAGCTGGCACATTGCTCCCGGCCAGTTCCGCGGCATCGCCGGTCTCGACCTGGACGCGCTCGGCATTCCCACCCAGGAAGCCTACATCGCCGCCTACGCTGCGCGCACCGGCAAGACCATCCGCATCGAGGATTTCAATTTTTACCTGGCCTACAATATGTTCCGCCTGGCCGGCATCATGCAAGGCATCATGAAACGCTACGTCGACGGCACCGCGTCCAGCGCGCAAGCCCTCGACAACGGCAAGGCCGCCCGGCCCATGGCCGAACTGGGCTGGCAGTACGCCCAGCGCGCCATTTCTCTTTCCAAGGAATCCACATGAACTTCGATTACTCCGACCGCTGCAAAGCGTTGCAGGCGCGCCTGCTCGCCTTCATGGACCAGCACGTCTATCCGAACGAGACCGCCTTCAAGCAGGAAGTCGACCGCAACGGCACGCACAAGGGCAACCGCTGGATTCCGACCGAGCTGATCGAGCGGCTCAAGCCGCTGGCGCGCGAACAGGGCCTGTGGAATCTGTTCCTGCCGAAATCGGACCGCGCGCCCGAGGGCTTGTCGAACCTCGATTACGCGCCGCTGTGCGAGATCATGGGCCGGGTCGGCTGGGCGCCGGAGGTGTTCAATTGCGCCGCCCCCGACACGGGCAATATGGAAACCATCGAGCGCTACGGCAGCGAAGAACACAAGCGCACCTGGCTCGAACCGCTGCTGCGCGGCGAGATCCGCTCGGCCTTTGCCATGACCGAGCCGGCCGTGGCCTCGTCCGACGCGACCAACATCGAAACGAGCATCGCGCGCGATGGCGATGACTATGTCATCAACGGACGCAAGTGGTGGATTTCGGGCGCGGGCGACCCGCGCTGCAAGATTTTCATCGTCATGGGCAAGACCGATCCGGAAGCGGCGCGCCATGCCCAGCAATCGATGATCCTGGTGCCGGCCGACACGCCCGGCATCACCATCGTGCGCCCGCTGCCCGTGTTCGGCTACGACGATGCCCCGCACGGCCACTGCGAAATCCTGTTCGAGAACGTGCGCGTGCCGGCGTCGAGCCTGCTGCTGGGCGAGGGCCGCGGTTTCGAGATCGCCCAGGGCCGCCTGGGGCCGGGCCGCATCCACCATTGCATGCGCGCCATCGGCGTGGCCGAGCGCGCGCTGGAACTGATGTGCCTGCGTCTGAACAGCCGCGTTGCCTTCGGCAAGAAGATTTCCGACCAGGGTGTGTGGCGCGAGCGCATCGCCGAGTCGCGCATCCAGATCGACACCGCGCGCCTGCTGACGCTCAAGACCGCGGCGCTGATGGATACCGTGGGCAACAAGCACGCCCAAGCCGAGATCGCCATGATCAAGGTGCTGGCGCCGAATGTGGCCCAGCAGGTGCTGGACTGGGCGATCCAGGCGCATGGCGCGGCCGGCGTGTCGGACGAGTTTCCGCTGGCCTACCAATGGGCCGGCAACCGCACCCTGCGCCTGGCCGACGGACCGGACGAAGTGCACCGCAACGCCATCGCCAAGATTGAACTGGCCAAGCACATCAAGCTGGGCGAAGACCTGTCGCTGCCGATCACCCGTTCCTGACCCGCACCGAACTTCCGGCAATGTTTCTTAACCGGGGTCAGAGCTCCCAATCGGAACACTTTTGTTTCTAATCGGAGCTCTGACCCCGGTTAGGAAACGTTTCGAATCG
>NZ_JAVCWM010000024.1:0-103438 GCF_030846495.1 Massilia scottii | reverse complement strand
AGCATCAGCAACAGCGGCACCATCCTGGCCGGCTACGCCAATGCGAAGCCGACCGACATGCAGGGCGCGGTCACGCTCGACGCCCAGAATGTCACCAATCGCGGCACCGTCGCCGGCAATGCGATCGACATCAAGGCGGCGAACGATATCGCCAACGTCGGCGGGCGCATTGCGGGCCTGTCCAACAAAGGCGTCGATGGCAGCGCCACCGACGACAGCCGCGTCACGCTCAATGCCGGGGGCGATATTCTCGTCGCCAGCACGACGCAGATGCGCAGCGTTGACACTGTTGGCAACAACGGCACCAGCACGTCGAGCCGCACCAACATCGACCGCGTCGCCACCATTGCCGGCGGCAACGTGTTCATCAGTGCCAAAGGCAATTTCACGGCGCGCGCGGCCCAGGTCGACGCGGCCGCGAACTTGACTGTGTTGGCGGGCAAGACCATCGACATCGCCGGCGTGGAAGAAAAGCACGCGCTGTTCGTGCCGCTCGGCGGCAACACGATGGGCCGCACCGGCTACACCAACGAGGCGAGCATATCGAACGTCGGCAGCAATCTGACTGCCGGCAATGACGTCACCATCAGGGCAGTCGGCAACGCCACGTTGAGCGGCAGCCAGGTTGCCGCGGCCAACGACGTGAGCATTACTGGTGCCAACGTCACCATCTCGGCGGTCAAGGACCGCAGCCTCGTCGACGTGCAAACGGCTGGCCGCAAGCAGTACGACCGTGCCATGAACGATGACGAAAGCCTCAGTGGCGGCGTGGTCAGCGCCGGCAACAACGTCACCATCAGCGCGACGGGTGTCGCCACGGGCCAGAAAGACAAGGACGGCAAGGCGATTGCCCAGGTGGGTACGGGCAACCTCGTCCTCAACGCGGCGAACGTGACCGCCCTGAAAGGGACGGCCGGGCTGCTGGCCAACAACGATGTGTCGATCCAGACCGTCGCCACCCGGCACGACAGCCTGAACGACAGCTACAGCAGGAGCGGCAACCTGCTCAAGAGCACGACCACGACGGCGTCCAGTGCATCGAGCACCAAGCAGGCCGAGGGCAGCAGCATCGCGGGCAACAGCGTTGTCATTTCCGCCGGCAACGGCAAGGACCTGGTCGGCAACGTCAATGTGATCGGCTCGTCGGTGCTTGCCGATACCAACCTGACTGTGACGGCGGGCGCGGACATCAATGTCCTGGCCGCAACCAGTAACGGCACCTACAGCCAGGCGACATCGGTCAGGCAGTCGGGCCTGTCGGGCGCAAAGAACGGCATTGGCTTGAGCGCCGGGTCGTCGACAGTGAAAACCCGCGACGACGGCAGCTTTGCCACCCAGAGCGAGACGGGCAGCGTGCTTGGCAGCACTGGCGGCAACGTGACCCTGAACGCAGGCAAGAATGCAACCATTGCCGGCAGCGACCTGATCGCGGGACGTCTTGAGACCGATACCACCGTGCTGAACGGGAACATCGCTATCTCGGCGCAGAACATTGACATCCTTCCCGGCCAGGACAAGCGGCACGAAACGAGTTCGGTCGACACGGCATCGAAGAGCCTCACCGTGGCCGTGGTCGGCACGCCGGTCGATACGCTGCGCAACCTGAAGGACATTAAAAAGGACAAGAGCAAGTTCGGCCGCGTCAACGGCGCGCTCTCTGAATTGGCCGACAGCAGCCTGACCGCGCCGCAAGTGGCGGTAACGTTCGGCAAGAGCCAGACCAGCAGCAGCTCGGTGCACGATGGTCAGACGCAGTCCGGCAGCGGCATCACCGCAGCCGGCGACATTCGCCTGACGGCGCGCGGCAACGGCGTGTTGGGCGCGGACGGCAAGCCGGTCGATGGCGACATCACCGTGCGCGGTTCGAAAATCGACGGCGGCGGCGCGGTGAAACTGAGCGCCGAACGCAACATCACGGTAGAAGCCTCCACCGACCGCAGTAGCAACAGCAGCGCGGCGACAGCCAGTGGGTCGACCTTCAGCACGGCAGGCACGAGCCTGGGCGACATCACGCGCTCGATCAACGGCGGGCCGAACAATGGCGGCGTGACCCTGTCGCCATACAACCAGAAGCGCGGCAGTGACAGCGGCAACGAAACGAGCACTAGGCAGACGGCCAGCCTGATCAACGGCAATACGGTCGAACTGGTCAGCAACAAGGGCGACATCCTGGTGCAGGGCAGCGGCATCAAGGCCAAGGGCGATATTGCGCTGACCGCAAAGGATGGCAGGATCGACATCGTCAGCGGCCAGGACGGTACGGTGCTCAAGGAAACCCACAACATCATGCAGTTGGGCGACCTGGGCGGCAACGGGACTGCCAACACGGTGGGCATCAAGCGCGGCAGCGACACGCTCGATACGCGCAAGGATCAGCAGAACACGATCCGCAGCGGCCTGTCCGCCGGCGGCAACCTGGCCATTACCGCGAAAGACAACGTCGCCGTGCGCGGCAGCGACTTGCGCGCCGACGGCGATATCGACATCAAGGGCAAGAGTGTCCTGCTCGACCCGGGCGTGGATGAGGTCAGCACGAAAGCGACCAGCCAGAGCAGCCAGTTTGGCGTGACGGTGGCGCTGTCCGGCTACGCGGTGGACGCGGCGAATGCGGTCAAGCAGGCAGCCGTGGCGCACGAGCAGAAGGACGACGACAAGCTGGCCGGTATTTATGCGGTCAAGGCGGCGATCACGGTGGCCAACGGCACCGGCGTGGGCGGCGGAACGCCTGCGGCCAACAACACGCAGGCGCCGGCATCGAGCCAGGCGTCCATCAAGGCGACGGTCAGCATCGGCGGCAACAGCAGCGACAGCACCACCGACAACAGCGCCTTGCAGAACCAGGGCAGCACCGTCAACGCCGGCCAGAGCCTGACCATCGTGGCCACTGGCGACGGCGGCAAGGATGCGGACGGCAAGGCGCTGAATGGTGACATCACGGCGCGTGGCGCGGTACTGAGCGGCAAGGATGTGACGCTGGATGCCGCGCGCGATATCACGCTGGGCAGCGCGCGGGACACCAGTGCCAACGACAGCAGGAACAGCAGTCAGAACGCGTCGGTGGGTGTCGGTTTCGGCCTGGGCGGCACGCAGAACGGCTTTACCTTGGAACTGGCTGCCGGGCAGTCGCGCGGCAACGCCAATGGCGACGCCACCACCAACCAGAACACCAGTGTGACGGCCAGCAATGTCCTGACCATCAAGAGTGGCAAGGACACCACCTTGGCCGGGGCGCAAGTCAGGGGCGACAAGGTGGTGGCCAATATTGGCGGCGACCTGAATATTGTGAGTCTGCAGGACACCGACAACTACACGAGCCGGGAAAAGAGCAGCGGGGGGAGCGTGAGCATTTGCGTGCCGCCGTTCTGCTATGGCGCCAGCTCGGGCAGCGTGAACGCGGCCAAGGCGAATACCGACAGCGTGTTTGCGGGCGTGAACCAGCAGTCCGGCATCTATGCGGGGGCGCAGGGCTTCGATGTCACCGTCAAGAACAACACCGATCTGATCGGTGGCGTGATTGCCAGTGCCGCCGGTGCCGACAGGAACAGGCTGACGACGGGAACGCTGACGCACATCGACGTGAAAAATGCTGCCAGCTACGACAGCGACAGCAGCAGCGTGAATCTGTCGTACAGCAGCGGTGCCAGTGCGATCCAGACCCTCGGCAGCAATGCGGCCGGGAACATGGCCGGCAATGTCACGCCAACGCAAAACGGCAATGCGGCCAGTACGACAAAGAGCGCGATCGGCGCCGGCACGCTCGTCATCACCGACGCCGCGGGACAGATCGCGGCAACGGGGAAAACAGCGGAGGAGACCGTTGCTGCGACCAACCGCGATACGGCCAACAGCGCCGGGGCCATTGCCAAGATTTTTGATCAGAAGAAACTGCTGGAAGACCAGGAGTATGCGAAGGCGCTGTCCGGCGTAGTGCAGCAATCAACAGCGTTTATTGAAACAAAGCTTGGCGATGTCCTGGTTGGGACCGACACGGCAACCAAGGTTGCGGTTCATGCGGTGATCGATGGCGTCCTGACGAAGCTGGTTGGTGGCGATTTCAGTTCGGGTGCTGCGGCATCTGCCGCGACGACCGCTTTGCTCGAAACTTTCGGCAAAGATATCGAGAGCATTCCAGGACTAAACAAAGAAGATGTCAAAGCGGTGACAACCTTGTTGGCCTCCGTTGTCGGGACAGCGGTTGCGGTAGCCGGCGGCGCCGATTCCGCCGCAGGTAACGCTGCCGGACTCGTTACCGGTGACGCAGCGCAATACAACTATCTTACACATAGACAGACTGCCGAGCGAGATCAGGAGTTCGGGTTATGTAATGCCAAGCGGGGTGGTTGTACAGCCGAGGAAAAGAAGCGTATCGAGGACAAGTACGAGAAGATTTCAGAGAGCCAAACTTACTTCGGCGACTTTGTAAATTTCATGAGCGTAAAAGACTTCTCTAAGGAAACAGACCAAGCGTTGTTATTACGTTGCCAAAACGCCTCTCTCGGAGCATGTGCCGAACTTGCCCACCGTCGTGAAGATCGCGGGGATGTTACCCTCAGTCTGCGTGGTTCTCTGGGAGATCTTACCAAAATTTCGGCACTGGGCGCTGGTGTGATTGCTGTAGGGGTAGCCGGGGCTGGAGCGGTGACGGCAGAGGCTGGAATCACTTATTTGGGAGCGACCGGCAGGCTCGCTGCCGCGGAGATGAGGGAACTGACGACTTTGGGAGCGATCTCCTATTGCAGGTATAAGCCACAGTTGTGTCTGCAGGGGGCTGAAATGATGGCTGGCCTCGTTAGTGGTGCGCCGGCCTTGGGCATGTTGCTGCCGAATCCGTCAGCTATGGGTGGTGCAGGGCTGAAGGCGGCTGTGCCTGAATTTGCTCCAGGCGTAAAAACCATTGGGGGCGGTGTTCCGGGAATCGCGACCCATGCTGTCGACGACCTGCTGCCGGGTGTGACGTTGGGGCCTAAGAACGCGGGCATTGCGCCAATCATCGGAACAGAAGTCAATGCCGTTCGCATGACTGAGTTAGAGGTGATCAAGCAAAAAATCGCACCCTGCTGTTTTGCTCCGGGTACCTTGGTCGCAACGCCAACGGGTTACATCGCCATCGAGGCGCTGAAGCAGGGTGACCAGGTATGGACTCGGCTTGACGACAATACCGGCGAGGTGTTTGCCTCGACGGTGACCGCAACACACATCCGCGACGATCAGCCGATCTATCGGCTCACATTGAAGCAGGATGATGCTGGCGGCCAAACCCGGCAGGAAGCACTCTTGGTCACGCCCGGACATCCGTTCTACATTGCAGGGAGAGGATTTGTCTCTGCGATTGATCTGAAAGCGGGCGATCGGCTGACTGCGCGGGACGAGTCGAAAAATGGCGCGACGGTAACAACACTCGAACTTGTTCAGCAACAGGGGCGTACCCACAACCTTACGGTAGATCTGGGTCATACCTTTTTTGTCGGAGCGTTCGAGACTTGGGTGCACAATGTGGGGCCCTGTGCCAAGTGCATTAATGGGATGTGTTCGATCCATACGGCGGGAGAGACGAAGGTCGGGCAAATTAATGTAAACGAACCGAACTTGTTGGTTGGGAAAAATGCAGTTTCAGGTCTAGGTACCGGATCGCTTTCTGGACCTCCGACGAAAATTCCACCACTTTCAAACGCCGAAACAACACGTTCATTGATTCGAGAGAATGAGAGTGCTGTCACTTTGTCTGGCAAGGGATATCATGTCGAGCAAAATCCTGTCGTTGAGGGAATAAAAAATCCGGACTATCGTATAAATGGTGTAATTTATGATAATTATGCCCCTGCAACAAGTAACACTCGGAGTATTTGGACGACCGTGGATGGCAAGGTGCAATCCGGTCAAGCGAATAATATTGTGGTGAATTTGGCTGATAGTAAAGTGAATATGAAAGCATTGGAAGAGCAATTTGCCACCTACCCAATTCAAGGGCTGCAGGAAGTAATAGTGATAGATGCAGCCGGCCACATTACAATTATTAAAGGGAGATAATATGGCTATTGATTTGTTTTGTTATTCGTCTAATTCAAAGGAAGAGTTGGGGCTAGTCATTAAAGGTCTTTCAGCTCAAGTCGAAGAGTTTTATTCCAATAAATTTATTGTGTCACTGGCAAGAGAAGCAAGCCAAATTCATCATGAAATTGCAATGGAGCATGGGTTGAATGCACGCTCTCTTTTCTTGATACGGGTTAATGAAAAAAATGCCGTCGAAGAGCTGCCGGAATTGGTGTCGATGGTTAAAAATATTGTCGGAGGAAATAAAGTTATCGTTCTGTTGGAAAATGAAAAATTATTGTAAGGTGAACTACACCAAACAATTCTAGCTCACGCGTGGCGTGGCGCTGTCCGAGCAGTGGATGGCCCAGCTGACCACCGACATCGACTGGAAATTATAAGGGAATTTATGTTATAAAAAGATTCGGCAACTGGGAAGGTTAGTAATGCATTTATTGCCCTTCCTCCTAACGGGAAACAAAAATGACAAATGATGAGCGGTGGCTTTTTTTTGTTAAAGATGAGTTTGATGCAAGAGGCGCTGGTGGAGGCGATTTCTATTATTTGCTTCAAACAATGCTAAAGGAAGAAGAACAGACATTTCCTCAACTTGTTTTTGATGCGTCTAGTGGTTGTGGCTGCACTGTTCATGAAGGGTTGAGTTATTCATTAGATCAAGACTGGGATTGTCCTGATCTTTTTGATGAGGTTGTTTTTTTCATCGGTGATATTGAAAGCTCAAAATTAAGCATCGGTGAATATGTTGATCTGATAAAGGCTTCATCGGATGCGTATTGCTTTTATTTTCAGAGTGATTTGGGAGCGGTAATGAAAAACGTAGAGCGTTTAATTTGTAGATATAAAAAGTAGCCGTTTTGAAAATTTATGTAGCAATAAAGCAGCCCGATGTCTTCTATTTCGCCTTGGCTATACGTACGGCGGGTTCAGCGACATTATTGGTGAACGGCATGGCGTGATCGCGAATGAGCGGGCGTCACGCGCCAATGTACCGTCGGAAGTAAAAGGCAGTGCCACGGCGGAGGATGTGCGCAAGGTCGTTCCATCCTATCCCGACGCAAAAGTGAAAAATTTGGTCGAACTGATGAAAGGCTCCGCGTCGAGCGTGGAGGTAGGCCGCTTTTGCACCGTCAGCGTCGACAAAGCCGGTGTATTAAACGCCCAGGTGTTTTTTGACTGACAAACCGGCTGAAAAAACACGTCGATCACCGCGTGTTTCGACGAACTCATCCGTCTTTATCCAGCCGCCGTCGATTGGCTCGCTGCCAGTCATCCAATATTCGCTCGATGCCGCCGGCGATTCGACTCGCCCGGCGGTATTAAAATCATCCGCACCGGTGGCCCCGGAATGCTGCCTCAAACGATGCCGGTGCGTGGGGTCAGAAGCCCTCGACCGCGCTGGTGGTATGAAACACGCGCGGCGGCGCGCTGTAATAGCCGCCTACCAGACGTCGCCATTCCTGAAAATCCTCGCTCTCGCGAAAATGCACCATGTGGTCCTCGATGGTTTCCCACTCGACGAACAGCATGTAGCTGCCCGGTTCTTCGACCGACCGCTCCATGCGCATGCCATGACATCCTTTGGCGCGCTTGAACAGCGGTATGGCTTGCTGCACGCCTGCTTCAAACAGCTGCTCCGTTCCCGCAGCGACCTTCAGTTCCGCGACTTCCCTGAACATGTTTTCTCCTGTTGATACCGACCTTGTCGGCGTGCCGATATTGTAGCCAGTCGCACGCATTTCTGCCGGCTGCGCTAAGATCGATCATCGGAGGAATAATGACACAGCAGATCGATTACGCAGATCAGGAAGCATGGCTCAAGGCCTGGCGTTACGCCGCCCAGGTGCACGCCGAACAAAAATTCCCGGGGACCGACATGCCCTATCTGGTCCATCTGGGGATGGTGAGCATGGAGCTTCTCGGCGCCCATGCACAGGAACCGATCGACGGCATCGGCACGGCCATGCAATGCGCCATCCTGCACGATGCGATGGAAGATCAGGGCGTCTCGCACGACACGCTTGTCGCCGAATTCGGACTGGCCGTGGCCGACGGCGTGGCTGCGTTATCGAAGTCGCCCGGCCTCCCCAAGGCGGACGCGATGGCTGACAGCTTGGCAAGAATCCGGCTCCAGCCAAAGTCGATATGGTGCGTCAAGCTGGCCGACCGTATCAGCAACCTGCAAGCGCCTCCGTCGTACTGGTCGCAGGAAAAAATCAGCGCCTACGGCCAGGAGGCCAATGTCATCCTCGCCGCGCTTGGTGCGGCTAACGGCTACCTTGCGCAGCGGCTCGCCGCCAAGATCGCCGCTTATCCGTCCTGACGTTCCCGCCCCAGGTTGTCGGCCAGCATATTGCAGAACAGCGCACCCTGTTCGATGGCGTCGTCGAGCGCCACATGCGTATGGGGCAGGGGATCGAACCAGTGCTTGGGCATATTGCGCTTGGTGCTGTCGCGGTAATCGCGCTGCATGACGGCCATCGCGTACGATTTGATATCGAGCGCGGAATGGCTGAACGGGCTTTCGCCGGTAAAGCGGATCAGGTACCAGTACACGAACAGAAAATCGAAGCCGGCAGGGTAAGCCACGAACACCGGCTTGCCCGGCAGCGACTTGACCCATGCCAGATAGCGCTGCATGGCCGCCAGTGGCGTCTCCAGGTCCGCGCGGCAGGCTGCCCACGCCTCGGGCTGGGTCAGCCACCACGCGGCGGTGGCGGGATGCGCCGCCGCGTCGGGCAGGCATTCCAGGTTCGCGCTGAAGGTCGCGATGCACGTCTTGTCGGCCAGGTAGGCTGCCGATCCGATGCTGAGCATCGAATGCGGTCCGGGAATCGGACCATCGGTTTCGACGTCGGTGCTGATGTAGATTTCCTGTTTCATGATTCCTCAAACCGGCTTCGCTGGCTGCTGCCTGCGCTGCAAACAACGGTCATCGCCACCACGGTCGGTCCGGCGATGCGTGATGATCGCCCAGGCCGGCGCCGGACACGCTCAGGGAGCGATCCGGCCGGCGCCTGCCGTCAGGGCAGCGTGATGGTCAGGTTGGCGGCGCGCGGCGCCAGCTTGACCACATCGTTATAGCCCGCCATGCGTTCCTCGGTGGTCTTGCCGAGGGACGCGCGCAGGCCGATGTAGCCGAGGATGCAGATCAAGCCGAACACCGAGCACAGGACCCACAGCGGCAAATCGCTGCGCAGCTTGTGCACGATCTGGTCGGGGCGGTCGGCGTGCGGCGCAAAACCCCCGCGCTTGCCCTTCATGTTGGCGATTTCGTCGCCCAGGCGCGCCGTCAGGTAGTTGAGCTTTTCCGAGCCTTCCAGGATGTAGCGGCCCTGGAAGCCCAGCAGCAGGCACATATGGAACACTTCCAGCGCCTGAAGATGCGTACTGCCGCGCGTGCGCAGCGATTCGAGGCGGTGATAGAAATTCTCGCCGGCCAGCTGGTCGCCGAACAGCACCAGTTGCAGCGGGCGCCGTTCCCATTCGTCGCGGATCGAAAACGTCGAGCGCAGGATGATTTCGTCGACCGCCGCGCAGAAGGCATACTTGGCGGCGTCGATGTCGTCGGCCGAGGCGCCCTGTTTCTTGGCGCCGCGCGTGAATTCTTCGAGAAACTGCGTGGTCTTGTGCTGGAACTCGGCATTGTTCTGCGGGCCGTTGCCGTTCTTGAGCATGAACAGCGCGTAAAAGCCGTCGTACATCAGGTCCAGCAGCGTTTGCGGGGTGGCTCCCGCGGCGGCGGCAACCGGGCCGCCGGCCATCAGGGAGGGTGCGGTGGTAGTCATCTGGGCAAATCCTTGGGTCAGGAGGTTACGGCGATCAGTTCCAGGGTCAGCTCGCGCAAGCCTTCAGGAACATAAATGGAAATCGATTGCGCCTGCATCATGCGTTCGTACATCTGGCCCTTGGCCTCGATCGTGAAGTAGACGGTGTCGGGGCGCACCGGCACGGCCGGCGGCACCTGCGGCGCATGCTGCAGGCGCACCCCCGGCATGGCCGAGAGCACGAATTTTTCGACGTCGTCCGGCGCGCCGATCTTGAAGCGCAGCGGCACCACGTCCACCAGTTCGATGGCCGGCAAATTGGCCGACACCGCCAGGTAAAACGCGGTCTTGTCGTCGATCTTGCCCGACTCCAGCGAGCCAAGATAGTAGGACGGCTTGATTAGATCGAGCGCAATGGCGAAGTACTTTGACGAGATTACAGTGTCCAGCAGGTCGCGGATGATCGTGTTCAGTTTCGCGAACGCGGGCCCCGGATCGGCGTGCTGGTAGGGCGGCAGGTCGGCCAGGGTCCAGCTCTTGGAAAACGTCATCAGCGCGCCCGCCACGCCCAGCAGCGCTTCGTACAGGCGTTCCGGATGCAGGCCCGGGTGGTGAAAGTAGTGCGTCAGCGAGGCATACGCGGTGCTGGCCGTGTGCAGCAGCCAGAACGAGGACATGTCGCCGGAACGAAATTCGATCACATTCTTGCTCGGCTCGCGGTGGTGGCCGTACAGCGCGCTCACCTTCGCTTGCAGCGCGTCGATCAGGCGGCGCAGCTGCAGGAACAGGATCGGGGCGCTGCGCACCGACATGCTCGGCGGCACGAAAGCCGGGTCCATCTCGAAGCCGCCGGTGGCCACGCGGCGCAGGCGCAGCAGCGGGAAGTGGGTGTAGGAATCGCGCGGCTCGAATTCGGAAATGAGGCGCACGCTCTTTTTCAGGTACGTCAGCTGGGCTTGCGCAGCCTGGGTGTACAGGTCGGGCGTGTCGGCATTGGCCTGCACGAAGCGGGCCGCGTTGGCGGTCTGGCCGAGCGGCGCGAAGTTGCCGCCGAACGGCTTGAAGGCGGGCAGGGCGGCGTAAAAGGTGACGCTCTGCTGCGACTGCAGCAGCTGGCTCAGATCCACCGTCTCGGGCAGCGCGTCGGCGCCCGGTGCGTCGACCAGTTCGCCGTCCTGGAAGCGCAGCGACAGTTCCAGCACGCGCAGCGCATTGTTGGCCAGCGCGTCGCGGTCCACCTGTAACTGGTTCACTCCCCATGCATAGGGATGGACCGCCTTCACGCTCTCGTGCAGGCGGTGCTCGTGGTACTGATCCTGCTGCTGGAAGTGCTGGGGCCGGAGGAACAATCCTTCGCCCCAGAGGACTTTACTAGACATGCTGTAGGCACCTTTGGCAATTTTTACATCAATTTGAAAAACTAATTAGCGGAACAATAACATTTATGAGAAGATTTGTCTTCGTGCTGATGTAACGTACGCTTACTACAAAGTGAAAATGTGTGATTTTCAATTGCGCGATGTAAAATTGCAATCTCTGCTAACGTTGCTTGTGTAATAAGTGTTACAATATACACATTACTTTCCCGTCAATGCTTTCGAGGATACCGCATGACCACTTTTTCCGATCTGAAGCACGTGTTCGGCGTCATGGCTTGCGCCGCGGCTCTCTCCGCCTGTGACTCGGTGCCGAAGGCCCCGGCCCGGGCCCCGCTGGCCGATATGCTGAACCAGGCGACCCAGGCCGCAGGTTCCGGGCAGAAGGAGCAGGCCGTCACCGTGTGGAAACAAGCCGCTGCCGCCTATCCGGCCGACAAGGCGCCGTGGGCCAGCATCGCCCAGACCCGCTACGACGCCGGCCAGTACGGCGAAGCGATCGTCAGCGCCCAGGAAGTGTTGTTGCGTGATCCCAACGACAAAGCGGCCAACAGCATCATCGCCATCGCCGGCCTGCGCCTGTCGACCCGCGCCCTGGGCGACCTGAACCGCCAGAACGGCATGACCCCGGCGCTGCGCACCGAGTCCCAGGACCTGGCCAAGCTGCTGCGCGAAAACCTTGGCGATAACATCGTCGCCACCCCGGCGCGCCGCACCGAACCGGCCAAGCGCCGCGACAAGGCCGAGAAGACGTCCAGGACCGACAAGGATGAAGGCAACAAATCCGACCCATTCGACTTGCTCAAGTAAGCCGGCGATTCACGCTCCAACCATGTAGAAGGAACCACCATGTCCAAGAAAGAAAGTGTCCAAAAGCGTCTGCAAAAAGTGCGTCCACCGCGCGTGCAGATGACCTATGACGTCGAAATCGGCGATGCGATCGAAAGCAAGGAGCTGCCGTTCGTGATGGGCGTCGTCGGCGATTTCGGCGGCAGTTCCGAAGTCGAGAAGAAACGCCTGAAAGACCGCAATTTCGTCGGCATCGACCGCGACAATTTCGATGAAGTCATGAAGGGCGTCGAGCCGCGCGCCGCTTACCGCGTGAACAACACCCTGACCGGCGAAGGCGGCAAGTTCGCCGTCGACCTCAAGTTCAAGTCGATGGAAGATTTCCGTCCCGAGGCGGTGGTCCAGCAGGTCGAGCCGCTGCGCAAGCTGCTCGAAGCGCGCACCAAGCTGGCCGACTTGCGCAACAAGCTGGCCGGTAACGACAAACTCGAAGACATCCTCAACGATGTGCTCAGCAACACCGAGAAATTGGCCGAACTCGGCCAGCACGCCAACGCCAAGAAAGACTGATCATGTCCGCTCAACTGACCCCTGCCTCCGGCGCCGCCGCGACGACCCATGAAACGGCCTTGCTCGACCAGATCGTCGAACAGAGCAAGGTGGCCAAATCGAGCGTCGAGCACGCCCGCGCCAAGGACCTGATTTCGGAACTGGTGCACCAGGTGATGGACGGCACGGTGATCGTGTCGGACAACCTGTCGGCCACCATCGACGCCCGCGTCGCCGAACTGGACCGCATGATTTCGGACCAGCTCTCGGCCGTGATGCACGCGCCGGAATTCCAGAAGCTCGAAAGCAGCTGGACCGGCCTGAACTACCTGGTGAAGAACACCTCGACCGGCACCAACCTCAAGATCAAGATGCTCAACGCGACCAAGCGCGAGCTGGTCAAGGACTTCCAGAGCGCGCTCGAGTTCGACCAGAGCACGATGTTCAAGAAGGTCTACGAGGAAGAATTCGGTACCTTCGGTGGCGCGCCGTTCGGTTCGCTCCTGGGCGACTTCGAAATCACCCGCCAGCCGGAAGACATGTATTTCGTCGAGCAGATGTCGCACATCGCCGCCGCCGCCCACGCGCCGTTCATCACCTCGGCCTCGCCCGAGCTGTTCGGCCTGGAAAGCTACAGCGAACTGGGCAAACCGCGCGACCTGGCCAAGATTTTCGACACGGTCGAATACGCCAAATGGAAGTCGTTCCGCGAATCCGAAGATTCGCGCTACGTCGGCATCACCCTGCCGCGCTTCCTCGGCCGCCTGCCGTTCCATCCGGCCGATGGCGCCACCACCGAAGGCTTCAATTTCGTGGAAGACGTGGACGGCACCGACCACCACAAATACCTGTGGTGCAACGCGGCCTACGCCTTTGCGACCAAATTGACCGGTGCGTTCGACGACTTCGGCTGGTGCGCGGCGATCCGCGGCGTCGAAGGCGGCGGCCTGGTCGAAGACTTGCCGACCCACACCTTCAAGACCGATGAAGGCGAAGTCGCGCTCAAGTGCCCGGCCGAAATCGCGATCACCGACCGCCGTGAAAAAGAGTTGTCGGACCTCGGTTTCATCTCCCTGGTGCACTGCAAGAACACCGACTACGCGGCCTTCTTCGGCGCCCAATCGGCCCAGAAAGCCAAGAAATACAATACCGACTCGGCCAACGCCAACGCGGTGCTGTCGGCCCAGCTGCAGTATATCTTCGCCGTTTCACGCATTGCCCACTACATGAAGGCAATGATGCGCGACAAGATCGGCAGCTTCGCCGCCGCCTCGAACGTCGAAGACCATCTGAACCGCTGGCTGACCCAGTACGTGCTGCTCGACGATAACGCAAGCCAGGAACAGAAAGCCCAGTTCCCGCTGCGCGAAGCGTCGGTGCAAGTGTCGGAAGTGCCGGGCCGTCCGGGCGTGTACCGCGCCGTGTCGTTCCTGCGTCCGCACTTCCAGCTCGATGAGCTTTCCGTTTCACTCCGTCTGGTCGCGGAGCTACCACCATCGACCAAATCGTAGCACCCCGTAGTACCTATAAACCACTGAAAGGAACACAATGGCAATCGACGTCTACCTCCAAATCGACGGCATCAAAGGCGAGTCGACCGACTCCGCCCACAAAGACTGGATCGAATGCCAGTCCGTCAGCTGGGAAGTGCTGCAGCCTAAGTCGGCTACCGCATCGACCGGCGGCGGCCATACCGCCGAGCGTACCGAGCACCGCGATATCGTTATCGCCAAACTGGCCGACCTGGCCACCCCTCTGCTGCTGCAGAACTGCTCGTCGGGCAAAACCCTGGCCAAGGCAAAGCTGGAATTCCTGCGCGCCGACGGTCAGGGCGAGCGTATCAAGTACTTCGAAATCGAACTGGAAAACGTGCTGATCTCCAGCGTCGCTCCAGCCGTTTCGGCCGGCGACATCCTGACGGAAAACCTGTCGCTCAAGTACTCGAAAGTCAAATGGAAATACACGCAGCAGAAAGTCGGCGGCGGTTCGGGCGGTAACACCTCCGGCGGCTGGGATCTGTCGACCAACAAAACCGCGTAACAGCAGTAACGCAATGGGGTGCCAATGAAGGGTTTTACGCCAGGTTTGTTTGACCGGTTGATGGATGTGCCGGTCAATGGTTCCTCCAGCGGCACAGTCACCCGGATGTCGATCGAGGACTTGAAAGACTCGGTCGCACGCGATCTCGAGGCGCTGCTCAACACGCGCACCGTGATTCCGGAAGACTTGCTGAAACGGTACCCCGAATGCGGTCGCTCGATCGTGACCTTCGGCCTGAATGATTTTGCGGGCCGGTCGCTGTCGAGCACCGATGACCGGGCCTTTATCTGCCTGTGTCTCGAAAAAGCCATCGCACGCCATGAGCCGCGCCTGCGCAACGTCAAGGCGTCGCTGGAAATCCGCGAAGATTCGGTCAACCGTCTCAATTTCGCCATCACGGCCCTGCTGGTCGTGAGCAGTTCCCAGGAGCCCGTCAATTTCGACGCCGTCTTGCAGCCATCGAGCCTGCACTACACCATCAGCAAAGCGCGCCGCCTTGCGTCCGGGGGAGCCTGAGTTTGGAAGATCTTTTACCGTATTACGAACGCGAACTGGGATTTTTGCGCCGCTATTCGCGCGAATTTTCAGA
This sequence comes from Massilia scottii, assembly GCF_030846495.1. Classification (NCBI taxonomy): domain Bacteria; kingdom Pseudomonadati; phylum Pseudomonadota; class Betaproteobacteria; order Burkholderiales; family Oxalobacteraceae; genus Massilia; species Massilia scottii. The sequence continues at coordinate 88,280 of NZ_JAVCWM010000024.1, read as the reverse complement.
GCGCTATCCCAAGATCGCCGGGCGTCTCCTGATCGCCGGCGAGGTGTGCGAAGACCCGCACATCGAACGCATGATCGAATCGTTCGCGCTGCTTAATTCGCGCATCGCCAAGCGGCTCGACGACGACTATCCCGAATTTACCGAAGCACTGTTCGAAGTGCTGTACCCGCACTATCTGCGCCCGTTCCCTTCGTGCTCGATCGCGCACATGGATTTTTCGGGCGCGGCCGCGCAGCTGACCAGCGCCACCGCGATCCCGCGCGGCACCCAGCTGACCACGCGCCCGGTGCGCGGCGCTTCCTGCACCTTCCGCACCGCCTATCCGGTGACGGTGGCGCCGCTGGCGCTGACCGGCGCCTCGTTCGCGCCGATCATCGACACCCCCGAAGCGATCCGGCCCCCGGTCGGCGCCACCTCGAGCGTGAGCCTGACCATCACCAGCACCTCGGACCAGGTGTCGCTGGCCCAGCTCGGCCTGGCAAAGCTGCGCGTGTTCATCGATGGCGAACCCTCGTTCTGCGCGGCGCTGCGCGATGCGCTGTTCATGCGCACCGTGGCCGCCTACGCCGAAGGCGACAGCAGCGGGCGCTGGATGGCCCTGCCGGCCATTCCGGTGCACGCGGCCGGCTTTGGCGAAGACGAATCGCTGATCGACTTCGCGGCGCGCTCGCACACGGCCTACCGCCTGCTGACCGAGTATTTCTGCTTCCCCGAAAAATTCAACTTCTTCGACATCGACCTGGCCGCGCTGACGGCGGTGCTGCCCATGGGCTGCCGCTCGATCACCTTGCATCTGGCGCTGTCGGGCATGCGCACCGACTCGAACGCGGCGCGCATGCTGGGTACCCTCTCCACCAACAACGTGCTGCTCGGCTGCACCCCGGTGGTGAACCTGTTCCGCCAGCGCGGCGAGCCGATTCGCCTGACCCACACCACCGCCAGCTACCCGGTGCTGGCCGATGCGCGCCGCGCGTTCGCCTACGAAGTGCAGTCGATCGATTCGGTCAAACTGGTGCGCCAGACCCCGCAGGGCGAATCGATCGTCGACTTCCGCCCGTTCTATTCGCTCAAGCACGGGCAGATGCCGGAAAAGAAGGGCCACTACTGGGTCATGCGGCGCGACGAAACCATCGCCGACAGGAGCCCCGGCTTCGAGACCGAGATTTCGATCGTCGACATCGATTTCGACCCGGCCGAAGTCGAAACCGATACCCTCAGCCTGGAACTGACCTGCACCAACCGCGACCTGCCGGCCTCGCTCACGTACGGCCTGCGCGGCGGCGACCTGTTCCTGGAGGGCGGCTCCACCGTGCGCCAGATCAGCTTCCTGCGCAAACCGACCACCTCGCACCGCTTCGAGCGCGGCCGCGGCGCCCACTGGCGCCTCATTTCGCACCTGTCGCTCAACCACCTGTCGCTGGCCGACGGCGGCCTCGATGCCTTCCGCGAGATGCTCACCCTGTACGACCTGCCGCGTTCACCGTCCTCGCAGCGCCAGATCGGCGGCATTGCCTCGGTGGCGTACAAGGCGGCCAACACCTGGCTGCCGGGGAACCCGTTCGCCTGCCTGGTGCGCGGCATGGAAGTGCGCCTGACGGTCGACGAGGAAGCCTTTGTCGGCAGCGGCATCCACGCCTTTGCCCACATCATCGACCGCTTCCTGGGCCTGTACGTGCACGCCAACAGCTTCACCCAACTGGTGATCGTATCGAATAAAAATGGAGAAGAGCTATTGAAATGCTTGCCACGAAGCGGCGATTTGAGCCTGCTGTAATCGAACGCCTGTTCGAGGAACCGTACCGCTTCCAGTTCTTCCAGGCGGTGCGGATGCTCGAGCTATGGCTCAAGCGCCACGGTTCGCCGCAGCAGGGCGCGATCGCCAACTTCCTGCGCTTCCAGAATTCGACCTCGCTCGCTTTTCCGCCCAGCCAGCTCGAAAACATCGAGACGGTGCCGCGCGACGTGCCGCGCCAGGCCGGGTCGCTGGGCGAGGCCCTGCAATCGAACACGCTCAAGTACATCCGCATCACGCCGGCCTTCATGGGCCTGCTGGGCGGGAACGGCGCGCTGCCGGCCCATTACACCGACCGCATCTCGGCCCACATCATCTACAACAAGGATGAGGGGCCGCGCGCGTTCCTCGACACCTTCTCGAACCGCTCGCTGGCGCTGTTCTTCGAGGCCTGGCGCAAGTACCGGCTCGAACTCAAATACGCGGTCGACGGCAAGGACAGCTTCCTGCCGCTGCTGCTGTCGCTGGCCGGCGTGGGCAACGAGTCGCTGCGCCACCGCCTCAAGGACGACATGGGCGGCGGCGTGCTCGATGAATCGATCGGCTACTTTGCGTCGGCCATGCGCCATCGCCCGCCGTCGGCGGTGCAGATGTCGCGCGTGCTGTCGGAGTATTTCAACCAGCGTATCCGCGCCGAGCAGTTCATCGGCTGCTGGTACGCGGTGCCGGCCAGCCAGCAGACCATGCTGGGCGCGGCCAATTCGATGCTGGGCGGCGGCGCCATGGCCGGCGAGCGCGTATGGCAGCGCGACCTGCGCCTGCGCCTCGTGATCGGCCCGCTCGACCATGCCGGCTTCGACTCGTTCCTGCCGGGCGGACTGGCGGCGCGCGCGCTCAAGAGCATGATCACCATGTTTACCGGCGTGACGCTCGAATACGAAGTGCAGCTGGTGCTGCGCGGCTCCGACGTGCATGGCGTGTGCATGGACGAACCGCGCACCGGCGGACGCCTGGGCTGGGACAGTTTTCTGGTGACCGGCTCGCGTCAGGAAGACCGAAGCGATGTCCGGTACGATATTCACGCGCTGTGATTGACAACACGACACAACAAAAAAAGGAACCTGCATGAGCATCAACCTGAAAACGCTGATCGGCAAACTCAATGAGACCAGCCGCACCGCCGCCACCCGCGCGGCCGGCATTTGCGTGTCCCTGGGCCAGTACGAAGTCGACATCGAACACCTGTTCCTGGCCCTGCTGGAGCAGCCCAAGAGCGACTTTGCGCTGATCGCGCGCCAGTGCGGCATCAGCGCCGGCATGCTCGAAGCGGACCTGCAGGCCGAAGTCGCGCGCCTCAAGGCCGGCAACTCGCGCACCCCGGTGTTTTCGGTACGCCTGCCCAAATTGTTCGAGAATGCCTGGCTGATCGCCTCGCTCGATATCCAGGCCGGCCGCACGGCGGAAATTCGCAGCGGCCATTTGCTGCAAGCCTTGCTGACCGATCCGGAACTGGCGCAGCTGGCCTTCCGCGGCTCCAAATTGTTCGGCAAGTTCGACGTCGAGCAGATCAAGCATAACCTCGACAAGCTGGCCGCCGGCTCGCAGGAAGCCGTGGCCGCGCAGGCCGCCGGCGACGCCGACGATGGCGAAGGCAACGATCCGGTCGGCGACATGGCCGCCAAGGCCGCCTCCAGGACGCCGTCGCTCGACCAGTTCACCACCAACCTGACCGAGCGCGCGCGTGAGGGCAAGGTCGACCCGGTGATCGGGCGCGATACCGAAATCCGCCAGGCCATCGACATCCTGATGCGGCGCCGCCAGAACAACCCGATCCTGACCGGCGAAGCCGGCGTCGGCAAGACCGCCGTGGTCGAAGGCCTGGCGCTGCGCATCGCCAGCAACGATGTGCCCGACGTGCTCAAGGGCGTCGAGATCCACACGCTCGACATGGGCCTGCTGCAGGCCGGCGCCAGCGTCAAGGGCGAGTTCGAGAACCGCCTGAAAAACGTCATCGACGAAGTCAAAAAGAGCCCGCACGCGATCATCCTCTTCATCGATGAAGCGCACACCATGATCGGCGCGGGCGGCACCGCCGGCCAGAACGACGCGGCCAACCTGTTGAAACCCGCATTGGCGCGCGGCGAACTGCGCACCATCGCCGCCACCACCTGGGGCGAGTACAAAAAATACTTCGAGAAGGACGCCGCGCTGGCACGCCGCTTCCAGGTGATCAAGGTCGAAGAGCCGAGCGAGGAACTGGCCTGCGCCATGTTGCGCGGCATGGCGCCGCTGATGGAAAAACACTTCGGCGTGCGCGTCTACGACGAAGCGATCACCGAAGCGGTGCGCCTGTCGCACCGCTATATCATGGGCCGCCAGCTGCCGGACAAGGCCATCAGCGTGCTCGATACCGCCTGCGCCAAGGTCGCCCTGGGCCAGAATGCCACCCCGGCGCTGATCGAAAACCTGGCGCGCAAGCTCGAACGGATCGACATCGAAGCCGGCGCTTTGGCCCGCGAACAGAGCGCCGGCGGCTCGCACGCGGCGCGCCTGAAAGAGCTGGCCGCGCAGCGCAGCGCCGCCGCCGAACAGCACACCGCGCTGGCGGCGCGCTGGGAGCAGGAAAAGCAGCTGAGCGAAAAAATCATGGACGGGCGCCGCAGCCTGGAAGACGCCGAACAGAAGGACGCCAGCAAGGGCAAGGATATCCAGGCGATGATGGCCGAACTGCGCACCCTGCAGGGGGAAACGCCGATGGTGCCGGTGCAGGTCGACGGCCACGTGGTCGCCGAAATCGTGGCCGGCTGGACCGGCATCCCGCTCGGTAAAATGGTCAAGGATGAAATCAAGACGGTCTTGAAACTGAAGGACTTGCTGGAAGAGCGCGTGCTGGGCCAGTCGTACGCGATCGAAGCGGTGGCGCAGCGCGTGCGCACCTCGCGCGCCAACCTCGACGACCCGAACAAGCCGAAAGGCGTGTTCCTGTTCGTCGGCCCGTCCGGCATCGGCAAGACCGAAACCGCGCTGGCGCTGGCCGATGTGCTGTACGGCGGCGAGCGCAAGCTGATCACCATCAACATGAGCGAATACCAGGAAGCGCACAGCGTCTCCGGCCTGAAAGGCTCGCCGCCGGGCTATGTGGGTTACGGCGAAGGCGGCGTGCTGACCGAGGCCGTGCGCCGCAATCCGTACAGCGTGGTGCTGCTCGATGAAGTCGAGAAGGCGCACCCGGATGTGATGGAGCTGTTCTTCCAGGTGTTCGACAAGGGCGTGATGGACGACGCCGAAGGACGCGAGATCGACTTCAAGAACACCATCATCATCCTGACCTCGAACGTGGCGTCGAGCGCGATGATGCAGGCGTGCCTGAACAAGACGCCGGAAGAGATGCCGACCCCGGAAACGCTGGAAGAGATGATTCGTCCGCACCTGATGAAGCAGTTCAAGCCGGCTTTCCTCGGCCGCCTGAAGGTGATTCCCTACTACCCGCTGGGCGACGACGCGCTGGTCAAGATCATCGAACTGAAGATGCGCAAGATCGCCCAGCGCATCGCGACCAACCACAAGGCCGAATTTGCGTACGACGAGGCGCTGGTCGAAGCGGTGCTGGCGCGCTGCACCGAAGTCGATTCGGGCGCGCGCAATGTCGACAATATCCTCAACGGCACCTTGCTGCCCGAGATCGCCGAATCGGTGCTGGCCAAGATGGCCGAAGGCGCCGCGATCGCCAAGATCAAGGTCAGCGCCGACAAGAAGGGGCAGTTCAAGTACACCATCAAGTAAGCGCCGTGTGCGGCATGAAAACCTTTATTCTTTGATATTGCAATATAATTAAGTGCGACAGGCCCCGATGGGGTCTGCCGCGTCCCGTCACGCGGTGCTGCGAGCACCGCGTTCATCGAGAAAATCTGAGGAGGAAGTGGGAATGGCATCAAGAACATGGCCGTGCGGCGAGGACGGACCGAAGACAGTACCGGAATTGCGCAAGAAAATGATTGAGCTGGTAAAAAACAAGTCCAGTACGAAACTGATCGACGTTAAATTTACGCGCGATCACATCTTCGCCGGGCACAAGGGCGACGTCCTAAAGCTGGCGCAGATGCTGGCAAAGCAGCGCGAGCTGGCCAAGAGCACCTTGATGATCACTTCGATGCAAGCCACGGCCAAGGCTGAAATACTGAACTGGATCGCGCACATACCCGATGCGATGCTGACCTATCAACGCGGTGTGTGGACGGTCAATACCCAAGGCAGCACCGTTCCGGCGCTCTACAGCTACAAGTGGGTTACGGTTGATCTGCCAGAGTTGAAGAGGATGATGATCAAGCAGCCCGGCGACATCGTCAAGAAGTGCGACAATTGGATGACGGAGTCGCTGAAGTCGCCGGAGATCGCTTGCCAGTTCGACTACGATGGCACTCCGCTCATTTATCACCTCGATTATTAACAAACGGCGTGCGCGCCCCGGGCCGGGGCGGCGCGCGCATCAATCGTCCTGCGGCGGTTTCACGCCCAGCAGTTCTTCGATGTGGGCCATGGCGCCCGAATCCTTGACCACGGAACGCAGCCAGGCATGCAGGTCGGTGTTGGCCGCGTCGGCCGCCTTGTCGGCGAAGTACGAGGCCGGGCTGTGCGGCTCGGTGCGGCGGAAGAATTCAGCCACGTTGCGCAACTGCGTCACGGCTTGCTCGCGGGTGCGGATCACGCCCGGCGGGCCGGCCGGCTGGGGCGCGCCTGGCGGACCCTGCTCGTTTTCCGGTTCGGCGTAATAAAAGTCGCCCGGCGCGGCCGGCGCTTCGGCCGGCGCGGCGGCGGGCGCCGGCATCATGGTCACCATGTCCTGCACCGCTTCGCGCGCGTTGGAGAAGCCAGGGCTGTCGTGGCCCAGGCGCGCGTCGGCCGCTTGCTCGAACTGGCGCAGCGCGTCCAGGCAGTACTGGGCGTCGGCGGTGAAGGTCTCGCGGAATCTGGCCGAGTTGGCGCTGCGGGCTTTTTCCAGGTCGGCCAGTTTCAGGCCGGCCGGCGCGCCCGGATTGTTGTTGTAGCCGCCGCCGCCGCTGGCGTTGGCCAGCTTGCGCGCCACTTCAAAGTCGACCAGCGTGTAGCCGCGCGTGCCTTCGGTGATGCGCATCTCGCGCAGCAGGGCAGGGGTGCGGCCCAGGATCCAGGAGAGGTTGCCGATGCGCTGGTCGTGGTCGTCGTCTTCGGCTTCCGGATACAGGCCGCGGTCCCAGTACTGCTCGATCAGGCCGGCCAGCACCCGAAAGCTCTCGCCCAGGCCGCGCAGCTGGTGCTTCTTGGCGGCCGCCTCGGCCAGCCACACGCCCAGGCGCAGGTCCTTGCTCTTTTGTTCGAGCAGGGCGGCGCAGCGGGTCACCACGAAATCCCAGTCGGCTTCCTTGATGTCGGTGACCCACTCGCCCTGGTCGAGCGAGGGGTCGTCGAATTTGCGCGCCAGTGTGATGGCGTCGAGTTCAGGCGAAAAGGCCAGGTCCTCGCCGGCCGGCTGGTCGGCCCGGATCGGGTTTAAAAGCTGTTCTGCTGCAAACATGATGTCCTCGTGGTGGGGAGGCGCTTATTGCGCCATCCTAAATTCGATGCGGCGGTTGCGCGCGCGCCCGTCGGCGCTGTCGTTGCTGGCGACCGGGCGGTCGGCGCCCTGGCCGGAAGCGCTGAGCAGTTCGGCATTGATGCCGGAACTGGTCAGGTAAGCCTTGACCGCCTCGGCGCGCGCCTGGCTCAGGTTCTGGTTGGTGGCCTTGTTGCCCTGGCTATCGGTGTGGCCGATGATGTCGACCTTGCGGTCCTTGAGCTTGATCATGGCGGCCGCCATCTCGTCGAGAATCGCGCGTCCGGCCGGGGTCAGGGCGGCTTTGCCGCTTTCAAATTCGACGATGCGGTTGGCCAGGGTGGTATCGAGCACGTTCTGGTCGGCGGCCGAGACGCGCAGGCTGTTGTTGACCGTGTAGGTCGGGTTCAGGCTGGCCGTGACGTTGCCGGCGATTTTCTGGCGTGTCGCTTCGCTGGCCACTTCGCCCTTGATGCTGACGGTGCTGCCATCGATTTTCAGCTGGCCGCGCGAGATCGACTTGAGGTCCGGCGTGATCAGTTTTTGCACGTAGCCGTTCCAGTTGGCCGGCGTGGCGACCTGGCCGACGGTGATCTGGTCGACCACCATGTCGGCGCCGTACACTTCGCGCAGGCGGGCCAGCACGGCCGCCTTGCTCGCTTCATCGGGCACGGTGCCGGATACCAGCACCTGGCCCGGCTGGGGGGCGGCGGTTTGGGCGCCGGCATTGACTGCGCCGGCAAGCAGGATTAACAGGGCGACGAGGTGGCGCATGATCAGCTTCCGATAAACGCCGCGCGCAACGATTCTAGCGCGGATTTGAGTGACAAATTGGCTTGCGCCAGATAGGTGGACAGTTTCTGGACTGCGTAGTCCGTGTCGGTCTGTTCGTCGACCCAGTCGAGATGGTCGAACGTGATGTGGCGTTCCAGTGCCGCGGCAGGGTCCATGATCGCCTGCAGCGTTTGCGGGGCGGCGCCGGAAAAGCCCACCACCAGCGCCGGGCGCTCGTTGATGCGGGCCACGAACAGGGCCAGCTCGAAGTCGGCGCGCGCCAGGAACGGGGTAATCAGGTGCATCCAGAACGCCGCCACCAGGTTGCGGTAGATCGGGTCGGCCGGCAGCGGCAGCACCAGGCTCTTTTCGAGCCGGCTCGAACTGCTGGCCATCACCGGCTGCATCAGCATGCCCAGCGCCAGCAGCACCTGGCGCGCCGAGCAGGCGTAGCCGGCCTGGTTCAACAGGCCATCGAGCGCGCCCACGGTCTGCATGTCGAGGAAGTCCTCGAACGCAGCTTCATAGGCCGAGGCGCGCAGGTCGACGTCGATCACGTGGCTGGCGGCCGCCTGCAGCGGGGCGGCGGCGTCGGCCGCGCCGATGACGCCGGCGCTGAGCGTTTCGAGCCGGTTCCACAGGCGGCTCAAGACCAGCGGCGCGTCCGGCACGAAGGTGGCCGGATCGGGCACTTCCATCGCGCTCATCATCAGGAATGGAAAGCGCCGGTTCGACTGGTCGCTGCTGGCCACGATGTGGCCGGCGATGGCATTCCTGCGGCGCGGGCCGATGAAGGCGAAGTGCAGCGGCGCGACCGCGTCGTAGCTCAGTTTCCAGCGCGCGTCTGCGCTCATCAAGTCCATGGCCTGGGCCAGCCAGTTGTCCAGCACCTTGATCAGGCCTGGGTTGTCGCTGCCCTTGACGAAGTCGCCCCGGCTGGGGATCTTGCCGAAATAGCCGACCGGGATCGGCGTGACGGCGCGGCTCATGGACGCACTCCCGCACCCGCCGTGACAGCGGCCGGCGCGGCCGCCGGCACGGCCGTTGGCGTGCTCGAACTGATGATCGTGTCGGGCAGGCGCATGCGCTTGAAGCCGCTGCCCGGCTGCGGGGCCGCCGCAGCTGCCGGCTTGGCGCCGGCCGGGATGATCTTCAGGTTGGAGGTGACCTTGACGCCGCTGGTCTCCCAGCTCAACTCGAACACGCCGCCATCCTTGCGCTTGCGCTGGGCCGATTCGACCATCTTGCGCAGGCCGAAGTGACCCGGTTCATTGAGCAGCACCACCGTCTGGCCCTGCGGCGTGATGGCGGTGATGCGCGAGCCCGGCGTGCCCTGCGGGTTCGGCCACACCATGTGCACCCACGGCTGCGGCTGGCCTTTCCAGCGCAAGGTCTGGCCATCGATCTCGATGGTGAATTCGGTGGCGCCGGTCGCGCCCAGCGCCTGCAGGTCGAACTGGGTCTGGGCTTCTCCGCTGGCGCTGCTGGCCGCGGCGGCGGCCACGCCGCCGGCCGACAGCGGCGCGATCCAGCCGGGGAAGCTCGATACCGCCGACGGCGACAGGCCGATGCCCATGTTGGCCCAGGTGCGGGCCGCCACCACGTCGCCGCGGCGCACGACCAGCGGGCCGATGGTGGTGTCGAAGAACTTGGCGATCGCGCCCGACGGCCCGAACACCTGGGCGATTTCGTCGTTGGTCGCTTCCGAGCGCGAGTCGGCCGCGAACGGATACTTGGTGGCCAGGTTCTGGCGGAACGGCTGCAGCACCTGGGCCGTCCAGACCTTGTCGATCTCCGCCTCGGTCGGACGCACGATCACCGAGAAGGTCTGCATCAGCGGACGCACCAGGATCGGACGGATGGCCTGCTTCTGGATGTCGCTCATCCCGGTCAGCATCTGCTCATCGACATACTTGAGCGCTTCGGCCAGTTCGGAACCGCTGCCATCCAGGGTTTGCTGCATCAGCTGCTTGGCGCCCGGACCCGGATCGCCCTGGTTCTTGATGGTGTTGAAGCGGCTGCGCAGTTTCGACAGGTGCTCCATGTAGCCGCGCATGAGCGAGGCATCCTTGTCCTTGGCGACCACCAGGCGCGCCACGCCGGAAAATTCGCGTCCGACGGGGCCCAGCGGCAGCGGCGCGATGCTGCTGCCGCTCTGGGTGGGCGGCGCGTCGACGGTGAGCCGCGACGGCTTGCGGCGCAGGATCACTTCGCGGAACCAGCCCATCATGTCGCGCTTGGCGCTGGCCATGCCCTTGTCCACCAGGGACGGGTTGTCCCACGAGGTCTGTTCGTAGACGGTGGTGATCAGCTTCTGGATGGGCGAGGTTTGCGGGTCGCCCAGGCGGTTCATGGCCGCTGCCGCCGCTTCGAAGCCATTGAGGTCGCGGATGGTCACGCCCTGCACGAATTTTTGCCATTCCCTGGCGTAGTCGTTCTTGTACATCTCGACCAGCGCCTTCTGGATCTGTTCCGGGCTGCCTTCGAGCGTCAGGTCGTCCTTGGAGGCAGTTTTAAGCACCCAGTCGGCGCTTTGCAGTTCCTTGTTGGCGGCGTCCTTGAAGGCGCCCTGCACGAAGCCTTCCCAGGCTTCGCGCGTGAAGCTGCCCGGTACGGCGTAGCTGCCCAGGACCAGTTCCTTGTCCTGGTCGCCGACGATGCGGCCCACCGTCATCGACGGGAAGCGGGTGGCGGCGCGCGCCTTGACGTCGGCGTACACGCGTTCGCGCGCCGGCATGCCGCGCACCACCAGGCGCAGGGTGTCGCGGGTCTGGTCGACCAGGGCCAGCTTGCTGTCGATCTGCGGCCAGGATACGTCTTCCACCTGCGCCAGGTAGAACGAAATGGTGCGTTCGGCGCTGCGGATCATCTGCTCGCGCGGCATGGCGCCGCGGTTGGCGTCGAGCCAGACGCGCCAGAAGCGGGTCAGCTGGTCGTTCAGGTGGCCGCCCTCGAAGCGCGATTTATCGCCCAGCATCAGGTAAGTCTTGAGGGCGTTGTAGGCGTCTTCGGTGCTCGTTGCCGAAGCATCCTTGAACTGGGTCGCGGCCGGCGCGGCGGCGGCCACGGCCGGGGCGGCGGCTGGCGTTGCCGGCGTGCCCGCGGCGGCGGTGGCGGCGTCCGCGGTGGCCGGCTTGACGCCGCCCTGCAGCGCGCTGGCGTTGCCGTTGACTTCCGTGAGGAAGGTTTCGAGCGAACCGGCCACCGGTTTCAACATGATTTCGCGCACGCCGCTGAAGTATTCCTCGCGCAGCTTGCGTTCGAGCAGTTCGCCCTGGTACAGGCCGAGCGAGAGCGAGAGCGGACGGCTGTCGCGGTATTTTTCCAGCTGTTCGATGCGGTCCTGCAGGATCTGCAGCGCTTCGAAGCGCGATTGCAGGTCGATCTTGTTGGCCTGGATCTTGACCACCTGGTCCAGGTCGGCCTGGACGTTTTCGACCAGCTTGCGGTTGCTCATGTACGACCAGCTCCAGCCGCCCAGGGTCAGGCCGACCATGGCGGTGGCCAGGAAGAAGGCGGCGTAGCGCATGCGCGTCTTGCTCGGGCTGGCGTACTGGGCGACCAGGTCCTTGTCGGCGAAGATCACGTTGCGGAACAGGTTGAGCAGGAAGAAGCCGCTCTGGTTCTGGGTTTCGGCGTGGTGCTGCGGCTGCAGCTTGATGTCGAAGCGCTGCGCCACTTTTTGCGACGAGGCCGAGATCGATTCGCCTTCCTGCAGCGCGCTGGTGAAGTAGAAGCCGCGGAACACCGGCTTGAACTGGAACGGGTTTTCCTCGAACAGGGTGGCGATGAAGGTGCGCAGCGGCGCCTTGATGGTCGAAAATTCGAGCGGGAAGGTGAACACGCCCGGCGGCATGCGCTCGCGCCACTGCAGCGCCATATTGGCCGCGCTCATGTCTTTCAGGCCGTCGTACAGCTCGTCGAAGCGGGCGTCGAACTGGGTCAGCACCTGTTCGCTGCCGGTGGCATGGCTGTAGGGCAGGGTGGCGCCCCAGACGCGGTCGCGTTCGGCGCGTTCGGTGTCCTGGAAGAATTCGTTGAAGCCGGCGATCAGGTCGGCCTTGGTAAAGACCACGTACACCGGCGCGTGCACTTCGAGTCGTTCGGTCAGTTCCTGCACGCGCTGGCGCAGATTCTTGGCCAGGTTGATGGCGAATTCGGGACGGTTGCCGGTCAGTTCGGCCACGCTGACGGCGATGATGATGCCGTTGATCGGGGCTTTCTTGCGGTATTTCTTCAGCAGCGACAGGAAACCGAACCACTCGGTGCGGTCTTCGTCGACCACCGAATAGCGCCCGGCGGTGTCGAGCAGGATGCCGTCGGTGGTGAAGAACCAGTCGCAGTTGCGGGTGCCGCCCACGCCCTGGACGATCTTGCTGTCAGCAAAGGGGAATTGCAGGCCGGAACTGGCAATGGCCGTGCTCTTGCCGGCCGCCGGGTTGCCGATGATCATGTACCACGGCAATTCGTACAGGGCGGCGTCACCGGAGAGTTCACCCAGCTTGGAGCCCTTGATGGTGGCGATCGCATCGAGCATGCGCTTCTTGATGGTCTCGTGTTCCTGGCGCTGGGCGGGATCGGCACGCACCGGCGTGTGATTGACCTGCTGTTCGAGCATCTCGCCCAGGTTGCCGGCGGCGCGCTGGCGCTTGTGGCGGCGCCACAGCCAGACCAGCAGGCCGAAGAACAGCGCCACGCCGAGCACGGCGAACGCGTACTCGGCCGGGAGGTCCAGCACCGCCGCCCCGATCAGCAAGACGGCGGCAAACGCCACCCACCCGACGACGATCAGGGTGCGACGGCTTGTCAGAAACTGCCAGATTGATTGCATCATTATCAGAAACTCAGTTTAAAAAACATTTACGACGGGACCGAAGCTGGCCGGATCAGGGCGGCGCAGCGACGGAAGGGGTCTTCCTTGTTCAGGCAACAGCGCGCGAGATGCACAGTTGCTGCCGGGTGCGCATCAGCGGCGCTTCATCACGCCGGGCAGGCGCAACTCGGTATGTCCGAAATCCATCATTTTCCAGCGTCCACCCCAGGTCAGCCCGAGCGATTCGGCGACTTCGCCGTACAGCTCGTAACCGCGCATGGCCCAGGGATCTTTTTCCGAAATTACAATTTTACCGTTACGAACAAAAGCGCAATCGGCCGCCAGTCCGTACTGGTGCCAGCTCTGGAATGCGGCCGCATTGGTCACCGACGAGCCCATCGCGGCGAGCTTGTTCTGGCGTTCCGGGCTGCGGTAGCCTTCCAGGATAGCCATATCGTAGCCATGACGTTCTTTCATTATTTTAAACGCTTGGAGCAGGCGCTGGGTGTACGCCGGATTCATCAGTGACCAGTCGCGGCTGGCCGAGACGATCATCGGGCGTTCCTGCTCCACTTCCACGGTGGCGAACAGCATCGGCGGCAGCGGCGCGGGCGGCACCAGGTTCTCGCCTTCGAGCAGGCCGGCGACCTGGGTATCCATTTCGCGCGTCGATTCCTCGAAGCCGCCCAGCGCCGTGCCGCCGCTGAACAGGGCCAGCAGCGGCGGCACCGACACCAGCACCAGCCCGCCGATCACCAGCAGGTAATGGCGGCGTAAAAACTGGCTGGTGCCGCGCGCGGAGGCGCTGCCGGACTGTCGTATTGCCGCAACACTCTGTCCCCTGACGCGCGCCGCCTGTCCGAACCAGCCGCGCAGGCGCACGCCGGCACGTGCCAGCATCCCCAGCACGAACGCGCGGCCGGCCGGAAACAGCACCAGAAAGCTGATCGCGCACGCCAGCAGAAAGTACAGGGCTACTGCAAGGAACAGCACAGGGACCTCATCAAGACATTCAAAACAAAAAGTGCGATACTGACATAAAGGATTGCTCGGAAGTATATCTTACTGTTATAGCAATCCGACAGCTGATTCCACACTCTTTTGTGAGGGGCGCCGGGCTGTTGACATGGTAAAAAAGCTTCACGTTTTTTTTGAATAGCGTAAAGTTATGTAGAAATCAACAAGGAGCACCCTTTGCAACATGACGATCAGCCGCCGCCAGCCTACAGGCGGCCCAGTTTACTTTCCACAGAGCAGCAAGAAGAAGCGGCGCGCGCGAGCGTCGACGCACGCCAGGCGGCGCAAGCGGCCGACAAGTCCACGCCCGAGGCGGGCAAGGCCGGGCGCGGCAAGGCCGGCTGGCTGGCTGGCGGCGCCGTGCTGGTGGCCCTGTGCGCCGGCGCCGGCGTATGGATGGCGCTCGACGCCGACCCGATGCCCGCCGTGGTGGCGGCCGGCCCGGCCGAACCGGTGCTTGCCGATCCGGTGACGCCGGCGAGCGCGTCGGCGAGCGCGCCGACGGCCGTGTCCAGCCCGGCCGAGCCCGAGGTGTCCGCCGCCGCCATCCTGGAGCAGGGCGCGCCCGCGCCCGCCGCGCCGCCAAAAGATCCTTCGCTCAAGGACCTACTCAACACGCCATCCAAGCCCAAGCCCAAATCCCCCGAAGAAGAATTGACCAAGCTGCTGGCCAGTTCGCCGGCCGAACGCAAAAAGGCCGCGCCCAAGGCGCCTGGCACCGCCCCCAAGGCGGCTGGCACTGCGGCCAGACCGGCGGTGGCGGCGAAAGCGGGCGAGAAAAAGCCCGAGCCGCCGGCCAAGGGCGCACCCAAGGCGCCAGCCAAGCCCACCGACGACGCCAGCCTGCTCGCTGCCCTGGTCGCCCACTCGAAGGCGCAAAAAGGCGAGCAGCCCACGGCCGCCGCGCCCACCTCGCTCAAGCAATGCAAGCAGCTCAATGCGGCCCAGGCCGAGCAATGCCTGGTGCGCCTGTGCGCCGGCAGCGCCAAGGATGATCCGCAGTGCAAGTCGCGGCGCGCACCCCAGCCGGCGGACGACTGAGCTTGCCGCCCGCGGCTTCCCGGCACGGCCCCTGCGGGCCGCGTGCAACAATCCTCGTCGGCAGCGTGATTTTCCTTCACAATAACGGCTTCACTTTCTGCAGGAGCATGACATGCTGAACAAGACCGTTTCCCGCCGCACGCTGCTGGCTGGCGCCGCGCTGTGGCTGCTGGGAACATCGGCCACCATGGCCCAGACCGACAAGGTGCTCGATGTCGTGGTCTTCAATTATTCGAACCGCACCCTGCTCGACGTGACCGTCGGCGGCGTGCGCGTGGGCGGCGCCGGTCCGTATCCGTACAGCGGCCGCCGCAGCAAGATCGGCGCGCGCTTCAACAACGGCCCGCAAAAGGTCACCTGGCGCGTCGCGGGTACCCAGGGCGAGGAGACGAGCGAGGTCGTGAACTCGTCCAACACGCCCAACATGGGCGAGATTCCATCGGACGCGCGCTATGTGTCGGTGCACATCTATCCGGACGCCAAGGTCGAGTTCATGTTCTCGCGCCGGGTGCCGGTACTGAGCAAGCGCGGCGAAGGCATCGACGCCGACTACCGCCGCCGCAAGGCCGCCGAGCAACCGGAATCATGAGCGGCCCCGTCGTCACGGCCGTGGTCAGCGGCCACACCCAGGGCCTGGGCGCCGCCGTGGCTGCCGAACTGATGACGCGCGGGATTGCCGTGCTGGGAGTGGCGCGCGGCACGGCGCCGGAACTGGCGGCACGCTTCGGCCCGCTTTTGCGCGAGCACCAGGCCGACCTGGCCGACAGCGCCGCGCTGGCCGCCTGGCTGGCCACGCCGGCCTTGCGCGACTTTGTCGGCGCCAGCACCCGGGTTTTGCTGATCAATAACGCAGGGACGGTGGAACCGGTCGGCGCGCTGCACGACCAGGACCCGCTGGCGGTCGCGCAGGCGGTGGCGCTGAACGTGGCCGCGCCGGTGATGCTGGCCGCGGCCGTGGCCGGCGCGGCCCGGCAGGCCGACTGCCGCATCCTGCACGTGTCGAGCGGCGCCGCGCGCAATGCCTACACCGGCTGGAGTGTGTACGGGGCCACCAAGGCCGCGCTCGACCACCATGCGCGCGCGGTGGCGCTCGATTATCCGCTGCCTCCGCAGGCGGGGAGTGCCGGCGTACGCATCTGCAGCCTTGCGCCAGGCGTCATCGATACCGCCATGCAGGCGCGCATCCGGGCCACGCCCGAGAGCCGGTTTCCGCTACGCGAACGCTTCCTGGCCTTGCAGCGCGATGGCGCACTCAGCTCGCCCGAGCAGAGCGCGGCCGGCGTGGTCGATTATTTGCTGGCACCCGGGTTCGGTCACGATGTTGTGGACGACCTGCGTGCCGCGGGCTCCCGCTGACGACCTTCCGATGCCTGCGTCATGGCAATGAGTAATAAAGCCTTCACGTAGCATCGCTCATGGCGCTTGCCACGCGTCCGCGCCCACACACGCAGCTTGACGTGTTTTCGTGCCAGATTGGCAGCAGGGAAAGATGAACCGACGTCGGGCATTCATTCAGCGATAACAGCAGAACCATCAATGATGTGCCGAAAACGCCGCATCTATCAATCCTGATCCGTACGTCTGGAGATACAGTAATTCGGATGGCCGATGATTTTATCGGCTTATCTGAAAAATGTGACGTCGTGCAATTTGATTCACTGCGGAAGGATAAATCATGTGTGCATGCAATAATATTGAGCGCAACAGTCAGATTATATCGCGCCGGATATGGAATCTTGCAATACGGCGTACCGGTATAATCTTCGTGCTTCTGGCTGGTGTTAGTAACGGAAATGCTATAGCGCAAAATTTCCCCTCATCCAACGATAAAATTCCCGCCGGCTGGACAGGTCCCGTATTTAAGCTCAGCCAGGATTATCCGGTAGCGCTCCCCCAAGATGCACTGCCCTGGCAAGCGATCGATCCCACGAAGGAGCCGGAGCAGTACGCAAAGACGGTGTACTCGTATGTCCTTGAAGGCAATATTCAGGCGGACTGGGATGTTCGGAATAATAAGGTACGTACATGGTATCACGCACCTTGGATGCACTATGGCGATACCGGTCGGGAGTTCATTCGAGGGTTGACCCGGGAAAGGACCACGCCCGCTCCGGCCACGGCGGGGAAGGGCGAATTGGGTCCGACGCAGACAAGGTGTTTTCAGAACTGGGCAGTGGGGTTTTATAATCCACCGGGAGGATATCAGGTCGGTAGAGTATGGGCCAAACCTGGCACTCCGGACGCGGCATTGTCGCAATTTCCCAATGGAACAGTGATTGCAAAATTACTGTTTACGACGGCGCCCGATTCCGAGGTTTCTTATCTCAAGGATACAATAGAATGGCGGGCAAATGTCCACGTGTTTTCCGGTGCGACCTGTCCCAGCGGAGCGCTGGTCCGTCGGCCGCAAACTGTCCGGTTGATGCAAGTGGACATTGCCGTCAAAGACGCGCGCGCGCTCGAGACGGGATGGGTGTTTGCGACCTTGTCTTACAACGGCAATGCAGCCGGCGCCACGCCTTGGGAAAGAATGCAGTTGGTTGGCGTGATGTGGGGTAACGACCTCGCCAAAAATCAGCAATGGATTAACAAGATGATCGGAACGCCGCAGCACTTGGGGGCGGATGGAAGACTCAACGGTCCAGTGGATAATCCCAGGTCGTCGTGCATATCTTGCCATGCGACGGCACAAACCCCATCGAGGTCTCCCATGATTGCTCCCTCGCAAGCCGAGTCGGCGCGCTGGTTTGCCAACTACCTGGGGAGCCAGCCGTTTGATGCGGGCTCAACTCCGACAGATTACTCTCTGCAAATCGCCATGGGAATTCAAAACCTGAACCGATCGAGAACGCCGGTAAGAAGCATGTCCGCCAAGGACCCTAAGCCGATGCTCATTCCCGCAGAAGACGTCAAGCTCATGAACAGGGCGTTTGATTCCGGCAGGGATATACCGCTGCCGATTGTCATTGACAAGACCTTGGAGTATCCGTTCGGACGCTGATCGAGCCCGTGTCTGCCGGTAGTGCCGCGCCGGCGGCTTGGCACGGCAGGGCGCGCAGGCAACGCGCCCGCCTCTCCGCTGTTGCTTTTTTAACTCCGCACAAAGTATCGTTGACATTGAAAAACATTGAGTGATATATTTTGCTCATCGATTGGGAGCGTTTCCAATCAGTGTGGAGGTGCCGGAACAGCCGATCATGGATGTGTTGCCCGAGGCGGCGGCAGGGTGTAGTGGAGTACAGACGCGGCGCCGGCCCGGGCCGCGGGCTAAAAACGATAATCAAAAAAATCAACGAGGAGACGCAATGTTGTATCCGAAGACAAGAAGGACCCTGGTCAGCCTGGCCGTTGCCAGCGCGTGCGGGCTGATCGGTATGTCCGCCCATGCCCAGGCTCCGGCGCCGGCCCCGGCCAGCGAAAGCGACAAGGAATTCATTCCCGAAGTGAAGGTCACCGCCACCCGCTACTCGACCTCGTTGCTGAAAACCCCGCTGGCGGTCACCGCCTACAGCCAGGATAACCTGAACCGAATGGGCATCACCAGCGCCAAGGACCTGGCCAACGAAATTCCCAACGTGACGTTCCAGGCCACCGGCGACTCGGCGGTGCAGATCACCATCCGCGGCGTGACCTCCTCGAACACCACCGAAATCGGCGACCCCGCCGTCGGCTTTCACATCGACGGCCTGTATTCGCCCCGTCCGCAGGGCGCCCAGGCGCTCATGTTCGACGTCGACCAGGTCGAAGTGCTGCGCGGCCCGCAGGGCACCCTGTTCGGGCGCAATTCCACCGGCGGCAGCGTCAACGTCATTTCGGCCAAGCCTGATTTCTCGGGCAACTACGGCAAGGCCGAGGTCGACATCGGCAATTACCGCAAGAAACAGGTCAACCTGATCCAGAACATCGCCGTCAACGACAAGCTGGCGCTGCGCGGCTCGTTCACCAAGGTCACGCGCAACGGCTGGGCCAACCAGATGTCGGACACGCGCGAAGCGAACGTGCCGTCCAAGGGCTGGATTCCGGATGGCATTCCCGACGTCGACCAGCGCTACAACCACCCGGTCAGCGCCAAGGATTTCTACACCAACCAGGACGAGTACGCAGCGCGCCTGGCAGCCAAGTTCAAGATCACCCCGGACCTGACCCTCAACGCCGCCTACGAGCTGTTTCAGGACAATGGCGCCGGCAACACCAGTTTCCGCGACTGCGACCAGGCAGCCGGCACGCGCTACGCCTGCACCGGCGGCCAGTGGGACCTCCTGATCAACGTGCCCGGCAAGACCGACATGACCATCAAGTCGCTGCGCGCCGGGGTCAGCTGGAACGTCAGCAAGAACACCAGCATCGACTACAGCTTCATGCTGGCCAACCAGCAGCGCTCGCAGCTGTACGACGCCGACAAGGGCTTGACGGCGGCGCTGCCGTTCCAGGTGACGGCCGACTACCCGAACCGCCCGGACGCGGCCAACTGGAGCACCTGGCCGCTGGACGACCGCTACCAGGCCACCTGGGACTCGAAATACAAGTCCTCGGTGCAGGAACTCCAGCTCAAGCAGCAGTTCGACACCCTGCAATACGTGGCCGGCCTGTTCTGGATGCACGAGAAAAACCAGATCAACTACGAAGTCGTCGATTTCTTCCGCAAGCCGCACGGCATCGCCTCCGGCGCGTTTTACTCGCAGCCGGACCGCCAGGTCGACGCGAAGGCCGTGTTCGCCCAGGCCGACTGGAAATTCATCCCGACCTGGACCGCCACCGCCGGCGCGCGCTACAGCGTCGACACCAAGGAAGACAAGAATGGCCTGAACCTGGGCGGCTGGGCCGGCGAGACGGCGTTTTACCGCGGCCAGTACAACGGCGGCATTCCGAACACGCCCGGCTACCGTTTTCCACAAGCCAATGACCTGAAACCGGGCATGGGCGGCAGCGTCGAGGCGTATTCCGGCTACGGCCGGCCGTCGCCGAACGATCACAAGGAAGAATGGAAAAAAGTCACCTGGCGCCTCGGCCTGCAGAAACAGGTCACCGACAACCAGATGGCCTACACGGCGCTGTCGACCGGCTACAAGGCCGGCGGCTTCGGCGACAAGGTCGACAGTTGCGGCGGCCATACCTGCATCGACGGCAAGAAGGGCGTGGAAACCTTCTTGCCGTACAAGCCGGAACTGGTCACCAATCTGGAATTCGGCTACAAGGGCAAGTTCCTGGAAAACCGCCTGAGCGTGTCGGCCGTCGCCTTCATGATGCGCTACAAGGACCAGCAGCTGACCAACACCTACTTCGTCTCGAAATACCGTCCGGACGATGGCAAGCCGTGCGCCAGCGACCAGCCCAAGTGCGATGTGTACGAAACCTGGCGCACCATCAACGTCGGCAACAACCGCATCTCGGGCATCGAAGTCGAGTGGGATTACAAGCCATGGAAGGGCGCCAAGGTCGGCGGCGCCTTCTCCAACCTGAACACCTCGATCCGCGACTACGGTTCCTACAGCGACGACTACCTGTGCGACGAGCGCATCGAATTCAACCAGGAACGCTGCCCGGCGCCGTACGCCGGTGCCGGTCCGGACAACGGCAAGCGCCTGTACGACGTGACCAACAACCGCCTGCCGAACGCGCCGAAGTACACCTTCATGCTGCACGCTTCGCAAGCGTTCGTGCTCGACGGCGGCTACAAGCTGACCCCGTACTTCAAGGTCAACTGGCGCGACAAGGTCTACTTCGACGTGCGCAACGACGAGTTCGAGCACATCGGCCGCTTCCAGAAAGCCAATGCGGTCGGCGACGCCTCGTTCCGGGTCGACGCGCCCAATGGCAACTGGCATGCGGAACTGTATGTGCGCAACGTGACGGACAAGAAGGTGAAAACGTCCGGCAACAGCGGCCTCGGCGGGCAGATGATCGCCAGCTACAACGAACCACGCATGTTCGGCCTGCGCGCCGGATTCAACTACTGATGCGCTACTGACATCCACCGTTTGGCGAGCCCCGCGTGCCGCAAGGCGCGCGGTGGGCCGGTGTGTCCTGTCCCCCAGGCCACACCGGTTTTTTTGCATGCGCACTTATTTACTTACACCCTTAGTCCAAGCATCGACCGGAGAACCAGATGACAGAGCAGCGCATCAAGCAGATCGTGATTGTCGGTGGCGGCACCGCCGGCTGGATGAGCGCCGCGGCGCTGTCGCAGCTGCTGCCCGTGGGCCACCATTACCGCCTGATCGAGTCGGACCAGATTTCCACCATCGGAGTGGGGGAGGCGACCATTCCCAGCATCCGCAATTTCAACCTGCACCTGGGCATCGATGAGAACGACTTCATCCGCGCCACCCAGGGCACCTTCAAGCTCGGCATCGAATTCGTCGATTGGGGGCAGCGGGGCAGCAACTACATCCACGGCTTCGGCTCGGTCGGGCGCGACCAGCCGACCGCCAATTTCTTCCACTACTGGCTGAAAATGCACCAGGCCGGGCAGGCCGACAGCCTGGAGCCGTACTCGATCAACAGCATGGCCGCGCGCCTGGGCAAGTTCAGCCGCGGACGTCCGGACCTGCCCAATTCGCCGCTGGCGGACCTGTCCTACGCCTTCCATTTCGACGCCGGCCTGTATGCGCGCTACCTGCGCAGCTACAGCGAGGCGCGCGGCGTGCAGCGCACCGAGGGCCGCATCGTCGAGACGGTGCTGCATCCGGACGGATCGATCGCCGCGCTGATGATGGAAAACGGCGAGCGCATCGCCGGCGACTTCTTTCTCGATTGCTCCGGCATGGCCGGTTTGCTGATCGAGCAAGCCCTGCACACGGGCTATGAAGACTGGAGCGGCTGGCTGCCGTGCGACCGCGCCATTGCCGTGCCCTGCGAATCGCACGGCCCCATGGCGGCGCTGACGCGCTCGACCGCGCACACGGCCGGCTGGCAGTGGCGCATTCCGCTGCAGCACCGCACCGGCAACGGCCACGTATTTTCGAGCAAGTTCATGAGCGCCGACGAAGCCCAGGCCATCCTCATGAACAATCTCGACGGCCAGCCGCTGGCCGAACCGCGCCTGCTCAAGTTCACCACCGGCAAGCGCAAGCGCGCCTGGAACAAGAACTGCGTGGCGATCGGCCTGTCGGGCGGCTTCATGGAACCGTTGGAGTCGACCAGCATCCACATGGTCAAGACGGCGCTGATGCGGCTGATCAGTTTTTTCCCCGACCGCGGCTTCGACCAGGTCGACATCGATACCTTCAACCGCCTGTGCGACAAGGAGTACGAGCAGATTCGCGACTTCCTGATCCTGCACTATAAAGCGGGCACGCGCGACGATTCGTCGTTCTGGCGTTATTGCCGCGACATGGAGGTGCCGGACAACCTGCGGCGCAAGCTCGACCTGTACGCCAGCCACGGGCGCATCCTGCGCGAGAACGAGGAGCTGTTTCCCGAGGATAGCTGGCTGCAGGTGATGCACGGGCAGGGCTTGCGCGCGCGCGGCTACAACCCGGTGGTCGACCAGCGCGCACCGGACGAGATCGCCGACTTCCTGCAGGGGACGCAGGCGGTGATCCGCAAATGCGTGGACGCCATGTCCAGCCATGAGGCATTCATCAAGGCCAACTGCCAGGCGGCGGCGCTGCGCCGCGCGGCCTGACGGCGCGGCCTGTCGGCGCGGCGACGAGGGACGTAAAAAAACCGGCACGCAGCCGGTTTATTTGTGGAGCAGGCAGCTTAGAACGAGAAACGCATGCCGGTCGACAGGATCGTCGCTTTCAGCGAACCATTCTGGCCTCTTGCGACGGCGCCGTAGTTTTCATATTCGACGAACGCGGCGATGGTCTTGGTCACGGCGTAGGTGACGCCAACGCCCAGCAGCGCATCGGTCTTTTTCTGCTTGTCGTCGCCTTCGCCGACCAGCAGCTGCATGGTGCGGTTCTTGGCGATACCCAGCTTGCCGGTGATGGCGAACTTCTCGCCCAGCGGCAGGGCGAGGGTGCCGGCCGCGAAGTACGAACGCGCGCGCGAACCGCTACGCTTGCCACCGGTTTCGGCGGTGCCGAAGTGGGTGAAGCCGGCTTCGACGCCGAAGTTCTTGTCGAATTTGTAACCGGTGAATACCTTGGCTGCAATGTCGTGGTCCTTGTAGGTGCCTTCGGTGATGCTCAGAACTTGCTCTGCAGCACCAATGCCAACACCAACGTAGGAGCTTTCGGCCTGCGCTGCCATAGGAGCGGTGGCGGCGGCCAGCATGGCGATAGCGAGTTTGTTTTTCACGTGGAATCCTGTAATTTGTTTGTAGAAATAGATCGCCAAATGTGGCCATTCGGCAAAAATAGCCGAAATTATATATCGACCAACCTTATAAGATGCTTCTGGGTATCGTTATGGGCCTCAGTTTGGCTGAAATTTGCTGTAAAACAACGCGGCGATGGCCTGTCGTCGCGGCCGATGGCTCAGGCGCTGCGTTTGCGGAAGCGAAAGAAGCCATTCATGGTGAGCCGGCCGCGCGCCGGATCGCTGTGGAGCAGGGCGGGCGCCTCGATCTGGGCCGCGTGGAAGATCTCGCCATCGTAGAAAATGGCCCGGTTGAAGCGCGCGGCAATGGTGCCGATTTGCTCGAAGTGGGCGTTCGAGGCGGTCAGGTAGCCCGCGCCGCCGCCGTCGGCGGGCGAGCCGGCATGGGCTGCGCACAAGAGGCGCGCCGTGTCTTCGGGGGCCTGGGTGGGGCGGTAAAAGCTGGTGCCGCCCATGCGCGCGTCGTCGAACAGGTACACCACGGCCGCCGCCGCACCGACGCCCGGCGCCAGGTCGGCGCAGTCGCGGTGGCACAGGCGCTGCAGGGGATGCAGCCGGTCCGGGGGCAGGGTGGCCAGCGCCAGGCGCGCCGCCACGCTGATGGTGCGCTGGGCGCCCAGCGCGCGCCGCACGTGCTGGATGAAGAATTCGTCGAGGCGGAAGGCCGTCTCCTGGCCCAGGTCCAGTTCCGGGCCGGGATAGTAGTTGTCCGGGTCGACGGCAAAGCGGGCCTGCGCGGCGACTGCCTGCGCGACCAGCGCGCGCGGATCGAGCAGGAAATCGTCCACCACGACGCACGGCGCCTGCCCGGCGATGGCGATAAAACGGACTTGCGGGCGCGGATTGAACACGGCGGCTCCATGCAAAGAGGGATGAAAACAAGAGGACGAAAACGATATCACGACGCGCCGTGATAGCCTTGCGCGTTGACACTGAAATTCTTTGAATGATATAGTCAACCGACAAAGTTGGAAAGCCTTCCAATTCAAGACGGGCACAGACCTGCTTTCACCGGAGACCATGTTGAAACAACGAATTCTGGCCGCCGCGCTGGCGCTGGCAAGCGCCGGCGCCGCCTTTGGCGCCGACCCCAAACCGGAAGTGATCCACTGGTGGACTTCCAGCAGCGAAGCGGCCGCGGTGCGCACCATCGCCGACGCCTACCGCGCCGCCGGCGGCGCCTGGACCGATACCGCGATCGCCGGCGCCGACCAGGCGCGCGCGGTGGCGATCAACCGCATCGTCGGCGGCAATGCGCCGATGGCGGCCCAGTTCAACACCACCAAGCAGTTCACCGACCTGGTCGAGCAGGGCATGCTCAATAACGTCGACGATGTCGCGCTCAGGGAAGGCTGGGACAAGTTCCTGCCCGAGCCGGTGCTCAGCGTCATCCGCGTCAAGGGGCATTACTACGCGGTCCCGGTCAACATCCACATGCAGGCCTGGATCTGGTATTCCAAGGCGGCCTTCCAGAAGGCCGGCATCGCCAAGGAGCCGGCCAGCGTCGACGAGCTGTTCGCCGCGCTCGACAAGCTCAAGGCGGCCGGATTGATCGCGCTCGCGCACGGCGGCCAGCCGTGGCAGGAAAACATCCTGTTTTTGTCGATGCTGGCCCACATGGGCGGCACCGACCTGTATCTGAAGGTGCTGCGCGAGCGCGATCCGGCGGCCATCAATTCCGAGGCCTTCCGCCGCGTCCTGCTCAATTTCAAGCGCCTGCAATCGTACGTGGACGCCGGCGCGCCGGGCCGCAACTGGAACGACGCCACCGCCCTGGTCATCTCCGGCAAGGCCGGCATCCAGGTGATGGGCGACTGGGCCAAGGGCGAATTCGGCGCGGCGCGCCAGAGCGCCGGCAAGGAATACGGCTGCATCCCCGGCTTCGGCCCGCGCTCGCCCTACTTGATCCAGGGCGACGCCTTCGTCTTCCCCAAGACCGGCAATGCGCAGCAGATCAAGTACCAGAAGCTGCTGGCCAGCGTGATCGTCGCACCGCGCACCCAGATCGCATTCAATAAGCTCAAAGGCTCGATTCCGATCCGGGGCGACGTCGATGCGTCAGGCATGGACCCCTGCGCCAAGGCCGGCATGGCGATCATGAAGGACCGCACGCGCCACGTCGGCATCGGCGAGGTGTATCTGACGCCGGACCAGAATGGCGCCATGCAGGATGTATTGACATCGTTCTGGAATACCAGGATGCCGGCCGAGAAAGCGCAAAAACTGATCGCCGCCGCCCTCAGGAACGAGCAGTGACGGGGTTCGGGCGGCGCGCGCTTGTGAGAGAGCGCCCGAATGCAGTATGCTGCGATTTTTGCAGTCCCCATTTTTAAACGGAAGAAGCGCGCGTGGCAACTCTCAAAGACGTAGCACTGCGGGCCGGCGTCGGCCTCGGAACCGCATCGCGTGTCGTTAGCGGCAAGGGGGCGGTGTCGCCCAAGACGCTGGCGCGGGTCCAGAAGGCGATCGAGGAACTCGAGTTCCATCCCTCGTACGCGGCCCGCTCGCTGATGCTGGGCAGCTCGCAGATGATCGGCGTGTACATTCCCTACCTGAGCGGCACCTTCTACACGCCGATTCTCAAGCTGATTTATTCGGAATTGCGCGCCGCGGGGCTGAACATGGTGGTCGGATTCGGCATCGGCAGCGACGACGAGCGCACCCAGGCCGTGCAGGGGATCGATTTTCTCAAGGAGCGCGGCTGCGATGGCGTGCTGGTGATGAGTAACGTGCTGCGCGACGAAGACATCGAGGCGCTCGGGCCGCGCAAGTCGCGCCTGGTGCTGCTCAATCACAGCGTGCCTTCGATCGCCAGCCAGAGCTTCACCATCGACCATCTGTACGGCGGCCGCCTGGCGGCGCAAGCCCTGTTGCGCGAGGGGCACCGCGACATCGCCGTCATCGCCGGGCCGCGCGGCGCGCCCGACAACGTCGAGCGCATCGACGGTTTTCTGGGCGAGCTGGCGCATGCCGGTATCGACACCGACGGCATGTGGGTGGCCGAAAGCGACTTTGCACCGAAGGGCGGGTGGGAAGCGGCCAGGGAACTGGCCGAATCGGGCTATCCGTTTACCGCCGTGTTTTGCGCCAATGACGACATGGCGGTGGGGGCGCTGTCGTATTTTCAGCAGGCTGGCGTTGCGGTGCCCGAGCAGGTGTCGGTGCTCGGGTACGACGACACCAACAGCGCCGAATACACGGCGCCGCGCCTGACCACGGTGCACATGCCGTGGACCGAGATGACGCTCAATGGCTTGAACTGCCTGCTCAATCGCTGCTATGACATGGACCGGCCGGTGACGCATGCATATCCGGTGACGATTGCGCTGCGGGCGTCGTTGGGTAAGGCGAACGTCGTTTAGAAGCGCGTACCGGTAGCGCCACCGGGAGCCTTGCAGCCGCCGAGTCGTCACGCCGTCACGCCGTCACGGCGTGACGGCCAGTGGTCAAAACAGCTCCCCCCAGACAGCGCAACTCAACGAATCAAATAATCCCCCATCGCCGTTGCCGGCGCTTTTTTTTGTGGTAAAGTGGAAGCGATTCCAATTTCTCATCGAGCAACTTTAACACTGACCGATCTCCCTATGACCAACCAGAAAAACGACCCGCACCAGCCTCTCGCACGCGCCAGTTTCGGCGACGACTTCCTGTGGGGCTGTTCCACCTCGGCCTTCCAGATCGAAGGGGCGGGCAGCACCGACGCTCGCGTGGCGTCGATCTGGGACACCTTCTGCGCCACCCCCGGCAAGATCCGCGACGGCTCCAACGGCGCCGTCGCCTGCGACCATTACCACCGCTGGCCGGAAGACTTCGACATCGGCCAGTCGCTCGGCCTGAACGCCTACCGCTTCTCGATCGCGTGGCCGCGCATCTTCGGCGGCACCGGCGCCGCCCCCAACGAAGCGGGCCTCGATTTCTACGAGCGCCTGGTCGACGGCATGCTCGAACGCGGCCTGCAGCCGTGGGCCACCCTGTACCACTGGGACCTGCCGCAATCCATCCAGGACCAGGGCGGCTGGGCCAAGCGCGATACCGTGGCCGCCTTTGTCGACTATGCCGACGTGGTCACGCGCCGCCTGGGCGACCGCGTGCGCCACTGGATCACCCACAACGAGCCGTGGTGCACCGCCATGCACGGCAACCTCGATGGCATGCACGCACCCGGCCTGCGCGACGCGCCCACCGCGCTGCAGGTGTGCCACCACGTGCTGCTGTCGCATGGCCTGGCCACTCCGGTCATCCGCGCCAACGTGCCCGACGCGCGGGTCGGCATCGCGCTCAGCCTGCACCCGATCCGCGCCGCCTCGGACAGCGAAGCGGACCAGCAGGCCTTGCAGCGCCACGACGGCTTTCGCAACCGCTGGTTCCTCGATCCGCTGTACGGCCGCGGCTACCCGCAAGAGACGCTGGCGCTGCTGGGCGAGGCTGCGCCCGTGGTGCTGGAGGGCGATATGCAGGCCATCGCGGCGCCGACCGATTTCGTCGGCCTGAACTACTATTTCCCCGAAATCGTGCGCGACGCGCCCGCTGCCGGCTTCCTGCGCACCGAGGTCGTCCTGCCGCAGGACCGCGAGCGCACCGCCTTCGGCTGGGAGGTCGCGCCCGACGGGCTGACCGAGTTGCTGCTGCGCATCGCCAACGAATACCAGCCGGCCGAGGTCTACGTGACCGAAAACGGGTCTTCCTACGAGGACGTGGTGCAGGCCGACGGCAGCGTCGACGACGAGGCGCGCCGCCACTACCTGGTGCGCCACCTGGCCGCCGTGCGCGCCGCCCAGCAGCAGGGCGTGCCAGTGAAAGGCTATTTTGCCTGGAGCCTGCTCGACAATTTCGAATGGTCGGAAGGTTACCTGCGCCGCTTCGGCATTGTCCACGTCGACTTCGAGACCCAGCAGCGCACCCTGAAAAGCAGCGGACGCTGGTACCGCGAGTTTCTGCACGGACGCAACGAGCGCTAGGCTTGCTTTGTTGCACGGTGGCGCGTGCAGTTGGCCGACACGAAAATGAGGCGGCGTCCTACGCGGGCGGAAGGTGGGTGTCTTTAATATAAGGGCACGACTTTTCAGGAGGAAGAATCATGTTTTCTTTGAATAAATTGAGCCCTTCCGTGACCGACATGATCCGCTTCGATCACTCGCATGTGCTGGTCACCTTCCACCAGTACACCACCGCCGCGCGTCCCAGCGTCAAGAAGGCGCTGGCCGAAACCATTTGCGACGCACTGGAAATCCATGCGACACTGGAAGAGGAAGTGTTCTATCCGGTGCTGCGCCGTTTGAACGGGGCCGAGCCGGTGATCCAGAAAAGCCAGCCGGAACATGATGAAATGCGCCGCCTGATCGCGGAGCTGCGCGCAACCGGACCCACCGACCGGCGCCACGACCAGCTGCTGCATGAACTGATGCGCGATGTGATGCACCACGTGGCCGACGAAGAAACGGTGCTGCTGCCCGAAGCTGAGCGCATGCTGGACAAGAACCGCCTGAACGAGCTGGGTGCGCAAATGACCAGGCGCCGGCTGGAGTTGCTCAAACCGAAGGTCGGCAAGATCGCCGCCAACACGGCGGTGGGCTTTTCCGGCAGCACCACGGCGATCGTGGTGGGGCTGGCCAGTGCGCTCGTCGCCGCGCGATTCGTATCGAAAAAAGCCACGGCCTGAAGGGAATCGTCCCGGCGTCGTGATCCAACCGGGGAGAGCATGACGCCATTCGCCAACGCTGCCGTGCAGCACACCTTCGACGCCTATCCGGCTCCCGTGCGGGGCAAACTGATGGCGCTGCGCGAACTGATTTTTGCGACGGCGGCGTCGACCGGCGGCGTCGGCCCGCTCGAAGAAACGCTCAAATGGGGAGAGCCGGCTTATCTCACCAGCCAGAGCAAGAGCGGCAGCACGATCCGCATCGCCTGGAAAAAAGCGGCGCCGTCGCGTTACGCCATCTACTTCAACTGCAAGACGACCCTGGTCGACACCTTCCGCAGCCTGTTTCCGCATGACTTCGAGTTTGAAGGCAACCGCGCGCTGGTGTTCGACGAAGCGGACAGCGTGCCCGCCGATGCGCTGGCTTTCTGCATCGCCAGCGCGCTCACCTATCACCGCGCCTAGGGTCTATCTATCTGACTCAGTGAACGAAATTTCACTCGGTAGGTCAAAGGTGATGAACCGAACTGAGGAAGCTAGCGCGCCGACCGGGGGGCGGTGCTGACTGGTGGCCCGGCGATTCGTATATAGTCAGGATGAGGAGTTAAGCGACGAGCAGGCGCAAGTACTTGTCGATGGGCAGATCGCTGGCCGGCTTACTATCATGCGTAAAATGATTGCCCATGTGCGGTCGCCGCGAGCAGTTCGAAGTGCCCGCTGCAACCCTTACGACTGTCTAAACAAAGCCAGTTTTCCATTGTTATTTCATCAATGAGATGTATCGGCACGGCTGCTTTCTCTTCAGTGGCGTATGCTACGATGGAGAACATAATGAGAACTCTATGATAGAACCGGACCGAGCATTAACGTTTCATATCGAGGGCCCGCTAACCGACGCGCATACGCTGCCGGCGAACGTCCTCGTGCAGATCTTGGAGAATGCTCAGCGGACATTTGATCTGATTGGAATGCAAGTCGAGGGTAAAACCGTGAAGGCGAGAGCCAGGCTAGCAAAGTCCAGTGCTGAAAAGTTTCAGCTGATTTGCCAATTGCCTGTGCATGGATGCTATGCAATGCCAGTTGTCATCGGCGGCGGATCCACTGATCTTTTTGCCCCGGAACAAGCCGCTGCTGCAACGCAAGTCTTTAAAGATTTGATGGTTTGTATCCAAAGGCAGGACCGCGATAGGATGGCGAATGTCATTCCCGACGGCAGTATCAGAAAGCGTGTATTAGAAAGTATCAAGGGAATGCTGCCCCAGTTTGGGTCCGGATGGCGACTCGATGTACGCGACTCGACGGGTGTTAGTGTCGCCAGTGTAGGGGATTGGAGCGCCTCGTTCATTGATGAGCTTACGGTTCCGGCTGAGGAGTTGGCCGCTGCTCAGACGGTAACAGGCCAACTAAGAAACATCGATTTTGCAGCGCGTAAGCTGACCATTCTCTACCCTGTAACCGGTCGTGAGATGGACTGCTTTTATCCCGAGGAATTAGAAGATCTCTTGTTCAAGAATCGTCGCGACTTTCTCCAGGTTACTGGCATGATGATCCTTGACGATAGCGGAGTTCCCAAGGCTATTGATGATGTCACGGATATCCGGGAGGTAGACTTGTCACCTTTCTCTTTCAGCCGACTGACGCGTGAGACGCTTGTGCTAAGCGCAAAGCTGCCGTTGAAGTTTGTGCCGGTACTGGACGAGAGTCACCAGTATATTTGCTTGCGCGACGAGAGCCTTGGGATTGAAGTATTCGCCGAGACTCGACAGAAAGTTGCAGTAGAACTTGATGAGCAGATTGCAATGCTCTGGTTGGAATATGCACTTGCGGACAATGATTCCTTGGATCAAATGGCGCAAGGGCTGAAGCAACGGCTCTTACTAACCTTTGAAGGAGTAATCCATGCCGCGCAAACGGGTTGATGTGGAAAAGAGCCTGCTGAACAAGGGCTTTAGAGGTCGGGAAGGCGATCATCACTACTTCAATTATTTCAATACGCAAGGCAAGAAAACGGCTGTCTTCACCAAGACTAGCCACAGCCACACCGAGATCTCAACCGGATTGATATCCCTGATGGCGAAGCAATGCAAGGTCCCAAAACAAACCTTTGAACAGCTGGTGGACTGTCCTTTGTCTCAGCTCCAATATGAAGGTCTCTTGATTGACGGCGGGCATGTAAGCCCGCTTTCCTGAGGACGCTGAGCCTTATCGAGCTGAACGATCAGTTCTTTTGGCCATTTTCACATGCTAATCGGACCATACTATTTTTGCCTTGAGGTCGACAAGAGCGAGGAACAACTCGAAGATGGCGACCCCACGGCGACATTATGCAAAGCTCGGCTTCAAAGCCATGAAGGGGACGCCTTTCATGTTTAGGCTGGCCGCCTGCACCCTGCCAAAACCGGCAGACCTGGTGCGCATGGGGGAAACGTAACAAACGACGAAATTGTAAACGGATCGATAAACGAAGCCGTAGACGTTGCTGCGGCGTTTTTACCTGGGTGTCAATCGTTGCTCGTTCCGATGGACAGCGGTGGCAGGGGTACCTTCGGGTATGCTGCTGTGCTTTCGTGGCGGTTTGACGTGGGTCGCATCCAGCGCACACCATCCCAATCGATATCCCGGACGCTTCGGCAAGCGCTTGCATTACCTTGAGCAAGTGTTGCAAAGTGCCATTGCTCGACCAGCGCACAAACCTGGCGTAGCAGCTCTGCCACGGGCCATGGTGCGGTGGAATGTCGCGCCAGGGCGCGCCAGTTTTCAAGCGTCACAAGAGATCCCATTGGTTACGTGACGATGCTCGACATACGCATGGCCATGATGTGGATCTGGCGGAAAATACGGCTCCAGGTGCCGCCATTGCTGTTCAGTTAGGTCAGTTCGGCTCATCGCCTTATGACCTACCAATCGAAATTTCGTTCACTCATTCGGATGGCTACTAGGCGTTCACAGCATCAGCTGGTGCTTGCGCAGGATGGCGCCGATGTGTTCGCGGTCGCGGGCGACGATCTCGTACAGTTTCTTGTAATGATCGTTGCTCCAGAACGTGAGCAGGCGGTCGTGCTCGGCCTTGCCCAGCACCCGTTCCACGCCGTCGAGCTCCAGGAAGATCACCAGCAAATGTTCCTGCGACGCGGCCAGGCTGTCGGCGCCGTCCGGATAGCCGACCGGCAGGGCAGGGTAGCGCTTCCTGATCTCGCGCAGTGCCTGGCGCGTCTGGCGCGGATGCTTCGACAGCCACCAGTGCATCTGCTCGTGGATGAAGGTCGACACGAGCGCGCCGTCGTCGTTGTAGTGCCTGGTGTGCAGGGTCAGCACCGGATGGCTGTGCGGAATCGTTTTTTCGTCGACGAGGATCTTGTCGGTCTGGATCCACGTACTCAGGTCATGGGCGGCCGTCAGGCGTTCGAGCTGTTTCTGCAGGTCCTGCTCGTGCGCGCTGCCATGCTTGAGGGAGATGTTCAGGCCGGCGGCGGAGGCGGGCAGGGCCAGCGCCGTGGCGATCAGGAGGGCGACGATGCTGCGTACGGGTGAAGTCGGCATAAGGCTCCGCAAAAGTTAGCCCGCCGCGAACCGGCAGGAAGACGCGCGATCGCGCGCCTTCGCATCCTGCCATACGCTTGCAAACTTGCCAAGCTTTCTTGGGGCTAGAACTCTTCCCAGACATCCTCGCCGCTGGTGGCCGGTGCGGGCTCTCTGGCGGGGGCGCGTTGGGCCGCCGGCAAGCTCTGGCGCGGCGCCGCCGGACGCACCGATGGTGGCGGGGCGGACGTGCGGGCGACGGGGGCGGGGCGCACCGTGGCGGCGCCATCGCATTTGAACACGCTGACCACTTCGGCCAGCTGCACGGCCTGTTCCTGCATGGAAGCCGACGCTGCCGCTGCCTGCTCGACCAGCGCCGCGTTCTGCTGGGTCGCCTCGTCCATCTGGGTAATCGCCCGGTTGACCTGTTCGATGCCGGCGCCCTGTTTACAGGCGCGTGCCGATTTTCATGTCAGACAGTGTCATCAGAGGTCCCTTGTAAAAGTGAAACATCGCTATCGCTGGGATCATGGCCATGCGTTTCCGCTCGCCATCGCCGCAGTCATTATGCGTTTTGCGCAGTCGCCACCCGGCGAAAATTCACATTTGGTCGTATATGCGCCACATTTGAATCGCCCGCTTGCGCGAGCCTCTGAGGTTCCACTTTGCCCTGGCTCATCTTGTGCGTCGTATATAATCGGATATAGCGCTGTTTGCGGCGCATTCGATTCCCGACCGGAGTTCCTGCATGAAACGATTTGCCAGCGTCTGGCTCGCATTGATGGTGGCGGGCATGGCCCGCGCCGAGGACGTGCACGTGGCCGTGGCCGCCAATTTCAGCGCGCCGATGAAAGACATCAGCGCCCGCTTCGAGCGCGACACCGGCCACAAGGTGCTTGCGACCATCGGCGCGACCGGCAGGTTTTATGCCCAGATCAAGAATGGCGCGCCGTTCGAGGTGCTGCTCGCGGCCGATGACGAGACCCCGGCCCGCCTCGACAAGGAGGGCAGCGCTGTCGCCGAAACCCGCTTTACCTACGCCATCGGCAAGCTGGTGCTGTGGAGCGCGCAAGCCGGCCTGGTCGACCCGCAGGGACAGGTCCTCACGCAAGGCCGGTTCGCCCATCTGGCCATCGCCAACCCCAAGCTGGCGCCGTATGGCGCGGCCGCCATGCAGACCCTGGGCAAGCTCGGCTTGCAGGAGCGCCTGACGCCGCGCCTGGTGCAGGGTGACAGCATTGGCCAGACCCATCAATTCGTCGTCTCCGGCGCCGCCACGCTCGGGTTTGTCGCCATGTCGCAGGTGTACGGCGGCGGCAAGCTGCAATCGGGATCGGCGTGGCTCGTGCCGACCGGCATGTACACACCCATCCGGCAAGATGCCGTGCTGCTGGAGCGGGGCAAGGGCAAGCCGGCCGCGCTCGCCTTCTTGCGCTATCTCAAGAGCGAGCCGGCGCGCGCGGTGATTCGTTCCTACGGCTACGATCTGTAGGGCCGCATGCTGAGCGCTGACGACTGGGGCGCCGTCTGGCTGACCCTGAAACTGGCGACCACGGTCACCGTGCTGCTGCTGTTGCTGGGCACGCCCGTCGCATGGTGGCTGGCGCATACACGCTCGCGCGCCAGGAGCGTGGTCGGCGCCGTGGTTGCGCTGCCGCTGGTGCTGCCGCCGTCCGTGCTCGGGTTTTACCTGCTGATTGCCATGGGGCCGGACGGCCCGCTCGGGCATCTGACGCAGTGGCTCGGGCTGGGTTTGTTGCCGTTCACGTTTTCCGGGCTTGTGATCGGCTCGCTGCTGTACTCGATGCCCTTTGTCATCCAGCCGCTGCAAAATGCCTTCGAGGCCATCGGTCCGCGTCCGCTGGAAGTGGCCGCCACCTTGCGCGCCAGTCCGCTCGACACCTTCTTTTCGGTGGTGCTGCCGCTGGCCCGGCCCGGCTTCATCACCGCCGCCACGCTCGGCTTCGCCCACACGGTCGGGGAATTCGGTGTCGTGATGATGATTGGCGGGAACATTCCGCAGCAGACGCGGGTAGTGGCGGTCCAGATTTACGGCCATGTCGAAGCGATTGAATATGCCCAGGCGCACTGGTTGTCCGGGGGGATGCTGGTGATCAGCTTTATCGCCCTGTTCCTGCTGTACCGGTTCAATCCGACGCGGAGGACATTGTGACCGCCGCTTCCACGATCCGCATGCGTTTCGACATCCGGCGCAGCGGCTTCGCCATGCAGGTCCAGCTCGACTTGCCGGGGCGTGGCGTGAGCGCGCTGTTCGGCCATTCCGGTTCCGGCAAAACCACCTTGCTGCGCGCGATTGCCGGGCTGGAGCGCCATGCGGGCGGCTACCTCGAAGTCAACGGCCGGCTGTGGCAGGACGATGCGGCCGGCGTGTTCGTGCCCACGCACCAGCGCGCGCTCGGTTATGTATTCCAGGAAGCGAGCCTGTTCGCGCATTTGTCGGTCCAGGGCAATCTCGATTTTGCCCGCCAGCGCGCCCGCGCCGCCGGTGGCGACAAGGTGATGGCGCACGCGGTGGCACTGCTTGGCATCGGCCATCTGCTGGAGCGGCGGCCGGATGGCTTGTCCGGCGGCGAGCGCCAGCGCGTGGCGATCGCGCGCGCCATGCTCACGGCCCCGCAACTGCTGCTGATGGATGAACCGCTGGCCTCGCTCGACGGGCGGCGCAAGGACGAAGTGCTGCCCTATCTGGAGCGGGTGCAGGCCGAGCTGGCCATCCCGATGCTGTACGTGAGCCACTCGACCCACGAAGTGGCGCGCCTGGCCGACCACATCGTGCTGCTCGACGGCGGGCGGGTGGTGGCCAGCGGGCCGGCGGCCGATACCTTGGTCCGGCCCGAGGTGACGCGTGCCATGCAGGACGATGCCGGGGCGCTGGTGGACGCCGTGGTCGAGACCGTCGACGCTGACTACGGCCTGTTGTGCCTGAAAGCGGCGGGCGGCGCCATGTACATTACGCACGCGGCGCTGGCGCCCGGCACGCGGCTGCGGCTGCGGGTGCTGGCGCGCGACGTCAGCGTGACCTTGCTGGCGCAGGCGGGCAGCTCGATCCTCAACCAGCTGCGGGCGACGGTCGCCCAGATGACCCCCGGCAACGATCCAGCCCATGTCATGGTGCGGCTCGATGCGGGCGGCACGCAGCTGCTGGCGCGCATCACGCGGCGCTCGCGCGACCAGCTGGGGCTGGAGGTGGGGATGCAGGTGTGGGCCCAGGTCAAGGCAGCGGCGCTGCTCTCGGGCGGCTGAGGCGCGATGAACGATCGGAACGACGACAGGGCGGGGCAGGTGGACG
Organism: Massilia scottii; assembly: GCF_030846495.1. NCBI lineage: Bacteria > Pseudomonadati > Pseudomonadota > Betaproteobacteria > Burkholderiales > Oxalobacteraceae > Massilia > Massilia scottii. The sequence goes on along the minus strand of NZ_JAVCWM010000024.1, from coordinate 52,599 downwards.
CGGGCATCGACGTCAAGGTACGGCTGCTGCAGGGTGGCGAGATTGCGATGGGACCGGGCAAGGCCGACCTGCTCGACGCGATTGCGCGGACCGGATCGATCAGTGCGGCGGCGCGGGCGATGGGCATGTCGTACCGGCGCGCGTGGCTGCTGGTGGACGTGATGAACCGCAGCTTTGGCGCGCCGCTGGTGCGCAGCGCGGCTGGCGGCAGCCAGGGCGGCGGCGCCAGCGTGACCGGGATGGGCCAGGAAGTGCTGACCCACTACCGCGCCATGCAAGCGGCCGCCAGCGCCGCCACCGCACCGTACGCCGCCGCCCTCACCAAACTCCTGCGCCCCGACGATTAATTTCCTAACCGGGGTCAGACCTCCGATTAGAAATAAAAGTGTTTCGATTCGGAGGTCTGACCCCGGTTAGGAAACACATGTGCTGATGCAGGCATTGGAACTACGCAACAGGCGCAGACGCGATATAGTTGACGTTCATCGCCTATACAACTTGACCCGTACCAATGACAGCATCCTTAACTCAGCAATTGCCTCCTTCCACCACCGACGATAGCGACGACGATGCCCTCATCGCCGAACTGGGCTTCGAGCATCAACAGGTGCGCCTGGTGAAGATGGAGGGCCGGGTGTTCCTGCAATTTTCCGGCGAGGTCGATGAAGGCGGCCTGAACGTGCCTTATCACCTTGTCCCAGCCCAGGGCGTGCTGGCCAAGCCGGGCAAGTGGCGCAAGATGGATCAGGAGACCAAGCGCGCCCTGCTGCGTGAACGGGTCACTCCGCGCGCCATCGATGACCTGCACCAGAGCGTGCGCGTGTTCGTGCGCGATATTTCCGGCGAGTGCGAGGACCATAACCTCGATGCCGCCACCTTCCTCGGCCCGCTGTTCGAGGTCGATACGTCCGAGCCGGCCAGCTATCTGTTCGAGCGCATCGAGCAGCGCGTCGCCCACGCCGTCGAGCGCGCCCAGGAGGAACGTCATGCCGAGCGCACCCGCGCCAGCATCAACCTGGCCGAGTATCCCGATTCCTTCGAGGTGGCGCGCCGCCTGCCGCGCAAGTTCATCGCCTTGCTCGGCCCGACCAATTCCGGCAAGACGCACCGCGCGATGGAAGCGCTGGCCAAGGCCAAAAGCGGGGTCTATCTGGCGCCGCTGCGCCTGCTGGCGCTGGAAAACTTCGAGCGCCTGCAAAGCGCGCGCCCGCACGGCAAACCGCTGGCGGTCAGCCTGGTCACGGGCGAGGAGCGCCGCATTGCGGACGATGCCACCCACGTGGCCAGCACGGTCGAAATGCTCGATACCCGCACTCCGGTCGAGGTTGCCATCATCGATGAAATCCAGATGCTGGCCGACCGCGACCGCGGCTCGGCCTGGACCGCGGCCGTCTGCGGCGCGCCGGCCTCGGTGGTCTACCTGGTCGGCGCGCCGGAAGCGCGGCGCGCGATCGAAGCGCTGGCCGAGCGCCTCGAATGCCCGCTTGAAGTGCACTTGCTCAAGCGCATGGCGCCGTTGTCGATGGAGCCCAGCGCGGTGCGCAAGTTGCGCAACCTCAAGCGCGGCGATGCGGTGATCTGCTTTTCGCGGCGCGAGGTGCTGATGTGGCGCGACATGATCACGGAAATGGGCTTGTCGGTGGCGACCGTGTACGGCAACCTGGCGCCCGAGGTGCGGCGCGCCCAGGCCGAACGCTTCCGCGAGGGCAAGGCCGATATCGTGGTCGGCACCGATGCGCTGGCCATGGGCCTGAACATGCCGATCGAGCGCATCGTGATGACCACCAGCGTCAAGTACAACGGCGTGGAGGAAGAGGAAATTTCGGCCTCGCTGGCGCGCCAGATCGCCGGCCGCGCGGGCCGCTACGGCGTGCACGAGGAGGGCAAGGTGGCCGGTTACGATGACGAGACGCACGAGGTCATGCGCGCGCTGCTCAAGGAAAAGCTGGCACCGCTCAACGCCACCGGTTTTTCGGTCGCGCCATCGCTCGAGCATCTGCACCGGATCGCGGCCGTGACCGGCGAAACGTCGCTGGTGCGCCTGCTCAGGCGCTTCGTCCACAATATCGATGTGCCGGACGGCTTTTTTTATCCGCGCATTACCGAGGAGCAGGCCGAGCGCGCCGTATGGCTCGATACCTTGCCGCTGTCGGTGGCCGAGAAATTCATGCTGTCGCTGGTGCCGGTGTCGACCAAGGTGCCGTCCCTGCAGCGCGCCTGGGAAATGTGGGCGCAGTCGCTGGCGAAGAAAAAAATCTGCAAGCTGCACGAGGATACGGGTCAGCAAGCCTGGCAGAACCTGCAGGAGGTGGAGGATAGCTGCCGCTTGTATTCGGCGTACGCCTGGCTGGCTTACCGCGCGCCGGACTTCTTTCCCAGTGTCGCGCTGGCGCAGGAACTGGCGCGCAGCGCGTCGGAGCGGGTCGATTCGATCCTGCAGTCGCAAAATGCGGCGGCCCGCAAGCGCCACGACAAGAAGTTCCGATAAGCGCCGGCGGCGCCATTGTTATTGGCGTGATTGGCGCGTTCGCTTCGCCCGCACCAGTTACCGTCGCTGGGATGATCGGTACAATGACGATAGCCTGCACGAGGCAGGCTATCGTCTTGCACTACCCCGCGTGAACGGGGCAGGGTGCGGCTAGCTTATTTGGAGCCCTTGCTGCCCGAGCTGGAGCCCGAACCGGAACCGGAACCGGAGCCCGATTTTGAACCGCCCGAGCTGGCATTGTTGGCGCCGCCCGATTTGCCGCCCGAGGACGAATCGTCGTCCGAGGAACCGCTTTGCTTGTTGCCGCCGCGCGAGGAGCCGCTGTCCGAATCGCTCTGCTTGTTGCTGCCGGAGCCGCTTTGCTGGTTGCCGCCGCCGCTGTGGCTCAGCTTGCCTGCTTCGCGGGCTTCTTCGGAGGTGAACTCATGGGCATTGCCGGATGCGTGGGCTGCGCGGCCGCCTTCGGCTGCGATCGCGCGCTGCTGCTCGGGATCCATCGAGGCAAAGCCGCGGTTGCTGGTGTCGCTCTGGTTGTTACCCTGGCCGCCCTTGCTGCCGCTTTGCGTGCCGCTGTCCGACTGGTTGTTACCTTTGTTGCCACCTTGATTGTTGCCGCCTTGGTTGTTGTTCGATGCCATGATGATTTCTCCTAATGTTTTCATTAAAGGAACTGCAAGAACGTCCTTGTTTCCGCTGTCGTACTTGTGTGTTCGTCAGCGAGTAGAGACATCTTAGGTCAGCGGGCCGAGCATTAGAGTAGGAGCACTCGCAACTGTCGTGTAGGACTAAAGTAAGCAGAGTCCGCCGGGATTGGCTGACCAAATTTGTCGCCGGAAAGTCATCTGTATCCGCACAAACTTTCCCCGCAGCGCAGCCATGCTGGCGCCACTTCAAGCGAAGTTTCCCTATAGCTCTTTATATTTACGTTGACGCCGCATGGCGAAGTCCATACTATCGACTGCACGGTATGGGAACGTTTCCATATCGAGTAGCGTAATCCTTGTCTTCCCCGGCAGCACGGCCTGGAACCGGGCTGCTTCTTAAAACAACAGGAGACTTTCCATGGAACCTACCCTTCACAGGGACTTGAGAATCGGGCTGCCGAGATTGGCCTGCGCCGTGGCCGGCGCCTTGTTCAGCGCGGCGTGCGCTGCACAGACGGCCTTGCCCGGCAAACTCGAAGCGGAGAGCTATGCGTCGATGCAGGGCGTGGCCACCGAAGCGACGTCGGACGCGGGCGGCGGCGCCAACGTGGGCTGGATCGAGACCAACGACTGGATGAACTATTCGGTCAATCCGGCCACCAGCGGCTGGTACACGGTGCAGTACCGGGTGGCCTCGGGAGGCAGCAGCGGCCAGCTGGTGCTGAGCCAGAACGCCAAGGACATCAGCGAGGCGGTGGGCGTGCCCAACACCGGCGGCTGGCAGACCTGGTCGACCATCAGTTCGCGCGTGTTCCTCAATGCCGGACCGCAGAACCTGGCCGTGTTCGCCAAGGGAGGCGGATTCAACCTGAACTGGATCAATTTCACCGCCGAGAACACCCCGGTCGCCCTGCCGGCGATCCGCCAGAACGGACGCTACTGGGTCGACAGCAGCGGCAAGCGCGTCAATCTGCGCGGCGTCAACCTGGGCAACTGGCTGCAGATGGAGTTCTGGATGCTGAACAACAGCATGTCGACCGGCAGCGGGCCGGTCAACGACCAGTGCACGCTCGAAGGCACGCTGGCGGGGCGCTTCGGCAATGCGGAGAAGGAACGCCTGATGGGGGTGTACCGCGACAGCTGGATCACCACGCGCGACTTCGACCTGATCAAGGGCATGGGCATGAACGTGATCCGCGTGCCGTTCTACTTCAGTCTGGTGGAAAACGAATACAGCCCTTACAAGCTGCGCGCGGACGCCTGGAAGCATCTCGATTTCGCCATCAACGAGGCGGAAAAACGCGGCATGTACGTGATCCTCGACCTGCACGGCACTGTCGGCGGCCAGGCCGGGGAGAAGGAGCAGCACGATGGCTGCATCGGCCCGGCGCAGCTGTGGTCGAACGCGGCCTACCGCGACCGCACCAAGTGGCTGTGGGACAAGATCGCCGAGCGCTACCGGGGCCGCAACGCCGTGGCCGCCTACGACTTGCTGAACGAGCCGTGGGGGACGGACGCGACCACCCTGGCCAATTACGCCTACGAACTGTTCAACGTGGTGCGCGCGAAAGACCCGAACCACGTGATCCTGCTGCCAGGCCACAACAGCGGCATCGATGCCTACGGCAATCCGAACACGCGCGGCCTGACCAACGTGGCGTTCTGGATGCACTTCTATCCCGGCCTGTGGGGCTGGAACGAAGTGCAGGGCGCCGCCAACCAGGCCAATATGCACGCCAACTGGCTGCACTGCAATCCCAACGGCACGGGCGAGAGCTGCGACTGGAACGCCAGGCTCACCGGCTTGAACACGCCCTTCCTGATCGGCGAATTCCAGCCCTGGACCTTGCTGGGCAGCTACGGCGGACAGATCACCCGCAAGACCTACGATGCCTACAATATGTACGGCTGGGCGGCGACCAACTGGGCGTACAAGAACGTGACCTATGGCGGCTCGAATGGCGATACCAATTCCTGGGGCTGGGGCATGGTGACCAACAGCAGCAATGGCGGCGCGATGGGAAGCCTGAACGTCAGCACGGCGTCGAGCGCGCAGATCGAAAGCTATTTCCGCGCTTTCGCCACGCAGCCGCTGGTGCGCAATGAAAGCATCGCGTACTGGATGAACTGGAAACCGGAAGTGGGTGCGCGCATCGAGGCGGAAATGTTCACCACGCACAGCGGCATGCGCATGGAAACGACGACCGACGCGGGCGGCGGATTCAATGTGAGCAATATCGATAACAATGACTGGATGAGCTATCCGATCAATGTGCCCAGGGCCGGGTGGTACAAGCTGCAGTTCCGGGTTGCCAGCATCTACAACGGTGGGCAATTCGCATTGAGCAAGAACGGCAGCGACCTGGCCACGGTGACCGTGCCCAATACCGGTGGATGGCAGAACTGGCAGACGGTGACGGGGCGGGCGTATCTGGAAGCCGGTCAGCAGGACCTGGCGATTTACGCGCGCGTTGGCGGCTGGAACATGAACTGGCTGCAGATGAACGCGGAGTAGGGTGGTTTGAGGCGCGCCGGAAAACGATCCGGCGCGCTTTTTTACCTTTTGCACCTGCATTGCCGTTCGCGCGTGGGCGGCACCCGGCACGAACGGCAACAACGCAAACGATTCCCCGACAACCCGCGCGTGCGCCAGCGGGCTATGGAGGAACCGTGTGCTATCCCGCCTCAGCGGGGAGAATCCGACTTATACCGTGATCTGCGCCTTGCGCTCGGCAATCTGCTGCCCCAGCGCTTCCAGATCCAGGCCGGCATCGCGCGCCTTGGGAAACATCTCGTTTTCTTCTTCCTCGACGTGATGCTCGATCATCTCGGACAGCACTTTTACCTTGGCATCGAACAGCTCTTCGGTCGCTTCCATTTCCATGATCTGCGCGATCAGGTCTTTGGCTGATGCGTGCTCGACAGTTGCTTCGTCCACCAGATCTTCATTCTTCTTGGTCGCGGCGCGCACTGCTGGGTAGAAAATTTCTTCTTCGGCCGTCGCGTGCTTGCTCAGTTCGGTGCAGATTTGCATGGCCAGTTTTTTCTTCGTTGCATGAGCACGGTCGCCCAGGCCTTCAAACTGCTCGAACATCTGCTTGACGTTCTCGTGGTCTTCGGTCAGCAGCGCAATCGCATCCTGGGCTTCCTGGCCGCCTGGCATTGACTTGGGCGTATTACGGGTGGTCGACGATGAGGTTCTCATAATGTGCTCCTGATATTTTCTGTGGTAACTATTGCGCTACCGGGTGGCTGGGATATTTCCTGGCTGCCTGTCTTGTAGCAGAAAGGTCATGATAGGCGGGCTCAGTAATGCAGGGAGTAGGCGCACTGGCAACCGTCGCGTAGGACAAAACCACCTCGGTCTATCAGGAACCATGCTCGTGTGTTCCGGACCCTCCGATCGATGCGTGCGGCCCCATCCCCTCGGATATACTGTCAGGCAAGTTAATGACTATTAAGCAAGGAAATAAGCGTGGGTGAAGAACGCAATCTGGCAGGACGGCTGAAACAGGGCCTGCGCGCCGCAGGCGAGCAGCTTGGCCGCGGCCGCGCGTACCTGATGGCGCAGCCGCTGTATAAACGCATCGGACTGACGCTGCTGTGGTGTATTGGCGCACCCTTGGCGCTGCTGCTGGCGTGGGTGCTGATCCTGATTCCATTCACCCCGGGCGTGGCCGACCTGAAGCAGGCGCGCGCAGCCAAGGCGTCGATCCTGGTCTCGGCCGACGGCAAGGAGCTGGCCAGCTTTGAAGAGGGTTTGCAGGAACGCGTAACCCTGGCGCAGATTTCACCCCACATGATCGCCGCGCTGATCGCCACCGAGGATCACCGCTTCAAGGACCACCACGGTATCGATTACAAGCGCACCCTGGCCTCGGTTGTTTACACGCTCGGCGGCGACCCCCAGGGCGGCTCGACCATTACCCAGCAGCTGGCGCGCAATATGTTCCCGGAAGAGATAGGCCGCTCGCGTAACCTCAACCGCAAGCTCAAGGAAATGATTACGGCAGTCAAGATCGAATCGGCCTACAACAAGGACGAGATCCTGGAAGCCTATCTGAACACGGTGCCTTTCCTGTACAACACCTTCGGCATCGAAATGGCGGCGCGCACGTATTTCGACACCAGCGCTGCCAAGCTCGATATTCTGGAAAGCGCCACCCTGGTGGGCATGCTCAAGGGGACCAACTACTACAATCCCGTGAGCAATCCCCAGCGTTCGGTGCAGCGCCGCAACGTGGTGCTGGCCCAGATGCGCAAGCACGGCATGCTCGACGAGAAGCGCTACGAGAGCCTGCGCACAATGCCGCTGCGCGTCTCCTTCTCGCGCCAGGCCGAGCGCAGCCCGACCGACACCCACTTCACCGCCTATGTGCGCAAGTGGCTGATCGAATGGGCCGACAAGAACGACTACAACGTGCAGCGCGATGGCCTGGTGGTGCACACCACGCTCGACTACGCCCTGCAGGAAGCGGCCATGAAGGCCGTCGAGCGCCAGGGCAATGCCTTGCAGATCATTGCCGACGTCGAATGGTCGCAGCCTGGCAGCGGCGGTTCCGGCTCGGCCGGTGCCTACGCCGGCATGCACGGATCGATCACGCCGTTCGAGTATTTCTGGCGCTCCAAAGGGACGCTGGTCAACGCCTTCATCCGCGAAACGCCCGAGTACAAGAAAGCCATCGAAAGCGGCGACACCGGACCTGTGGCACTCAAGCGGCTCAAGTCGGACCGCGCCTTCATCGCACGCTTGCGCGCCGCCAAGACGCGCCTGGAAACCGGCTTTGTGGCGATGGATCCGGATAGCGGCCACATCAAGGCATGGATCGGCAGCCGCGACTTTCATAAGGAACAGTACGACCACGTGGTGCAGGCCGCGCGCCAGCCCGGCTCGACCTTCAAGCCGATCGTCTACGGCGCCGCGCTGGAAAAAGGCTTCGCGCCGAACCGTCCGTACCGCGACGCGGTGATGAACATCAAGGCGGGCGACGGCACCATCTGGCGCCCGACCGACATGAGCGGTTCGAGCGGCAACCAGATGACCATGCACGATGGCCTGGTGTTTTCCAAAAATACCATTACCGCCCAGGTGATGCAGGATGTCGGGCTGCCCGGCATCATCAAGCTGGCGCGCGACCTCGGCATCCGCGAGAGCAAGCTGGAAAAGGTACCCTCGCTGGCGCTGGGCACCAGTCCGGTGACCCTGCTGGAAATGGTCAACGCCTACAGCAGCATCGCGGCCCAGGGGCAGTACCGCAAACCTGTGTTCGTCACCAAGATCACGGACCGGGCGGGCAAGGTGGTGGCGCATTTCGGCGAACCGGTGTCGGAGCAGGCGATGACGGCGGAAAACGCGGCCAGCCTGATCGACATGATGCGCGGCGTGATCAACCGCGGTACGGGCACGGCGATCCGCTATCGCTTCGGCATCAATGGCGACGTTGCCGGCAAGACTGGCACCACCCAGAAGAATGCCGATGGCTGGTTCATCATGATGCACCCCAAACTGGTGGCCGGCGCCTGGGTCGGCTTCAACGACAACCGCGTCACCATGCGCAGCAATTACTGGGGGCAAGGGGGCCACAATGCAATCCTGGTGGTCGGCGACTTCTTCAAGGCGGCGATTGCCGATGGGAAGGTCGATGCCGCTGCGGTGTTCGCGGGCGGACGTCGCCCGGCGCCGGTGGTGCAGGAAGAAGATCCGGGCGATATCGGCGAAGAAGCGGGCGAAATGCAGCAAGAAGGCGTGTCGCCTCCGCCTCCGCCGCCGACCGATCCGGACGACATGGAAGAGGAGGGAGAAGAGCCGATGACGGGCGATCGCGCCGATCCATCGTCCGGCCAGCTGCCCTTGCCGATACCCATGCCGCCGTCCGCGCCGCCACCCGAATCCGATTCCGGTGCGCCGCCGTCCCAGCGCGAATAAGAAAATGGCCAGCGGGCAAGTGATGCCCGCTGTGTCGCGGCGGCGACGAAGAAAAAGCAATATTTCCTCTCGGCTATGATAATGAGTGATATTTACGCTATCATCGACTTTTCCGCCGGAGACGCTGCACATGAAACGAACGCTGTACACCATTCTGGGTGTCGATCCCCTCGCCACTTCTGAAGAGATTGCCGCCGCGTACGCGCGCTTGCATGCGGCGTTCCAGAGTGGTTCGTACGATCGCAACGACTGGGTCCTGGTGCGCGAAGCCTATGCCGTGCTGTCGAACACCGACAAGCGCGCCATGTACGACCGCAGCCAGATCGCACCGCCGCTGACGCGCAGCGTCGAGCAGGCGCCCGCGCAGCAAGGTTTCAACCTCGACTGGCGCTATGGCCTGGCCGCCGGCCTGCTCGTGGCCGGGCTGGTGTATTTTGCCAAGGGCCGCCCACCGGCACCGGCGCCGGTCATTGCCACCCAGGGCGCCACCCAGGACGCCGCCCCGGTGCTGATGCAGGATAGCGGCGGGCGCGCCGATCCATTCGCCGCCCAGCCCCAGGCCGCGCAAGCGCCCGCTGGCGGCAGCTCGTCGGGCGCGATGGGCATGGAAGAGCTGTTCGCCAAACTGTCGCCGTATGTGGCGCGTATTAATATGTACCGGGGCAGCACCCAGACCGGCACCGGCAGCGGCGTGGCCCTCGGCGGCGACGCGATCATCACCAACTGCCACGTGGCGCTGGCCGGCACGCGCCTGCAGGTCAAGCTGGGGCAGGACAGCTACGAAGCGACCGTCGCCGTGGCCGACGAAGAACGCGACCTGTGCAAGCTCTCGGTCAAGGGCCTCAATGCCCCGCCAGTGGTGATCGGTGCGTCGAGCGACATGCGTACCGGCCAGCGCGTGATTGCCATTGGCGCTCCGCACGGGCTCGATTTGACGATCAGCGACGGCATCGTGTCGTCGCTGCGTCCGCTCGACGGCGGCACGCTGATCCAGACCACGGCGCCGGTCTCGCCCGGATCGAGCGGTGGCGGGCTGTTCGACAGTGCCGGCCGGCTGGTCGGGATCGTCACCTTCCAGATGCGTACCGGCCAGAATCTGAATTTTGCCGCGCCGGCCGAGTGGATCGGCAGCATGCGTTCGCGCAGCGGCAGCGGACTCATCGGCAAGATGAGCGCGGAACGCGCCCAGAGCGACCCGGCCCAGAGCGCGCGCAATGGCGACATGGTGGTGGGCCAGTGGCATTGCCACGATACGATCGGCGGGACCTCGGTGCTGATTTCCTTCCACGACGACCGCACGCTGGAAATGCGCTATGAGAACCGGGTCTCGCCAGGCCGCTGGATGTACCGCGACGGCCAGCTGGGGATTCAGTTTGCGAACGTGGCCGATACCATGCGGATGGAAGAACTGTCGCGCGACAAGATGATCCTCAAGTTCAACGTGGGTCAGCGGCTGGTCTGCGCGCGGCGTTAACATTCGTCGCTGGCGGCGGCCCCCTTTGCACCGTTGTTCCGTGCAGCGGCCGCCGGTCGCCATGTGAAACCGTGTGGCCGCGCGGCGCTTCAAGCGCCGCGCGAAGCCGGTTCCGCCAATGCCTGAGCCGACAGCGTTGAGGCAAAAGTCATCATCGCCACCCCTCAGCGCAGCAAAAAATTCCCTTTCCCTGCCGTAATCACCCCCTGATCCGCAACCGTATCGTCCTTGAGCAACACGCCTGACATTCCGCGCTGGCGCGCCTGCGCCAGCAGGTAATGCAACCGGTACGCCGCCTCGTCATAGCCCAGCCCGGCCGGCCGCACATTGGAAATGCAGTTGCGGTCGGCGTCGGTCAAGCCCACGCGCGGCGCCCAGCTCATGTAGATGCCCATGCTGTCCGGCGAACTGAGACCGGGCCGCTCGCCGATCAGCACGGCTACCGCGCGTGCGTTGAGCAATTGCCCGATTTCGTCACCGATGGCCACGCGCGCCTGGCTGGCGATCACCATCGGACCCACGCTCCATTGCTCCTGTTGCAGCCGCGCCAGCAGTAGCGCCAGGAACGGCTGCGCGTTCTGCTCGATGGCCAGCGCCGACAAGCCATCGCCGATGACCAGTGCCAGATCGCACGAGGCCGGCGCCGCGGCCATCAAGGCGGCACGCGACGGCGCATCGAGCACGCGGCCCAGGTCCGGACGCTGCAGGTAAGTGGCGCGGTCCGGGCAGGCACTGTGCACGGCGACGCAGGCGTGCCCGTTTCCGGACAATGCCGCCGCCAGCGCACCGGTATCGAGCGCCATGTGCACCGCGTCGCGCGCACGCGCATGCGCCAGCTGGAAATCGAGCTGCGCCGATGTCGGCACGCTCACGCCGCTGCGCCCGAGCGCGATGCGCGCCTGGGTCAGTCCCCGCAAGGCCTGCCAGGGGTTGGACAGCACATGTTTGGGTTGGTTCATAAGCGCAGCAAGGCTTGCTGAAAGGCCGGCGCCAGGGCGTCGGGCAGTTGCGCGGCGCCATCGCCGCAAAAGATCTGCATGCGGTGCAGCCAGGCTTCGAATTCGGGCGCGGCGCGCAAGCCCAGCACACGGCGCGCATACAGGGCGTCGTGAAAGGACGTGCTCTGGTAGTTGAGCATGATGTCGTCCGACCCCGGCACGCCCATCACGAAATTGCAGCCGGCCGCGCCGAGCATGGTCAGCAGCACGTCCATGTCGTCCTGGTCCGCTTCGGCATGGTTGGTGTAGCAAACGTCGCAGCCCATCGGCAAGCCGAGCAGCTTGGCGCAGAAGTGGTCTTCCAGCCCGGCACGGATGATCTGCTTGCCGTCGTACAGGTATTCGGGGCCGATGAAACCAACCACCGAGTTCACCAGCAGCGGCTTGAACGCGCGCGCCACCGCGTAGGCGCGCGCTTCGCAGCTCTGCTGGTCGACCCCGTGGTGGGCATTGGCCGACAGCGCGCTGCCCTGGCCGGTTTCAAAATACATGAGGTTGTCGCCCACCGTGCCGCGCCCCAGCGACAGGGCGGCGCTGCGCGCTTCGGCCAGTAGCGCCAGGTCGATGCCGAAGCCGCGGTTGGCGGCCTCGGTCCCGGCCACCGACTGGAACACCAGGTCGACCGGGGCGCCGCGGTTGATCGCCTCGATGGTGTTGGTGACGTGGGTCAGCACGCACGATTGGGTGGGGATCTGGTACTGGGCGATGACGGCGTCGAGCATGCCCACCAGCGTGACGACCTGGGCCACGTTGTCGGTGGCCGGGTTGATGCCGATCACGGCGTCGCCGCTGCCGTACATGAGGCCGTCGAGCATGCTGGCCGCGATGCCGGTGGCGTCGTCGGTCGGGTGGTTCGGCTGCAGGCGCGTGGCCATGCGGCCTTCCAGGCCGAGCGTGTTGCGAAAGGCCGTGACCACGCGGCATTTGCGCGCCACCAGCACCAGGTCCTGGATGCGCATGATTTTTGACACCGCGGCCGCCATCTCGGGCGTGATGCCGGGCGCGACCGCGGCCAGGGCGGCGCTGTCGGCCGCGTCGCTCAGCAGCCAGTTGCGCAGGTCGCCGACGGTCAGGTGCGCGATGGGCGCGAACGCGGCGCCATCGTGGCTGTCGACGATCAGGCGCGTGACTTCATCGTCTTCGTAGGGGATCAGGGGATTGTCGAGGATGGTGCGCAGCGGCAGGTCGGCCAGCGCCATCTGGGCGGCCACCCGTTCTTCGGCGCTGGCAGCGGCCACGCCTGCCAGCAGGTCGCCCGCGCGGGCCGGCGAGGCGCGTGCCATCAAGTCCTTGAGGTCGCGAAACGCATAGGTGCGCGGCCCGACCATGTGCGAAAACCGCTGTGTTGTCACGGGGATATCCGGCTGTGGTTAGCTTGGAAACAAGCATAGCACGGTCCCATGCTACAGCAGGTCCGCGCGCGGGTAGCCCCAGGCCGGCACGCCGGCGGGGCAGGGCTGGCCGTTGGCGTCATCGATGGGCAAGGTGGTGAAGTTGCCCGCCGGAGTGTTGCTGAAGCGGGCGTCGGACGCATTATCCGGACCCAGCGCGGGCATGCGCGCGAAGCGCAGCCAGGCGTCGAAGCGGCAGTTGCTGGTCTGCAGCGTGCGCAAGCGGGCCAGCGACGCCTCCTGGCTCCAGTTGATGACGAGCTGCACATTCGGGGCCCGCGTGCCTTCGGCGAGCGCGGCGGGACAGGCATCGAGCGCGAGCACGTTCGGCGCCACGCTGACCATGCCGCGCCGCAGCCGGTAAGTGCCGGCGACGGCGTCCCGCTCGGCCGACACGAAAATCCAGCATGCCGGGTTGGCGGGAAAGGCTGTCATGGCGGTGTCGAGCAGGGTGCTGGCCGGATCGAGCTGGCGCAGGTGGTCGGCCACGATGGTTTTGCCACGCTGCATCGCCGCACCCTGGATCGCCACGAAGCCGACGCCGCCCAGCAGCGCGGCGCACAAGGCCAGCTTGCCGCTCTTGCCGGCGCGCTGCTGCAGCATGGCGAGCACGGCGCCGAATGCCAGCAGGGCCGTGAGCGAACCCCAGTGCAGATAACCGCGCATGGTGAAGTAGCCGAGCACGGCGGCCAGAGCGCCCGGCAGCAGCCCACGCCAGACGCGGCTGCCCAATGTCATCGCCAGCGGCACGGCGCCGGCCACCCAGAACACCGGTTCGAGGATGAAGACCGCGTCGCCGTAGAACCAGCGCGCATCGAACGGATAAAACGGATGCACGCCGTACGAGTTCAGCGCATCCATTCCCAGATGCAGCAGGAAGCCGGCGCCGACGGCCGCGAGCAGGCCGGCGCGGGCCGGTTTGCTGGCGCGCAGCAGGGTGCGCGCGCCGGGCCACAGCATCCACAGCAGCGCGATCAGCAGCAGCGCCTGCGGCACTTCGTACAGCAGCGTGTGGGTGTGGCCGCGGTGATGCAGCAGGTAGCCCAGCGGCTGGGGCAAGAGCCCGGTGAGCACCAGGTCGAGGTCGGGAAAATTGCTGGCGGCCCAGCACGAAACGAGCATCAGGCGGCGCCGGGTGCGCTGGCGGGCCGGATCGGCTTCGGCCGGCAAAGTACGGTGAACCAGTTCGCCGACGGCCAGTCCAACCAACGAGTGACTTAAATTATCCATGACGGCGATCTTACCGTGCCGGCATCGTTCATGCAGACGAGTTTGTTGCCGGTGGCGCCGCCATGGCGGGAGAAACGCAGCATCAACCAGGGAAGCAGATAATGAAACTATCCATCTCATTTGCAGTAGCAGCCGTGCTTGGTTCGCTAAGCGGCTGGGCCTGTGCGCAGTCCTCCGTAACCATCTATGGCGTTGTCGACGCCGGCCTCGTGCGCGAGCAGGGCGGCGCCGGCGGCAACCTCACGCGGGTCGGCAGCGGCGTCGGCTCGGCGACACGCATCGGGTTCCGCGGATCGGAAGACCTGGGGTACGGCTGGAGCGCCAACTTCCTGCTGGAAGCGGGCGCGCGTATCGATACCGGAGAGCAGGAGGCGGCCGGGGCGCTGTTCCACCGCCAGGCTTACGTGGGGGCGCGTCATCGGGAGTATGGCGGGCTGACCCTGGGGCGCCAGTACACGCCTTACTATAATGCGCTGACCGGCGTGGCGGACCCGTTCGGCGGCGGCTACGCGGGCACTGCCAAGAACCTGTTCCCGGCCGGCGGCCAGAACACGCGCACCAGCAACGCCATCGTCTATTCGATGCCGGAAATCATGGGCATGACGGGGGAGGTGTCCTACGCGCTTGGCGAGCAGCCCGGCAGCAGCACGGCGGGACGCCAGTTCGGCGTGTCGCTCGGTTACAGCCAGGGCGGGCTCAATGCGCGCCTGGCCTACAACCACCGCAACAATGACGTCACCGCGGCTGCCGGCGCGGCTGCCGTGCCGCCGCTGCCTGCCGCCGACCGCGACATCGGGCGCAACACGCTGCTGGCGGCTAACTACGACTTTGGCGTCGCCCGCGCTTACGCGGCGTATGGCGTGGACAAGGGCACCAACAGCGCGCTGCTGCCCAATAGCGGCAATCCGTACGGGGGCGTGCGTCCCACCGCCTCGACCGACAGCCGCGACATGCTGCTGGGAGCCTCGGTCCCATTCGGCATGACCACGCTGATGGCATCGTATATCCGCAAGAACGACAGGACGGCCTATAACCAGGATGCGCACCAGTGGGGCGTGGGCGCGAGCCATGCGCTGTCGCGGCGCACCAGCCTGTACACGGCGTATGCGCGCATCAAGAACAAGCGCGGCGCTGGCTACACCGTCGGTAACAACACGGATCCCGGCAGCGGCGACAGCGCCTTCAACCTGGGCGTGCGACATGTGTTCTGACGGCCCGTCGCGTGTTGCGCGGACCCGGATAAGTTCCGTTTAATCGTATGAACGCGTTTGACATGGCGCAAATTGAGGTGAGCGCACAAGGCTAGTCTGGTTTGTGCGGTGCTTGCCCGGTGCGGCAGGAGTTCGTCTATTCGAGGCGTCGCGCACGCTCGGTACCGTTGCGGGATTTGCGGCGCGCTGGGTGATGCGCTGCCTGTCGGACGCGACCGTTCGCGACGGAGTCAAAAAGGAGGCCAACATGGAGTACAAAACGATCGTGGTGCATGTCGACGAGTCGCCTCAGGCCGCTGTGCGTATTGACGCCGCAGCCCGGCTGGCTATCGAGCACAATGCGCATCTGATCGGCAGCGCGCTGACCAACCTGCCGCCGCGCCTGCTCGCGCTGAGCGGGCTCGATCCCAGCCTGCCGCCCATGCAGGCCCCGCTGACCGAGTTGCGCCGCCTGGCCGACAGCGCGCTCGATGCCTTTGAGCAGCGGGCTAGCGCGCTGGGCGTGCTGTCGGTCGAACGGCGCCGGCTGGAGGAAGAAATCGGGCTGGGCATGAGTCTGCAGGCGCGCTATTGCGATCTGGTCGTGATCGGGCAGCACGATGCCGTGCATCCCTTGCCGGGCATGCGCGCCGATTTTCCCGAGTACCTCCTGCTCAACTCCGCCAAACCGGTGCTGGTGGTGCCCGCGGCGGCGCAGGGCCCGCCATCGGGGCTGCCCCTGGGGCAGCGGATTGTGGTCGGCTGGAACGGCAGTGCCCCGGCCAGCCGTGCGATCACCAGTGCGATACCACTGATGCAACGCGCGCGTCAGGTCGACATCGTGGTGGTCGATGCGCGGGCGCAGGGCGACGTGCACGGCGCGATGCCGGGCGCCGACCTTGCCGCTTATCTGGCGCGGCACGCCATCCGGGTCAAGGTGCGTGACGTCGACAGTCACGTGGACCCGGGGCGGGCGCTCCTGGCGGTGGCGGGCGAGACGGGCGCCGACCTGATTGTAATGGGCGCTTACGGCCGCTCGCGCTTTCGCGAAGTCTTGCTTGGCGGCGCAACCAGGACCTTGCTCCGGTCATCGACATTGCCGCTGTGGATGGCCCACTAGACGCGGGCGGCAGGAAGCCGGACCACGCCGTCCCGATCCCGCCAATAGCGCTGGCGGTGAGGCAGGGGGTGAAGAACTGCCGAGGCGCGGGCGAGGGCCGCATCCGTGCTGCCGCTGGCGTGGGCCAACTTGCTGCATTGGCATGCGCACTGGCGGCGTCGCAAGAGAATCAGGCAAGCCTGCGCGAGGATTCGATCTTGGCGCGCAGGCGTTTCGCGGCTTACACTGACGGCTGACAAACCCGCCACAGAGGAGCCGATGCCAACGCCGCCGAGCAGACAAGACCGCATGATCGCCTTGCTGGGCAGGCTGGCGCCATCCGAGGGTTACACCGCGTCCGCGCTCGACGATGTGCGCTTCATGCGCGCGAACCGGGCCGTGGCGCGCGTACCGGTGCTGTACGAGCCATGCATCGTGATCGTCTGCCAGGGCCGCAAGCGGGGGTATCTGGGCGAGCAAAGCTTCATTTACGATGCCCAGCAGTTTCTGGTGCTGTCGGTGCCATTGCCTTTCGAGAGCGAGACCGACGCCAGCGAAGCCGAGCCGCTGCTGGCGCTCAAGATGCATATCGACCTCGCGGTCGCTGCCGAGCTCGCGCTGGCGCTCGGTTCCGCGCCGTCAGCCCACAGCACGCCGGTGAGCATGTGCTCGACCGCCATGGACGACGCCATGGGTGACGCCGTGCTGCGCCTGCTCGAAGTGCTGTTGTGCCCGGTGGAAGCGCGCGTACTGGGGCCGGGCATCCTGCGCGAACTTCTGTATCGGGTCCTGACCGGCGAGCAGGGCGGCGCCGTGCGTGCGGCCTTGACCCAGCACAGCCAGTTCGGCAAGATCGGCAAGGCGCTGCGCCGCATCCATGCGGGTTTCAGCGGCGAGCTGGACGTGCCTACGCTGGCGCACGAGGCCGGCATGAGCGTGGCGGCCTTCCACGCCAACTTCAAGGCGGTGACACACACCTCGCCGATCCAGTATCTCAAGAGCACGCGCCTGCACAAGGCAAGGCTGTTGATGGTGCAGGAGGGGATGAGTGCCTCGTCCGCCTCGAACCGGGTCGGCTACGAAAGCAGTTCGCAGTTCAGCCGCGAATTCAAGCGCTTTTTCGGCCGCAGTCCGGTGCAGGAGGCGGCGATGATGAAGACGCTCCTGAGCCAGGCGCCGAGCGAGCCGCCCGGCTACGTTAGCGCGCATTAACCGGAACGGCAGAAGAAGCTGGCAATCCCGCTCAAGCGCTCAGACTGCTCGCGTGCCGGAAAATAAGCGGGTTGGTGGCGCCGGTCCCGGTGCAAGGCGCATCTCGCTGGCTGTCGCCGCCACGCGACGCTGGAAGCGCCACCCGGAACGCGCGGTCATGCTCGCATCCGCTAACGGCAGCGCGGTTCCATCCCTCAGGGCGCCACGGAATGCAGCAACACCGTCGTCACGCTGCCATCCTTGTCGACGATGAGCTGATACAGCCGGTCGAATTCATCATCCCCGATATCGCTCCCCGATTTGCCGCCGAACAAGCGCACCAGTTCGGGCACGGTATTCGAATGGCCCACCACCAAGGCCGTACCGCCCGCCGCCTTGACCTGCGCGACCAATTTGGCGCTCTGCGCGGGGTCATACACCTGCACCTGTAATCCCAAGTCGGTGGCGAGCGGCTGGGCGGTCTGGCGCGTACGCTGCGCCGTGCTGCTGTAAATATGCGCGATGCCGGTCGACTTGAGGGTGGCGGCGATATTGCGTGCGCGCGCCTTGCCCTGGGCGGTCAGCTCCGGATCTTTCTCGACCGCTGCCTTTTCGCCATGCCGCACCAGATAGATGATGGTCGGGTCGGCCACAGCCAGGCCGGGCGCCAGCAGGGCGGCGGTCAGGAACAGGCCGCCAAGGAGGGAAGAGCGCATGCGCATGGTCGACTTTCAGGTATAAAAACAGCAATGTATCCCAGCCTGGCGAGAAAGCGCAACTGTTCCCGCTCGTCCATCCCGTTCAAGGTGGCCCTGGCGCGGCATCTCGTGTTGGCGCATATCTTGCTTGTCTTGTAAGGATATGGCCTCACTCTCAACCAACAACATGTCCAAAACCCCCGCGCACCCCCCACGCAAGCTGCGCATCGTCGTCGTCAATACGATCGTACCGGAAGGCGGCGAGCACGATGCCGCCCTGGCCGTCCAGGTCATGCGCGGCAACGCGCTGCGCATCGGCCTGCTCGAATCGGGCTACGACATCGTCGCTTCGCTACCCGCCGATATCTATTTACCCGAAAGGATCGCTCAACTTCAACCCGACATGATCATCATCGATGCCGAATCGGATGCGCGCGACGTGCTCGAACACATCGTCATCGCCACCCGCGACGAGCGCCGCCCGATTGTGCTGTTCACCGAGGACGACACCACCAGCAGCATGGACGCGGCCATGGCCGCGGGCGTGTCGGCCTACATCGTGGCCGGCCTGCAGTCCGAGCGCATCAAACCGGTGCTGAACGTGGCGCTGGCGCGCTTTCGCCAGGAGCAGAAGCTGCTGGCCGAGCTGAGCGAGACGCGCCACAAGCTGGCCGAACGCAAGGTAATCGACCGCGCCAAGGGCATCCTGATGACCCATCACCGGCTGACCGAAGACCAGGCGTATCAGAAACTGCGCAGCATGGCGATGAACAAGAATTTGAAGCTGGCGGAGATTGCCCAGCGCATCCTCGATGTCGAGGATCTGCTCGGTTGAGTCGCCGCGTAGCGACAGGAAAGCAAGGAGTTGTATGGCAGAGATAAATGTGAAGCAATTGCGCACGGTCAGGATCGGCTTCATGCCGCTGACCGACTGCGCCTCGCTGGTGATGGCGGCCGAATGCGGTTTCGACCGCCAATATGGCATCAGGATCGTGCTCAGCCGCGAAACCTCGTGGGCGAACGTGCGCGACAAGCTGGGCTCGGGCGCGCTCGACGCCGCCCACGTGCTGTACGGGCTGATGTACGGGGTGCAGTTGGGCATCGGCTGCCAGCAGCAGGCGATGGCCGTGCTGATGAACCTGAGCCGTAACGGCCAGGCCGTGACCTTGTCGCGCGCGCTGGCGGAGCAGGGCGCGGTGGATGGACCGAGCCTGGCGCGGCACATGCGGGAGGCGCCGCGCGGCTATGCCTTCGCCCACACTTTCCCGACCGGCAATCACGCAATGCTGCTGTATTACTGGCTGGCGGCGCACGGGATCGACCCGCTGCGCCACGCGCGCGCGCTGACGGTGCCGCCGGCCCAGATGGTGGGCAGCCTGCGCGCCGGGATGATCGATGGTTTCTGCGCCGGCGAGCCGTGGGGACAGCGCGCCATCGATGACGGCGTGGGGGTGACGGCGGTAACCAGCCAGCAGATCTGGCCCGATCATCCGGGCAAGGTGCTGGGAACGACGGCGGCGTTTGCCGCGAGCGATCCGGGCACTTGCCGCGCGATGATTGCGGCGGTGCTCGACGCCAGCCGCTGGATCGAGGCGTCAACGGCCAACAAGCAGCACACGGCGACGGTGCTGGCCGGGTCGGCGTATCTGAATACGGGCCGGGAAGCCATCGCGGCGCGCCTGGTGGGGCGGTATGACAACGGTACGGGCAGCCAGTGGACCGATGAAAAGGCGCTGAGTTTTCATGGCGACGGCGAGGTCAATTTCCCGTATCTGTCCGATGGGATGTGGTTCATGACGCAGCAGCGGCGCTGGGGCTTGCTCAGGGACGAGCCCGATTATCTGGGGCAGGCGCAGGCGGTCAACCGGATCGATTTGTACCGCGGCGCGGCGGAGATGACCGGCACTTCGGTGCCATCGTCGCCGATGCGCAGTTCCACGCTGATTGACGGCGTGGCGTGGGATGGCAGCGATCCGCGGGGGTATGCGCAGTCGTTTTCGATTGAGCTGGGGTAGGGCCTATTTTCCCCGCCCCGGCGTAACGACAAAGCAGGAGCAAGGCGCCGCACGCTCCCACGCATCATTTTCGGGCATTTGTGCACCGCAATGTAGCGTTCGCCTCTTTTTCCCGCCTCAGCCCTCCCATCCCGCCCCGCACCCACCCTGGCACGGCGTTTGCTAAACAGTACCTATCGGATCAATGGCGATCCCCTGAACAACTTGCGCTGATCTAACGACGGATCGGCAGGACAACGGCGTCCGTCCAGCCTGGTTTTGACAACCGGGTCTGGCCGGACGCCTTTTTGTTTTTAACGGGATAAACAATGGCCACCAAAGCAAACACCATCGAACTTTTCAGTATCAGCACACCGCAGATGCGCGCCTTCCACCTGACCTGGATGGCTTTCTTCGTCTGCTTCTTCGCCTGGTTCGCCTGCGCGCCGCTGATGCCCATCATCAAAGGCGAATTCGGCCTGACCCTCGCACAGGTCGCCAACATCAACATCGCCGCCGTCGCCATCACGATCCTGGTCCGCCTGGTCGTCGGCCCCATGTGCGACCGCTTCGGCCCGCGCAAGGCCTACACCGGCCTGCTGCTGCTCGGCGCCATCCCCGTCCTCGGCGTGGCTGCGTCGCAAAGCTACGAAAGCTTCCTGTTTTTCCGCCTCGGCATCGGCGCAGTGGGCGCGAGCTTCGTCATCACCCAGTACCACACCTCCGTCATGTTCGGCCCCAAGGTGGTCGGCACCGCCAACGCGGCTGCCGCCGGCTGGGGCAATGCCGGCGGCGGCGCGGCGCAGGCGCTGATGCCACTGCTGGTCGGCGCGCTGCTGATGCTGGGCGTGAGCGAAGCCCTCGGCTGGCGCGTGGCCCTGCTGGTGCCGGGCGTGCTGATGGTCGTCATGGCTGGCTTGTACTGGAAATTCACCCAGGATTGCCCGCAAGGTAACTACGACGACATGCGCGCCGCCGGTATCGCCATCGAAGGTGGAAAAAAAGGCGGCTGGGAGAGCTTCAAGGCCGCCAGCACCAACCACCGCGTGTGGCTGCTGTTCGTCACCTACGGCGCCTGCTTCGGCATCGAGATCTTCATCCACAACATCGCCGCCGTGTACTACGTCGACCATTTCAAACTGAGCCTGAAGGAAGCCGGCATGGCCGCCGGCAGCTTCGGCCTGCTGGCGCTGTTTGCCCGTGCCCTCGGCGGCTGGGTATCGGACAAGATGGCGATGCGCGGCACCATCAACAGCCGCGTCACGCTGCTGTTCGTGCTGATGATCGGCGAAGGCGCCGGCCTGCTGTGGTTCGCCAAGGCCGACGGCGTTGTCTTCGCGGTGATCGCCATGCTGGTGTTCGGCCTGTTCACCCACATGGCTTGCGGCGCCACCTACGCGCTGGTGCCCTTCATCGACAGCAAGGCGCTGGGCGGCGTGGCCGGCATCATCGGCGCCGGCGGCAACGTGGGCGCGGTCGCCGCGGGCTTTCTCATGAAAGGCACCGGCGACATCGCCCAAACCCTCACCATCCTCAGTGGCCTGGTGCTGCTGTCGGCGCTGTGCGCCATCGCGGTCAGGCTCACCGCCGCCGTGGACGACCGTCCGGTCGCCGTCAACAACGCTGTTGCGTAAGGAGAGCCAGCATGAAAATCATCGTCATCGGCCACGGCATGGTAGGCCACAAATTCCTCGAGTCGCTCGGCGCCACCGCCGCGCCAGGGCTGGAAGTGACGGTTCTGTGCGAAGAGCCGCGCGCCGCCTACGACCGCGTGCACCTGTCGGAATTTTTCTCCGGTAAATCGGCCGACGACCTGTCGCTGGTGCCGGCCGGCTTCTTCGAGGGCGGCAATATGCTGCTCAAGCTGAACGCGAAAGCCGTCGCCGTCGACCGCGAAGCCAGAACCGTGACCGTCGGCAGCGGCGAAGTGCTGGCCTACGACAAACTGGTGTTCGCCACCGGCTCGTATCCGTTCGTGCCGCCGCTGGCCGGCAAGGACCGCAAGGACTGCTTCGTCTACCGCACCATCGAAGACCTTGAAGCGATGCTCGAATGCGGCAAGCGCTCGAAAACCGGCGTGGTGATCGGCGGCGGCCTGCTTGGCCTGGAGTGCGCCAAGGCCCTGCGCGACATGCAGCTGCAGACCCACGTGGTGGAATTCGCGCCGCGCCTGATGGCAGTGCAGGTCGATGATGGCGGCGCGCGCGTGCTGCGCGCAAAAATCGAAGACCTTGGCGTGACCGTCCACACCCAGAAGAACACGCTGGAAATCGTCGACGGCGAAGAGGGCACGCACCGCATGCGCTTTGCCGACGGCAGCCATCTGGACACCGACATGATCGTGTTCTCTGCGGGGATTCGCCCGCGCGACGACCTGGCGCGCCTGTGCGGCCTGACGATCGGCGCGCGCGGCGGCATCGCCATCGATAACAGCTGCCTGACCTCGGACCCGGACGTCTACGCCATCGGCGAGTGCGCGCTGTGGAACGGCCAGCTGTTCGGCCTCGTGGCGCCGGGCTACGACATGGCCCGCGTGGCCGCGCGCCACCTGCTGGGCGAACAGGCCGCCGCCTTCACCGGCGCCGACATGAGCACCAAGCTCAAACTGATGGGCGTGGACGTGGCCAGCATCGGCGATCCGCACGCGGCCAGCCCGGGCAGCCGCTCCTACCAGTTCACCGACGAACGCAAACAGGTGTACAAGAAGATCGTCGTTTCCGACTGCGGCAAATTCCTGCTCGGCGGCGTGATGGTGGGCGACGCCAGCGAATACGGCACCCTGCTGCAGATGATGTTGAATAAAATCGAGCTGCCCGAGTCGCCGGAATTCCTCATCCTGCCGCAAAGCGACGGCAAGGCGCGTCCAGGCCTGGGCGTGGATGCCTTGCCCGACACGGCCCAGATCTGCTCCTGCAACGACGTCTCCAAGGGCGACCTGTGTGCCGCCGTCTGCGGCGGCGCCACCACCATCGGCGCGCTGAAAGGCTGCACCAAGGCCGGCTCCACCTGCGGCGGCTGCGTGGCGCTGGTCACGCAGGTGATGAAGGCGGAAATGAAAAAGCAGGGCATGGCCGTCAACAACCACGTCTGCGAACATTTTCCGTACTCGCGCCAGGAAATCTACCACCTGGTCAAGGTCGGCAAGATCACGTCCTTCGAGCACTTGCTGGCGCAGCATGGCACGGGCCGCGGCTGCGACATCTGCAAACCGGTGGCCGCCAACGTGCTGGCCTCGACCTGGAACGACTTCGTGCTCAAACCCGAACACGCCAGCCTGCAGGATTCGAACGACTACTTCCTCGGTAACATCCAGAAGGATGGCACCTATTCGGTGGTGCCGCGCATGCCGGGCGGGGAAGTGACGGCCGATGGCCTGATCGCGGTCGGCATGGTGGCCAAAAAATATGGCTTGTACACGAAAATCACCGGCGGCCAGCGGGTCGACCTGTTCGGCGCGCGCGTCGAGCAGCTGCCGCTGATCTGGGAAGAGCTGATCGATGCCGGTTTCGAGTCGGGCCATGCGTATGGCAAGTCGCTGCGCACCGTCAAATCGTGCGTCGGCTCGACCTGGTGCCGCTACGGCGTGGCCGACAGCGTCGGTTTCGCGATCGAGCTGGAAAACCGCTACAAGGGCTTGCGCACGCCGCACAAGATCAAGTTCGGCGTATCCGGCTGCACCCGCGAATGCGCCGAAGCGCAGGGCAAGGACGTGGGCCTGATCGCCACCGAAAAAGGCTGGAACCTGTACGTGTGCGGGAACGGCGGCATGAAGCCGCGCCACGCGGAACTGATTGCATCGGACCTGGACCAGGAAACCGTGGTGCGCTACATCGACCGCTTTTTGATGTTTTATGTACGTACGGCCGACCGCCTGCAGCGCACCAGCGTATGGCGCGACAATCTCGAAGGCGGCCTCGATTACCTGAAATCGGTCGTCATCGACGACAAGCTGCACCTGGCCGCCGAACTGGAAGCCGACATGCAGCACGTGGTCGACACCTACGCCTGCGAGTGGAAGAATGCCGTGAACGATCCGGCCACGCGCCAGCGCTTCCGCCATTTCGTCAACAGCGACCAGGCCGACCAGAACGTGGTCTTCATGCCCGAGCGCGGCCAGATTCGTCCGGCCACGATCGAGGAACGCAAGCGCGTCATTCCACTCATCGTCAAAACCGCCTAAGGAGAAGCTCATGCACCGCGATATCGAACTGACCAACTGGACCGCCGTTTGCTCGCTCGACGAGATCGTCCCCAACACCGGCGTGTGCGCACTCTTGAAAGGCGAGCAGGTCGCCGTATTCCACGTGCTCGACGCCGAAGAACGCGTGTTCGCGATCGGGAACTACGATCCGAACAGCGGCGTGTCGGTGCTCTCGCGCGGGCTGGTGGGCAGCCTGGGCGACCGCATCGTGGTGGCGTCGCCCATCTATAAACAGCACTTCGACCTGTTCACCGGCGAATGCCTGGAAGCGCCGGAGCACTCGGTGCCCAGCTACCGCGCGCGGGTCGAGGACGGCAAGGTGTGGGTCTGCGCATGACAAAGGTCACGACAGCATCCGTCGCCAGGCAATCGCTGGTCGTCATCGGCAATGGCATGGCCGGCATGCGCACGGTCGAGGAAATGCTCAAGCTGGCGCCGGAGCTGTACGACATCACGGTGTTCGGCGCCGAGCCGCACGGTAATTACAACCGCATCCTGCTTTCGCCGCTGCTGGCCGGCGAAAAGAACATCGACGACATCATGCTGCACACGCGCGAATGGTATGCCGCCAACGGTATCACCCTGCATGCGGGCGATCCGGTGGTGCACATCGACCGCCGCAAGCGCATGGTACGTTCGCAGTCGGGGCGCGAAGTCTGGTACGACCGGCTGCTGCTGGCCACCGGCTCCAAGCCGTTCATCGTGCCGGTGCCCGGCCACAAACTGGCCGGGGTGATCGGCTTTCGCGACATCCAGGATGTCGATACGATGCTCGAAGCGGCCCGCAGCGGCGGCCACGCGGTCGTCATCGGCGGCGGCCTGCTCGGGCTGGAGGCGGCCAACGGGCTGCTGCGGCGCGGGATGCAGGTCACCGTGGTGCATGTGATGGACAGCCTGATGAACCAGCAGCTCGACAAGCCGGCCGCGCTGCTGCTCAAGTCCGCGCTGGAACTGAAAGGCTTGCGCTTCCTGCTTGAAGCGCACACCAGCGAGATCGTGGGCGACGTTCGCGTCAAGGCAGTGCGCTTCAAGGATGGCAACGAAATCCCGGCCGACCTGGTTGTCATGGCGGCCGGCGTGCGCCCGAATATCGAACTGGCCCAATCGGCCGGCCTGCACTGCGAGCGCGCCATCGTCGTCGACGACACCTTGCAGACGTACGATCCACGCATCTACGCCGTGGGCGAGTGCGTGCAGCACCGCAGCGCCACCTTTGGCCTGGTGGCCCCGATCTGGGACCAGGCCAAGGTCTGCGGCGCGCACCTGGCGCGCAGCGGCCACCGCCGCTACGTGCAGCAGGCCACGCCCACCAAGCTGAAAGTGACCGGCGTCGACCTGTATTCGGTGGGCGACTTTATCGGCGGCGAGGGCAGCGAAGACCTGGTGCTGCGCGATCCGCGCCGCGGCATCTACAAACGCCTGGTGCTGGCCGGGAACCGCATCGCGGGCGCGGTCCTGTACGGCGACGTGCAGGATGGCCCGTGGTACTTCGGCCTGATCCAGAACCGCACCGACATATCGGCCATGCGCAGTCGCCTGCTGTTCGGCGAAGCCCTGTGCGCCCAAGCCGCCTGACACGGAGCCTGACTTGAACCTCTCACCTTTCCCGGGCGGACCTATTCCACTCGCGGTGCGCAGCACCTGTCCTTATTGCGGCGTGGGCTGCGGCGTGACCGCCACGCCCTTGCCCGACGGCGCCATCGCCATCGCGGGCGACGCCAGCCACCCGGCCAACCGGGGCCGCCTGTGCGTGAAGGGGGCGGCGCTGGGCGAAACCATCGGTCTTGAAGGCCGCCTGCTGCATCCGGCTGTGCGTGAAGACGGTGTGCTGCGCCAGGCATCCTGGGACGAAGCGCTCGAGCGCGTCGCCGGCGGCCTGCGCGCCATCATCGACGAACACGGTCCCGATGCGGTGGCGCTGTATGTGTCCGGCCAGCTGCTGACCGAAGACTACTACGTGGCCAACAAGCTGATGAAAGGGTATATCGGCAGCGCCAACATCGACACCAATTCGCGCCTGTGCATGTCGTCGGCCGTGGCGGGCCACAAGCGGGCCTTCGGGGCCGACCTGGTGCCCGGCTGCTACGAAGACTTCGACCTGGCCGACATGGTGGTGCTGGTCGGCTCGAACACGGCGTGGTGCCATCCGATCCTGTTCCAGCGCATCGCGCGTCTCAAGGAAGCGCGCCCGGAAGTACGGATCGTCGTCATCGATCCGCGCCGCACCGCCACCTGCGAGCTGGCCGACCTGCACCTGCCGGTGAAACCCGGTACCGATGTGTGGCTGTTCAACGGCTTGCTCAGCTACCTGGCGCGCACCGGCGTGCAGGACGCCGCCTTCATCGAGGCCCACACCAACGGCCTGCAACAGGCGCTCGATGCGGCGCAAGTCGATTGCGCCGATCCGCTGGCGGTGGCGCGCCACTGCCGCATCGATCCCGACGACCTGATGGCGTTTTATGGCGGCTTCGCGGCGACCACGAAAGTCATCACGGCGTTCTCGCAAGGCGTGAACCAGTCGTCGGCGGGCACCGATAAAGTCAACAGCATCATCAACTGCCACCTGCTCACGGGCCGCATCGGACAGCCGGGCATGGGGCCGTTTTCGATCACCGGCCAGCCGAATGCGATGGGCGGGCGCGAAGTGGGCGGCCTGGCCAACATGCTGGCCGCGCACATGGACCTGGACAATCCCCAGCACCGCGACACCGTGCAAACCTTCTGGTCGTCGCCGCGCATCGCGGCCAAGGGAGGGCTGAAGGCGGTCGACCTGTTCAAGGCGATCGAGGAGGGCACCGTCAAGGCGGTGTGGGTCATCGCCACCAATCCGATGGTGAGCATGCCGGACGCGAACCAGGTGCAGCGCGCGCTGGAAAAATGCGAGCTGGTGGTGGTGTCCGATATTATCGCGAACACCGACACGAATGCCTTTGCCGACGTGCTGCTGCCGGCACTGGGCTGGGGTGAAAAGGATGGCACGGTCACCAATTCCGAGCGCCTGATTTCGCGCCAGCGCGCGTTCCTGCCGGCGCCGGGCGAAGCGCGCGCCGACTGGCGCATCCTGGCGGAGGTGGCGCGGCGGCTGGGCTTCGACGGTTTCGATTTCGCCAGCGCGCACGAGGTATTCGACGAACATGCGCGCCTGACCGTGTTCCGCAACGAAGGCGCGCAGCGGCGCGTGCTTAATCTGTCCGGCCTGTGCGGCCTGCAGGCACCGGAATACGACAAACTGGAATCGGTGCAGTGGCCGGTGCGGCGCGGCGCCGACGGCGTCCTGGAAGGCAGTGCGCGCCTGTTCGCGGACCGCCGCTTCGCCCACGCCGACGGCAAGGCGCGCTTCATCGCCACGGCGCCGCGCGCACCGGCCAACCCGGTCGATCCCGAGTATCCGCTGGTGCTCAACACGGGACGCGTGCGCGACCAGTGGCACACCATGAGCCGCACCGGCCGCGCCCCGCGCCTGGCCGATCACACGGCCGAAGCCTTCATCGACATGCATCCGCAAGACGCGCTGCTGTACGGCGTGCGCGAAGGGGAACTGGCGCGCGTATCGAGCCAGTGGGGCGCCATGGTGGCGCGGGTGCAGCACGGCGGCGGCATCGCGCGCGGGTCGGTGTTCGTGCCGATTCACTGGAACGGCCAGACGGCGTCCGACGCGCGCGTTGGCACCGTGGTCAACCCTGTGGTCGATCCGGTGTCGGGCGAGCCGGAATTCAAGCACACGCCGGTGCAGGTGGAGCGCTTCGGGGTGGCGTGGCATGCGTTTGTCCTCAGCCGCAGCGAACTGGCGCTCGACCAGGTCGCGCACTGGACGCGTGTGCAGGGACGCGGCTTTGCGCGCTACGAAATGGCGGGGCGCGGCCAGTTGCGCGACCGGGCCGCATGGGCGCGTGCGCTGCTCGGCGTCACCGATGACGCCGACTGGCTCGACTACGAGGACGCCAGCGATGGCGTCTACCGCGCCGTGCACGTGGTGGGAGAGCGCATCGAACAGTGCATCTTCCTGTCGCCGCGTACCGACCTGCCGGCACGCACCTGGCTGGCCAGCCTGTTCGCCAGCGAGTCCCTGACGCAGCTCGACCGCGCCGGCCTGCTGGCCGGGCAGGCGCTGGGCATGCGGCTTGACACCGGGCCGACCGTATGTTCCTGCTTCGGGGTGGGCCGCAATACGATTTGCGATGCCATCGTCACGCACGACCTGAAGACGGTGCCGGAAGTGACGGCCTGCCTGAAAGCCGGCGGCAATTGCGGTTCCTGTGTGCCGGAAATCAAAGTCTTGCTAATCCAAACCTGGGCACGCGAAGCTGCCTGAAATTGTTGTCCAAGGCTATGATGAGAATGATATTATTGCCCGCATAAAACAATCTTATCTGCGGGAACACAACGATGGCGATGGAACTGGAAGCGGCGGGGGGATTGGCCGCAGCGCCGCTGGTGGCGCGCGAGGTGGATGGCGTGCACATGCCCGCGCACGGTGCTCAGGAACACGCGACAAGCTGCGCCAACTGCAACGCGACGCTGGCGGGCGCGTTTTGCCATCAGTGCGGGCAGCACGCGCACGTTCACAAGTCGCTGCTGCATCTCGGCGAAGAGGTACTGCACGGCATCCTGCACTTCGACGCCAAGGGCTGGCGCACCATTCCCATGCTGGTCGCCCGGCCGGGCCAGCTCACGCGGCGCTACATCGATGGCCAGCGCACCCGCTTCGTGTCGCCGCTGGCCTTGTTCCTGTTCCTGGTGTTTTTTCTGTTCTTCGTTGCGTCCCTGACCAGCGGCAAGTCGGACCTGAACCTGTCCGGCTCGCCGGAAGCGAAGGCACAGGTACGCGCAGAGCTCATGCGCGATGTGGAGGCGGCGCGCGCAACGCTGCGCACGGTCGATGCCGGCCAGCCGGGCAAGGACGCGCTGGCGGAAGCCACGGCCGACCTGGCCAGCGCCGAGAATGCCCTGATCGAGTTCGATAAAACCGGCGTCGTCGCGCGGGTGGGTGGCGTGACCTTGAAGTCAGACAAGTTCAAGGTGGAAACCAGTTGGCCATCGGTCAATGCCGCCATCGAGCACGCGGCCGACAATCCCGAGTTGACCTTGTATAAGCTCAAGAGTAGCGGCGCCAAGTTTTCCTTCTTGCTGGTGCCGATCTCGCTGCCGTTCCTGTGGCTGCTGTTTTTCTGGCGGCGTGGCGTGACAATGTATGACCACGCGGTGTTTTCCCTGTACTCGCTGTCGTTCATGGCGCTCATGTTCGCGCTGGTATTCGCCATCGGCCACGCTGGATTCGGCACCCTGGCCGGGGCGGTGGTGGTGTGCCTGCTGTATATCGGCTTGATTCTGATGCTGAGCGTCGCATGAACAAGGTCGCCATCATGGAATGGTCCGGTTATCTGATCAGCATCGCCGGCCTGCTCATCGTGCTGCTGACGTTCGACCGTCCCGGATGGATGTGGCAAGCGGGCGGCGCGGTGCTGATAGCGAGCGGCATCCTGCTGATTTACCGCTCCAATCGCCGCCGGCGTAGCGACTGCGGCCATGACGATATGTGCGGCTATCGCATCCAGGACGATATCGCCGATGTCATGGACGGCGACTGATTACACTTTCTTGACGAACTCGGACTTCAGGCTCATCGCGCCGAAACCGTCGATCTTGCAGTCGATGTCGTGGTCGCTGTCGACCAGGCGGATGTTCTTGACCTTGGTGCCCATCTTGACGGTGCCGCCCGATCCCTTGAGCTTCAAATCCTTGATCACGGTGACAGTGTCGCCGTCCTGCAACACATTTCCCGCCGCATCGCGATAAACCTTGGGGCCGTCACCGGCCGCCGTTGCACCTTCCTGGGCGTTCCATTCGTGGGCGCACTCCGGGCAGACCAGATTGCTGCCATCTTCGTAAGTAAATTCTGAATTGCATTTAGGGCAGGGTGGAAGTGCGCTCATAGGAAATGTCCTGTTTTGGCTTGAAAGGGCCAGAGTATACAGGGTGTCGGCCTTGTACGGCCAGTTGCATGTTGATTTGAAGCAATGCTTCTCGTAAACAGTGATGTAAAGATGGCTCTTCTTCCAGCTTTGAATCCGATGATAACTCTGATAATTGCCTTAGAGAATCAATCGATTCCCACAAGAATGAGGAGCACGACCATGGCCAATATCGTTTTCAACAATACCCGTCAGCCGGTAGCCAATTCCATCTTCAGCCGCGCCGGAGTCGGTGCCCCGGTCGCGATCGAACTGCTGCCGTTTACCGTGCGCCCGGTGCGCACCGAGGCTGACCTGCGCAAGGCGGTGGCCGTGCGTCACGCGGCCTATGCCCGCCACCTGCCGGATTTCGCGCGCTCGCTGGAGCAGCCCGAAGCGGCCGACTACGATGGCGACACCGTGATCCTGCTGGCCGAATCGAAGGCTGATGGCAGCGCGCTCGGCAGCACGCGCATCCAGACCAATTTTCGCCAGCCGCTGCATCTGGAATCGTCGGTCGATCTGCCGCTATGGCTGGCCACCCAGCGCCTGGCCGAGGTGACCCGGCTCGGCATCGTGGAAGGACGCAT
The DNA here is from genome assembly GCF_030846495.1 of Massilia scottii. Lineage (NCBI taxonomy): Bacteria > Pseudomonadati > Pseudomonadota > Betaproteobacteria > Burkholderiales > Oxalobacteraceae > Massilia > Massilia scottii. The sequence continues at coordinate 21,534 of NZ_JAVCWM010000024.1, read as the reverse complement.
CGGCCGCCAGGTCAAGCTGGCCCTGATCAAGGCCTGCTTCGAGCATTGCGAACAGACCGGGGTCGACACGGCCGTCGTCAGCGGCCGCGCGCCGATCGACCGCCAGTACGAGCAACTGCTGTTCACCGATGTGTTCGCCAGCCGCGACCCCGTGACCCTGCGCCATGTGGGCAACCTGCCGCATCGCATCATGTACTTCGACATCGCCAGCGGCCAGGAGCGCTGGGAAGCGGCGCGCCATCCCTTGCTCGATTTCTTTTGCAATACGCGCCATCCGGACATCGATCTCGGCCGCCAGGCGCCTGCTGCCTGGAAACATGGCTTGCCGCGCGGTCAGCAGGCGTCGGGCGCTGTTGTTGTTGGGCTCGCCGCGTAGGAAATCAAGCGGGACGGCGGGACAGTTACGATGTATGCTTTGACATGATTGCCGCCTAACAGCAAACGAATGGCGGCGCCAGTTGTGTAGCCGGATGCCGCTCATGTCAACGTCGACTTCTTCGTCCCGCATGCTGCCCGACAGCGTACAGCGCGCTCTCGAAGCGCTGTTGCGCCTGCTCTCCTTTTATCTCGTTCCGCTGGGCATTGCGCTGCTCTCGATCGTGGCGCTGGCGTTCTGGAACAACCAATACCGGGCAACTGCCGGCCAGCCGTTGCCGTTCCGCGTCATGGCGCACGATGGGGCGGAGGTCACGCCCGCACAGATGCGCGCGCAACTGGCCGGATTGCCGGAAGTTGCCTATCGCGAAACGCGCATGTCGCCCGATCCGCTCTGGTTCAGCATGGCGCCCGCTGCGCAGGCCGGCACCGTGATCGAATTTCCTTCGCGTCATATGGTCGAGATTGCTTGTTGGGACAGCGACACCTTGCTCCCGCTGGGAAGTTCCAGCCGCGCCGTCTCGGCCGGTGCGATGGCGCCGCTGATGGCGGGGTTTGCGCTGACCCTGGCGCCGCCGCTCACGCAGGCACAAGCACTTCCCCAGGCGCAGTCCGCGCCATCGCAGGCAGGCGTGCCCGCGCTCCTGCTCTGCCGCAGCGTGCTCATCGGCCCGGCACGCCTGTCGGCCACGCAATGGCAGGCCGGCGAACTCGCCGTGGCGGTGCAGCAGTACCACCGCAAGTCCGGCCTGCTCGACGGCGGCATGATCGTGCTGACCTTGTTCGTGCTGACCACGGCCCTGATCAACCGCCAGGCCCTGTACGTGCTGCTGGCCGGCTGGCTGATCCTGAACCTGCGCATGGGGGCGCTCTCGGCCGGCTGGGATATCCAGTGGCTGGGCCAGATCGTGCCGGAGCGCTGGCTGCTGCCGTCGCGGGCGCTGACGATTGCCCTGTATGCGGTCTCGACCCTGACCCTGTACCAGACCCTGTTCCGCGAACGTCTGGCCGCCACGCGCTACCGTGCGCCGCTGCGCTTTGCCGAATGGTGCTGCCTGCCGCTGCTGGCGCTCTCGGTGCTCTTGCCGTACCATATTTTCCTGCCCGTGATGTGGGGCTTTGTTGCCTACGGTCTGGTCTTGATGACGCTCGGGCTGGTCAGCCTGATGTCGCAATCGCCATCGCAGTCCCGCTCGCATACGCGGGTGGCGTTCTGGTTCGCGGCCTCGTTCGCGGTCACGATGATGTCCGGGCTGGTGGAAGTGATTGCGGCCGCGCTCGGCGTTCGCGACCTGGCCGGCATGGTCAACAGTGTCACGGCCGCGCTCGCGTCCAGCCTGCTGGCGGCGCTGGCGGTGGCCGAACAGATGCGCCAGGAAACCGAACAGCGCATCGCGGCGCAGGCCGAACTGCGGCACGCCTACGAGGCGATGCCGGTCGGACTGTTCACGCTGGACCTGGAGGGGAAGTTCCTCAGTGCCAACCCGGCCTTGCAGCGGATGGTCGGCGCGGACGGCCCCGTCACTGGCGGCATGAACTTCCAGCACTTCTTCGCCGATGGCGTCTGGGGCACATTGTTCGCACTGGTGCAGGACCGGGCCGACGCCGAACTGCGCATCGAAAACCGCGACGGCTCGCATTGCTTCGTGGTCCGCGCGACCCTGGCGCGCGGCAAGATCGAAGGCGTGTTGCAGGATACGACCGAGCAGCACAAAGCCACCGAGCAATTGCGCTTCATGGCCAATAACGATGCGCTGACCAAGGTCTTCAACCGGCGCGGCATCGAGCGCGTGTTCGAGAACGCGTCCATGAAGCCGCTGACCCTGGCCTACCTCGACCTGGACCGTTTCAAGCTGATCAACGACCTGTTCGGCCACAGCGCGGGCGATGAAGTCCTCAAGCAAGTATGCGAACGGATCGGCGCCGTGCTCAGCGGGGAACAACAGGTCGGCCGCGTGGGCGGTGACGAATTCGTGATCATCATGCCGGAAACCTCGATCCGGGTGGCGGCGCTGATTTGCCGCTGCCTGGTCGGGCGCATCGGCAACACGCCCTACCGCGTCGGCGACAAGGCGTTCCACGTGCGCGGCTCGATCGGGCTGATCGAAGTGCAGCCCGGCATGCAGATGAAGGATGCGGTGTCGACCGCCGACCGCGCCTGCCGCGAAGCCAAGACCGGGCACCGCGACGGGCTGGTCGTGTACGAGCGCGATTCCACCGCCTTTAACGAACGCACCGCCGAGCTGGACCTGGTCGAGCGCCTCTCGGCCAACGACGTGACTGCCTGCATGGTGCTCGAAATGCAGCCGATCATGTCGCTGAAAATGCCGTACGATTCGATGAACTTCGAGGTCTTGCTGCGCATGCGCGAAGCGGACGGCAGCCTGCTGGCCGCCGGGCCGATCATCGCCGCCGCCGAAAAGAGCGGGCGCATGGGCGTGATCGACCGCTGGGTGCTCTCGACCACGCTGAGCTGGATCGAGCGCCACGCCGACATGCTGGTCAATACCCAGTTCGTGTGCATGAATTTGTCCGGCGCCTCGCTCAACGACGAACGCTTCATCCAGGACACCATCGATATCCTGCGCCGCCATCGCGACGCGGCCAGCCGGCTGTGCATGGAGATTACCGAAAGCGTCGCCTTGCACGACCTGAACAACACGCGGCGCTTCATCGACCAGGTGCGCAATTTCGGCGTCAAGGTGGCGCTCGACGATTTCGGCGCGGGCTATACTTCCTTCTCTTATCTGAAGGAATTGCCGGCGGACATACTCAAGATCGACGGTAATTTTATCGTCAACATGAATGCGCATCCGGCCGACGTGGCTATTGTCGAAGCCATCGTGAAGCTGGCGGTCAACCTGGGCATGAAGACGATTGCCGAATGGGCCGAGGACGGCGCCACCGTGCAAACGCTGGCCGATATCGGGGTCGATTATGTGCAAGGGTTCGTGATTGCGTCGTCGATGGCGCCGGACATTCTGCTGACGGTCTCGTCGGCCGCCGGCTTTATCGTCGACGAGGAACTCAATCTGCTGGTTGGCTCGCTGGGCGGCGCCGCCAGCGCGCCGGGTCCGGTGGCGGCGATGGCTGAAGCGCCGGTGGCGGGCCTGCACTGAACTGTTCGGCCCCGCGCCGGTCGAATTCCGATGAACAGCCAGGCGAAGGAAAACGGAATGATCAATCATGCGGTATTGGGAGTGTTTGATGAGTTCGAGAAGGCGGAGCAGGCACACGCTGCCTTGCTCGCCGACGGCTTCGGTTCGGATGCCCTTGAGCTCAAGGTGCATAACGACGAAGCGGGGCCGGTGGAAGGCAATTTTTTGGTGGGCAATACGCCGATCGAAAGCGAGGAGCATGTCTACGAGCGCAACTATGCAAGGCCCGTGCAACGTGGGCAATGCGTGTTGATAGTCGACGCCGCCGACCCGGCAACAGCGGCGCGCGCATCGGCCATCCTGGCCGGCTTTGGCGCGCGCGATCCTGATCAATTGGCGGGTGCGCAGCGTTAAACGATCAGGGTTTGTGCACTATTGAAACATCTTGTTTTCGCTCGTCTGTTCTCCCTTCTGGGGCGGCGTGCCCTCAAGCAGCTTCTTCATGCGCTCCAGGTCTTCCTCAAGTTCGTGTTCCGGGTGGGCGCCGAACAGTGTCGCTACCGCCTCGCCCACGGCGCCGGCCGGGGGGCGGTAACACAGCTTGACCGTGGCCAGCGTGCCGCCACGCGACGGTTCAAAGCGGACCGATCCCGATTGCTCGACTTCCGCCCCCGGCTCGCTGCGCCACGCCAGCCGGCGCGGGCGGATCTGCTCGGTCAGCACGGCATCAAAGCCGAATTCGCTGCCAGCCGGTCCCTTGACGACCCAGTGCGAGCGGCGGTTGCCGAGGTCGCGCACCTCGATCACGTTGGCCATGAAGCGCGGGAAATTCTCATCGTTGGCCCACAGGTCGAACACCTGCTCGGGCGCGGCGTCGATGCGGATGGTCTTTTCGATTTCCGTGGTGCCGCCCCGGCCCTGGTGGCGGGCCAGGCCGGGCAGGGCGCCGTTGCTGACGGAGCGCATCAGCAATGCCACGCCAGCGACGCCCATGAGCGCGGCGAGCGGCAGGCGCCGGGTCATCATGCTGGCCAGGCCAAGGGTGCCGCCGCCCATCATGGCGGCATTGCGTGGCGCCGAAGGCCACAGCGACCGTACCGGCGACGAGCGACGCTCCCCAACGTCGGTCGCCTGCCGGCCAGCGGACGCCAGCAGGTTTGAAGCGGATGGGTTGGCGCCGATGCGCTCGCCCACGTCATGCACGACCTTTCCGAGCATGTCGCTGCTCTGGTGGCCGAGCTCGCGCAGCCGTTCCCCGGACCGGGCGCGCCGCAAGCCGCCCCGGTCCGGGTCCATCATGTACATGGCGAGCGCGCCGAGCGCTGCCCCGCCCAGCCATTTACCGAGGTGAAGATCGTGTTCGGGCATGTGTTTCATGATTGTCTCCGTTCGCTTGCATTGGTGGATGAATGGTGCGCGCGCTCGTCTGGTCGCGCCAGGCGATGGCCAGCAGGTCCTGTACTTCCTCGTCACCGGTTTGCTCGAATTGCCGGTACCACCGGCCGACCGCGCCGAAGTTCGCCGGCTGGCTCAGGCAGACCAGTTCGTCGACCTGCGCGGCAAGCGCCGCGCAGCTGTCCGGCGCGCCAACCGGCACCGCGACGACGATGCGCGCCGCCCCGCGCTCGCGCGCCGCGCGCACGGCCGCGCACATGGTCGAGCCGGTGGCCAGGCCGTCATCGACGAGGATGGCGGTGCGGCCCGCAAGCCCGGGCTCGGCGCGGGCGCCCCGGTACTGGCGCTCGCGCCGCGCAATCTCGCGCTCTTCGCGCGCGCATGCGTCATCGATCTGTTCGCGGCCGATGCGGTGTTCGCGGATGGCCGCCATGTTGAGCACGCGCACGCCGCCGCCGGCGATCGCGCCCATGGCGAATTCTTCGTGGCCGGGCAGGCCGAGCTTGCGAACGAGCAGCACGTCGAGCGCCAGCCCGAGCGCCCTGGCGATGGCGAAGCCGACCGGAACGCCGCCGCGCGGCAAGGCAAGCACCAGCGCATCAGGACGGCCGGCATACGGCGCCAGTGCCAGCGCCAGAAGCTTGCCAGCATGCACGCGGTTCTTGAATTGTCGGTGGATAGCCATGTAGCTTCGACAGGCGAAGTGCGCTTCGGTTGCACAATTTTTGTCAAATACTTATGGCCAATTGCATGGGCGTGGCGGATCGCAAACGGCACATGCCGCCGCAGCGTATTTGCGCTGTCTTTTCGACGCACGATTGATCTATCACAGGCCTGGCGCCTGCGCGCCGATCAAAACGGCGCGCCCGCTGTCTGATTCAGCAGGGAGGAAAGATGCCATGAACGAAACGCTTCTGCGGAACTGGTGGTTGCTTGCCGCGCGCGGCGCCATCGCCATTGTGTTCGGCGTGCTTGCCATTGCGTGGCCGGCCGTCACGCTGCTGACTCTTGCGGCCTTGTTTGCCGCGTTTGCGCTGTTCGGTGGCGCAGTCTGGATTTTCGGGGCCGTCAGGAACCGCAGGGACGATCCGCACTGGTGGATGCTGATGCTGTTTGGCGTGGTCAGCCTGGCCGTCGGCGTGCTTGCCACGTTCAATCCGGCGATCACCCTGCTGACCTTGATCCTCCTGATGGGCGCCAATGCCCTCGTCAGCGGCGTGCTCGATATCGTCATCGCCATCCGCGTGCGCAAGTTCCTCCGCGGCGAGTGGCTGTTGCTGGTCAGCGGCGTGGCGTCGATCGTGTTCGGCCTGATCGTATTGCTGTTTCCGCTCGGGGCCGGCGCGGTCGTGCTGGCCACCTTCATCGGGGTATATGCGCTCATCAGCGGTGTGCTGCTGGTGTGCCTGTCGGTACGGGTGCGCTCCTGGTCGCGCATCAATGCAGGACGCAGCAGCCCGGCGGCGGGCACGATCTGACCATGATCGCGCGGCCGCGCGCCGGCTGTGGCGGGCCTTAGCCCAGTTGCGCCCGATGAAAGCGCAGATGGTCGTCCATGAAGGTGGAAATGAAGTAATAGCCGTGGTCGTATCCGGCATGGCGGCGCAGTTCGAGCGGCTGGCGCGCTTTGGCGCAAGCCGCTTCAAAGGCTTCCGGATACAGCTGCTGCTCCAGGAACTTGTCGGCCAGGCCCTGGTCGATCAGGATGCCGCCGGGGAAGGGCGCTTGCATAGTCAGCATCAGTTCGCTTGCGTCGTATTGCTTCCAGGTTTCGCGGTCGGTGCCGAGGTAGCCGCTGAACGCTTTTTCTCCCCACGGGCAGCGGGCAGGGGCGGCAATCGGGGCAAAGGCGGATACCGAACGGAACAGGTCGGGGCGTTTCAGGGCCGTGACCAGGGCGCCGTGGCCGCCCATCGAGTGTCCGAAAATGCCGACCCTGGCGGCGTTGACGGGCAGTTCGGCCAGCACCAGCGCGTGCAGTTCGAGCAGGTAGCTGAACATGCGGTAATGCTTGCTCCATGGCGCTTCGGTTGCGTCCAGATAAAAGCCCGCACCGGCGCCGAAGTCCCAGGCATCGGTTTCGCCGTCGATATTGGCGCCGCGCGGGCTCGTGTCCGGAGCGATCAGGATCAGGCCTTCGCGCGCCGCCGCGCGCTGGGCCCCGGCCTTGGTCGGGAAAGTCTCTTCGGTGCAGGTCAGTCCCGCCAGGTAAAACAGCGCCGGCAGCGTCTGGCCGGAGGGCACGGCCGGGATGAAGGCGGAAAAGCGCATTGGCAGGCCGGTGGCCGTCGAGGCATGGCGATAAAAGCGTTGTACACCGCCGAAACAGGCGTGTTCTGATAAAAGTTCGAGCATCGGTCCGTCCACGTAGTGAGTGATGGCGCAAGTATGCCTTGTCGCGTAATACTAAACCAGTTGCAGCCAGCCGAGCAGGGCGCCGCCGGCCAGTATCCACAGCAAATGGAGTTTGGTACGCCAGATCAGCAGGCCGCTTGCCACCGTCAGCAGCCACAGCGGCCAGTCGGTGGCCAGTCGCTGGCTCGCGCTGCCCAGGATCCAGCTGGTCGACAGCAGCAGGGCGATGACGACCGGCGCCATGCCTTGCTTGAAGGCGCGCACGGCGCGCAAATCGCGGTTGCGATGGCCCCATTGCGCGGCGAACCAGGTCAGCACGGTCGAGGGAATCAAAATGCCGAACATGGTCACCGCCACGCCCAGGAAGGCGGCGCCGGTGCTGCCGGCGTTCATGCCGACCTGCCAGCCCATCAGCGCAACGAACAGCACGTTCGGCCCCGGCGCGGCCTGGGCCAGCGCAATGGCGTTATTGAACTGCGCCTGGGTCAGCCAGTGGTGCTGCTCCACCAGATAGCGATGCATGTCGGAGGTGGTCGAGATCGCGCCGCCGACCGACATCAGCGACAGCATCAGGTAGTGGCCGAACAGGCTGAACCAGTCGCTCCAGCTCAGCACGATGTGCGGCGCGCTCATGGCCGCAGGCGCCGGTAGGTGAGGAAGCAGGCCAGTCCGCCCACGCCGAACAGGACGTACACCAGCGGCACCCGCAGCAGCGCCACCAGCACGAAGCCGGTGACGCACAGGGCCCAGCACCACAGCTGCGGCATCGGGTTCCTGGACAGCGCCAGCGACAGTTTCAGGCCGGTGGCGCCGATCATGCCGGCCGATACCGCCGCCATGCCGCGCAGAGCGCCTGCCACGCCCGGATGATCGATCAAGCGCGCATGGACCAGGGCCAGCAGCAGCACCAGCACCAGCGGCAGGGCCAGCATGCCGGCCAGCGCCGAGAGCGCACCGGCCAGGCCGAAATAGCGCCCGCCGATCATCATCGACAGGTTGACCACGTTCGGCCCTGGCATGATCTGGGCGACGGCCCAGTCTTCCAGGAATTCATCATGCGTCAGCCATTGCTTGCGCTCAACAATTTCGCGCTGAACGACCGCGAGCACCCCGCCGAAGCCCTGCAGCGCCAGCCAGGTAAATGAAACAAACAGGTCGGTCAGCGATTGCGGGCGCGGACGGGCGGGGAGGGACGGATCGGTCATGCCGCATTATCGCGCCGGCCCGCCCGCCTGTCCATGCGGGCTCAGCCGCCGCCGATGCCGCGCATCACGCGGCCCGTGCCGCCGCATTCGGTGCAGGCGCTGCCGTCGGCCAGCTTGCCCTTGCCGCTGCAGGCGTCGCAGATATCCTCGGCCGCGCCTGGCGTACCCGGTTCGGCTTCGTCACCCGGGTTGAGCGTGGGTTCCGTCGTAATCTTTTCAGTTGGAATTGTCATGATGTCCTCGGTCGGCATGGTGAGATATGCGCACAGGCGCGTGGCCTATGCCCGTGCCTACGCCCGTGCCTACGCCCGTGCCGCATTGTAGGCCGCGTCGTCATGGGCGGGCGCTGCGTTGCCGACGGAAAAAATGGCACCGATAGAACTATGCCTCACGCATATTTTTTGCCGTTTCGATGGAACCTTGACATTGACTTTGATCTTTATTGAGGGATACTCCTTAGGCAGTACTGGGTTCCCTTTGCAACGTTTCTGACTGCCTGTAAGGAAATCACAACATGAATCGACAGCAACGCCCTGACAGCGGCGGTCTCGCCCTGGCTGAACCGCCTTACCAACGCCACGACTTGCGCCAGCGCGACATCGTCGACCATGCCATTTCGGTCCAGGAAAGCAGCAATACGATGTCTGCCATCGAGTATCTCAAAGCGCAGAATATTGCCCCCGATGTGATCGAACGGGTTTTGCTGGAACCGCAGCGCCGGCGCGGGGCGCTCGCTCACTGAGTGGTGCCGGGTGGTGACGCAGGGCCGGGCAAGGTGCGCGACCGATGCTGCAGGCATATCAGAATGTTATCGAACCACCCCGTTCCCGCTGCGTGCAAAACAGGCGGTTATGCACAAAAAAATCTTGTAGGAAATTTCTTAATATTTTTTACCGCCTTCTCCATTGACTTTGTAAGTGCTTGATTTATATAGGCATAATTTCTGCCTCACGAATGAGCATTTTGTTGAAACCCGCATCGTTACACGCTTGCGGACTGTCAAGAGGGGATTATCCACAAAGTTATCCACAGCGATTGTGGATATCCCAAAAAGTACTTTAGAAACGGCTACTTAGCGCGCATAAGGCGATTTTTGACCGCCGCTATCATGGCTGGCATGAAGCGGGCACCGGTGGCGCGTCAGGAAAGCGCCAAGTTTTTTACTTGCGCAATAATACTGGATAAATGTACAGTCATGTCAACCCCAGTTTGATTGCCCGATATGACCGCTGTTCCTCTTGCCGCTTCCTCCGACGATCCCTTCGCCAGCCTCAATCCCGCGCAGCGCGCTGCCGTCGAGCATGACATTGGCGTAGCCGCGGGCAGCGCGCGGCCCCTGCTGGTGATCGCCGGCGCCGGCTCCGGCAAGACCAATACGCTGGCGCACCGCGTGGCGCGCCTGATCATGAGCGGCGCCGATCCCCAGCGCATCCTGCTGCTCACGTTTTCGCGCCGCGCCGCCACCGAAATGACGCAGCGCGCCAGCAAGGTACTGCACCGGATCATGGGTGTGCGCGGCGGCCAGCCACCGGCCAGCCTGCCGTGGGCCGGCACCTTCCACAGCATCGGCGCGCGCCTGCTGCGCGATTACGCCGGCCGCATCGGCCTCGAAGAATCGTTCACCATCCACGACCGCGGCGACGCCGAAGACCTGATGGGCATGGTGCGCCACGAGATCGGCCTGACCCAGACCGAAAAACGCTTTCCCCTCAAGGGAACCTGCCTGGCAATCTACTCGCGCGTGGTCAACAGCCGCGACACGCTGGCGCTGGTGCTCCAGAGTACCTTTCCCTGGTGCAGTGAATGGGAATCCCAGCTCAAGACCCTGTTCGGCGCCTATGTCGACGCCAAGCAGGAGCAGAACGTGCTCGATTACGACGATCTTCTGCTGTTTTGGGCCGAGATGGCGGCCGATCCCGACCTCGGCGCCCACCTCGGCGGCCTGTTCGACCATGTCCTTGTCGATGAGTACCAGGACACCAACCGCCTGCAGGCCGCGATCCTGATGGGCATGAAGCCGGGCGGCGAAGGCGTGATGGTGGTCGGCGACGATGCCCAATCGATCTATTCTTTCCGCGGCGCCACGGTGCGCAATATTCTCGATTTTCCGAAACAGTTCGCGCAGGAAGCCTGCATCGTCACCCTGGACCGCAACTACCGCTCGACCCAGCCGATCCTGGATGCCTCCAACGCCGTGATCGGTGCCGCGCTCGAGCGCCACGCCAAGACCTTGTGGACCGACAAGGTGTCGACTGTCCGGCCGCAACTGGTGCTCATTCCCGACGAGGCCGAGCAGGCCCGCTGGGTCTGCAAGCGCATCCTGGAGCAGCGCGAAACCGGCATGGCGCTCAAGGCGCAGGCGGTGCTGTTCCGCGCGGCCAGCCACAGCGCCGCGCTGGAGCTGGAACTGATGCGCCGCAACATCCCCTTCGTCAAATTCGGCGGCCTCAAGTTCCTGGAAGCATCCCATATCAAGGATGTGCTGGCGGTGCTGCGCTTTGCCCAGAATCCAAGCGGCAGGGTGGCCGGTTTCCGCGTGGTGCAACTGGTGCCGGGCATCGGCGCCGCCACCGCCACCCGGCTGCTGGACGCGGTCGGCGAGGCGGCCGAGCCGCTGCGCGCGGTCGAGCAATTTGCCGCGCCCGCCAGGAGCGGCGGCGAGTGGGAGCAGTTTGTCGCGCTGTTTCGCGCCCTGCGCGCGCCAGGGCTGCGCTGGCCGGCCGATATCGAGCTGGTCAAGAACTGGTACCTGCCGCACCTCGAACGCATGCATGACGACGCCCAGGTGCGCGTGGCCGACGTGGAACAGCTGGCGCGCCTGGCGGGCGGTCATGGCTCGCGCGAAACGTTTCTGGCCGAAATCACGCTCGACCCGCCCGAAGCGACCAGCGACCGGGCCGGACCGCCCCTTCTGGACGAGGATTACCTGATTCTTTCGACCATCCATTCCTCCAAGGGACAGGAATGGACATCGGTGCATGTGCTGAACGTGGTGGATGGTTGCATCCCGTCAGACATGAGTACCGGCAACGCCGCCGATATCGAGGAGGAGCGCCGCCTGCTGTACGTGGCCATGACGCGCGCCAAGGAGCATCTTCACCTGGTGGTGCCGAACCGGTTTTTCATCAAGCAGCAGGCGCAGATGGGCGACCGCCATGTGTACGCGGCGCGCACGCGCTTCATCAGCCCGGCCATGCTCAAGCACTTCGAGGAAACGGTGTGGATGACGGCCGACACCCGGCAGAGCCGCAAACCGATGCCCGACAGCGTGCGCATGCTGGTGCGCGAGCGGGCGCGCAATGCGTGGAAGTAGTTAAGAGCCGGAGAACCTGAGCGCCTGAGAGCCCCAGGAGCCGGCGCTCAGCCGTTCGCGCCCGGGGCCCGTCATCACGCGCCTGGCGTGGAGGCAGGCTCGAACAGCGTGGCCACTGCCAGGTACTCGTACGGCGCGCCGCCCGGTTCGCTCAGCGCCAGCAGGGCGCAGCGCAAGTGCAGGGCGCTGCCGTCGGCCGCCCGGGTCTGGATGTCACCCGACCACGCACCATCGCGCGCCAGGGACAGCTTGATGTCGTCCACCAGCGCCTCTGGGAACGTGCCGGTATGCAAGGCGTGCAGGTCGCGCCCGATGAGTGCGTCGCGGCGCCTGCCGGTCAGTTCGCACAGGCGGTCGCTGGCCTCGATGATGTGCCCTTTGGGGTCGAGCTTGAGCACCAGCGCCTGCCGGCCGAGCAGCGCCTGCACCTGGCGCGCTTTGTCGAGTTCGGCAGCCATCGCTGCGCGCTCGGCCGCTGCCGCCTGCAGGCTGGCATATGCGCGCAGCGAGGCAATGACCGTGGTGAACAGCTTGCGCGTGGTCAGGTCGGCCTTGCACCAGAAGTCGTTGATGTCATAGTCGCAAATGATGCTGTGTTCCAGCGCCTGGCCCGGCTGCCCGGTGCGCAGGACGATGCGTACGAGCTCGTTGTGCAGGTCTTCGCGGATCTGGCGCGCCACCCGCAGGCCGGCATCTTCCGTCTCCATGATGACGTCGAGCAGCACCAGCGCGATGTCTTGCGTGGCGCGCAGGGCGTCGAGCGCTTCCTTGCCGCTGTAGGCGTGCAGGAAGCTCAGGCGCCGTCCCTGAAATTGGGCATTGCTGAGGGCGAACTTGGTCACCACGTGCACGTCGACATCGTCATCGACGATCAGGATACGCCAGGGAGGAGGTTCCGGCGCCGGCGATGCGGACCGGTCGGACGGGTCGTCGTCCTCGATGATCAGGTCGCCATTCTGGATGTTGTCGGAAGAGGAAGCGGACATGGCTCCACACTAAGCCAGCCGGCGCGCTTTGTCAAAGACCACACGAGTTATCCCCCGTTTTGCCTGCATGTAGGAATTTGCCACATGGACAGTTTGCGAGGGCGGCATGGGGTGTTTTAAGTTCCTGATTTTATTCGATTAATTTTTTGCCTGCGGAACGGGCATTTTGTTGAAACCCGCTTAAAACCGGGCGTTAAGCGGCGCCCGCCGGGGCTTATCCACAATGTTATCCACACTTCTTGTGGATATCCTCAAAAAACCTGTGAAATCCGTGGCTTAGGCGAGGCAGGGGCAAGCTGGCGCGCTGGCGTTCAGAGGCTGGCCTTGAGCCGGTTCAGCTCATCGAGAAAGCGCGCGCATGCCAGCTCGGGCGCCCAGGGTTCCCACGGCGTGCCGCCGTAAAGGGGAAACAGGGGATCGTCGATCTGGGGCTTGGTGGAAATTTTCAGGGTATTTCTCACCTCATCCCTGGTCCAGCCGGCAACATGCACCGCTTCGCTGGCGGCGGCCAGGCGGTCGGCGCGCTTGTGGGAGGCATGTTGCGCCGCAGTCCAGCCGGGCAGGCCGTAACGCAGGAAGATGGCTTGTTCCAGGCGCAGGGTCAGGCTGCGGAAGGCATCGCCGAGAAAGGGCTTGATGACTGAAATGGCGTCAAATCCCAGCAAGCCTTCCTCGGCATCGTGCAGCAGCTCGCGCAGCTCGGTGAGCGGATCGAGCGGCCCGCGCGCTGCGTTTTTTCTCAACTGCATGACGGCAATCGAATGCTGGGCCACCGACAGCGGCAGCGGCCACACCGAATGCCCGCCCCAGCGGTAGGTGCGGGCCAGTCCGATGGCCAGATCGGCGTCGTCCCAGTCGAACGGCGTGGGGTTGAGCAGGTCGAGACGGCGGCCCGATGGCATGCGCACCCAGGCACGTGTTTCCTGCATCATTGACAAAGTCGCTCCTTCCATCGGTCCGATCAGATCATGCGTCCCCTCCACATGGCGATGGCCTTATCTTACACATTGCCGCCGGCCTGCGGGCGCGAGATTGGCTGGCGCGCGATCGGCGCGCCGCCGAACAGGGCGCCCAGTCCGGTGCCGGCATTCGCAGCCGACATATTCATGCTCGCGGCCAGCGCTTGCGCGGAGGTGTCGCAAGGATCACATAGTTGCCCGGCCCTAACGCTGTTGACGGTTGTCACTGAATGCGGCCGTTTGGCTGGTCCTCGCGGGTGCCTTGATTTACTGTGATTACGGCAACTTAATTGTCGTTCCACTCACACCGGAGAATCAGCATGGAATCACAAGACCTGGCTTTAACGATGTTCCTCATGTGCATGTGCGGGCTGTACATGATGTATCTGAAGCAGGACGAACAGTTCAGGAGGCTCAAGCGGCTCGAGCGCATGCTCAGCTCAATTCCGGGCGCCGGGTCCGGTGATGACGACATCCATCCGAAAGTCCTGGCCAAGATTGCCGCCGGCGAGATCAGCACCGCCATCCTGCTCCAGCGCACCATCGAAGCGAGCTCATTGGGCGAAGCGGAGGCCGCTGTCAGAAGCTACATCGCGCGGCAGAATTAATCCGAAGGCGTACCGCCCGCCACCAGCAGGGCGACGAATTCGTCGGCCGGCACCGGGCGGCTGAAAAAATATCCCTGCACCTCATCGCAGCCCGCGCCGTCGAGATAGTCGAGCTGTTCGCGGGTTTCCACTCCCTCCGCCACCACCGTGATCCCAAGGCCATGCGCTAGCGCAATCGTGGCCTTGGCGATCGCCGCGCTCTTGGCGTCATCGGTAATATTGCGCACGAAACTCTGGTCGATTTTCAGCTTGTCCAGCGCAAAGCGGCTCAGGTAGCTGAGCGACGAATACCCGGTGCCGAAATCGTCCAGCGCCACCGCCACGCCCATCCCGCGCAGCTCGGCGATCTGCGCCATCGCCAGCTCCGCTTCCTGCATCAGCACGCTTTCGGTCAGTTCGATGGCCAAAAAGCGCGCCTCCATGCCGCTATCGGACAGGGCGCTTTTCACGATCGCGGGCAAGGTGCCGGCTGTGATCTGGTGCGCCGACACGTTCACCGCCACCGGCAGCGCGCGCAGGCCGGCATCCTGCCACGCCTTGTTCTGGGTGCAGGCGGTGCGGATGACCCATTCGCCGATCTCGATGATCAGGCCCGAGTCTTCTGCCAGGGGAATGAATTCGGCCGGCGAAATCATGCCCAGTTCGGCGCTGCGCCAGCGGATCAGCGCTTCCGCGCCACACACCTGCTTGTCGGCAAGGCGTACCTGCGGCTGGTAGAACAGCGAAAATTCCGCGCGGCCCAGCGCGTTGCGCAAACGGTGCTCCAGCGCCATCCAGTGCAGCGCGCGCGTGTTCATTTCTGAGGTGAAATAACGGAAGCTGTTGCGGCCGCTGTTCTTGACGTGCGACAGGGCCGTGTCCGCATTCCTGATCAGGTCGCCCGCGGTGACGCCATCGAGCGGAAACAGCGCGATTCCCACGCTGCCGGTGACCACCACCTCGTGCCCCAGCAACTGGCAGGGCGCGGCGACTGCGTCGAGCATCTGCTGGGCAGTGGCGTTGATGTCGTCGTTGTCGTCCACGTGCGAGAGCACCAGCACGAATTCATCGCTGCCGATGCGCGCCAGGGTGTCGCCCGGATGCAGGCGCAGCAGCAGGCGCTGGGCCATTTCGCGCAGCAGCAGGTCGCCGGCATCGTGGCCGATGCTGTCGTTGACGCGCTGCAAGCGGTCGATATTGAGCAGCAGCACGGCAATCGCGCGCTGCCCCTGGTGCGCCGTCTCGATCGCCTGCTCCAGCCGGTCGTTCAGGAGCGAGCGGTTCGGCAGGCGCGTGAGCGGATCGTGGTTGACCAGAAATTGCAGCTGTTCATTGGCTTGGGTAATGTCGCTCAGGTCGGTGAACACGCCGACATAGCCGGCCGTGCCGTGCTCCGGGCTCGACACCGCGCTCACCGTCAGCCACTCGGGAAACACTTCGCCATTCTTGCGCCGGTTCCAGATTTCTCCGCGCCAGTGGCCGTCGCGCGCGATCGTGTCCCATAGTTGCCGGTAGAAATCGATATCGTGCACGTTCGAGCGCAGCACGCGGATATTGCGTCCCAGCACGTCGGCCTCGCTGTACTGGGTGATGCGCTCGAACGCCGCGTTCACCGCCACGATGGTGCTGGCCGCGTCGGTGACCACGATGCCATCGCGCGTGCAGGCGAACACGCGCGCGGCCAGCTCCAGCTTTTCGTCGGCCTGGCGCCGCTCGGTGACGTCCTGCAGGGTGCCCATCAGCGCCGTCACATTGCCGGTCGCGTCATGCACGCCCGTGCTGCGCGAATGAAAATAGCGTTGCGGGCCGAGCGCCGGATTGCTGCGCAGTTCGCCCGACCAGTTCATGCCATGGCGCACCGCGGATTCGACCAGATGGCGGTCGTCCGGATGAATTCGCTGCAAGAAAACGTCGAGCGGGGGCGGCTGGTCCGCCGGCGCCAGCCCGAGCAGCCGGTACATCTGCTGCGACCACTGGCCGTGGCGCGCCACCAGGTCGAGCCGCCAGCTGCCGATCAGCGCCAGCTGCTGCGCCGCCTTGAGCGCATCGTCGCTGTTGTGCAGCGCCTGGTTCAAGCCATAGCGCTTGTGCAGTTCGCGCAGGGCCAGGAAGCTCAGGCCACCGAGCAGCATCAGAAACCCCAGCGAGACGGCGATGTAGGCGCGCGCCATGCCGTACCAGTCGGCCAGCAATTCCTTTTCGCCCAGGCCGACCACCACCGCCAGCGGGCGGCCGCTGACGCGCTGGTAGAAATACAGGCGGCGGATCTGGTCGATGCTGCTGTCGGCGGTATAGCTGCCGGCGTCGGGCGGGGCCGGGGTCGCCTGGAAATTGGGGAAAAACGTGAAGCGCTTGCCTTCAACCATGTTGGCAGCGGGCACGCGCAGCATCAGCATGCCGTCGGTGCGCACCAGGGCCACCATCCCATCCTTGCCGACCTTGACCGAGTCGTAAAAGCGGCGCAGGTACTTCGGTTCGAGCGCGGCCACGATGACCCCGCCAAAACTGCCGTCGCGCCGGTTGATGCGGCGGCTGAAGCTGATGAAGGGCACGCCCAGCTTGCTGATGATCGGCCCCTCGATGTGCATGCCATGGTCGGGATGATCGCGATGAATCTTGAAATACGCGCGCTCCGCCAGGTTGTAGGCTCCCGGCAATTTCTGGCTGTCGTGAATCATATTGCCATCGGCATCGAGCAGCCAGATGGCGCGGATGAACGGCAGGTTGTCGATGCTGCTGTCGAGCAGTTCATTGACCAGGCGCGCGCTGTCGGCCGGCCCGCGCGGCACCATCTGCACCGCCTTGATGGTGGTCTGCATGGCCAGGTCGACCGCGAACACGCTGTCGACGGCCTGCTCCTCGAGCAGCTTGACGAGCACGCGGGCGCTGTTGCTTTTCTCGGTGATGACGTGATTGCGCGCCTGCACCAGCTCGAACACGAGATTGGCGATGATGCCGACGAAAAGCAGTCCGGCAAAGCTCAGCACCAGCAAGGTGATGCCGCGCTCGTCGCGATTGGCAAGAAGAGGGTTCATCGAACTGCACCTTGAAAAATTGAGCGGGACTGTGCGGCTCCCGCCGTGGCATTCTGGACCCTGATGCATGCCTGTTATAGCAGATCATATATGAGTAATAAAGCACGAATTGCCGTGTTCGATGCATGTGCGGCCGGGCTGTTTTGATCTGCCGCCCCGGCGACCCTTTAAAATAGCGGGTTTGCTCCCTGAAGAGTCCGCCGTGAATGCCCGCCAGCCCACCTGCCAACCCGTCGCCGCCGCCCGCACAGTGTTGGTGCGCGCGCGCCAGCTGGTTGCGCCCGGCGAGCTGGCGCTGCTCGCGCGGGACGGCGCCGTGCGCCTGCTGGAAGTGGGCTGCGCCGGCGCTGCCGCATTCGAGGCGGCCCACATCGACGGCGCCGCCTGGCTCGACACGCGGGTGCTGGAAGCGCCGCCCCTGTTCAATAAGGTCGACGATGCCATCCTGCTGCAGGTCCTGCTGGAGCACGGCATCGCCCACGACACCACCGTCATCGTCTACGGACGCAACGCGCTGGCAGCGGCGCGCGCGGCGCACCTGATGCTGTACGCGGGCGTGCTTGACGTGCGCATGCTCGACGGCGGCTTTGCCGGCTGGTGCGCGGCCGGCCTGCCGCCGGTCGCCGGCCCGGGCCGGGTGGCCGTGGCCGCGCGCAGCTTCGGCGCGCCGTTCCCCGGCCGTCCCGACTACCTCACCGATACGGCCCGGGCCCGTCAGCTATTGACGCGGCCCGACGCGGCCCTGGTCAGCATCCGTACCTGGAGCGAATTTACGGGCGCCACCTCGGGCTACAGCTACATCGAGGCGCGCGGCGAGATCGCCGGCGCGCTGTGGGGCAGGGCGGGGCGCGAGGGCGACGTGAACAGCATGAGCCATTTCCAGCACGCGGACGGGCGCATGCTCGATGGCGGCACCATCGCCGAACAGTGGCGCCTGGGCGGCATCCATCCCGGCCGCCACAACGCCTTCTACTGCGGCACCGGCTGGCGCGCTTCGCTGGCGTTCTTTTATGCGTGGCTGATGGGCTGGGAGCGCATCAGCGTCTACGATGGCGGCTGGTACGAGTGGAGCGCCGACCCGGCCAACCCGGTGGCCCTTAACGTGGCAGCGGCGCCGCCACGATCCGAAACGCCAGTTCCATCGGATCCTGCACCGTCAGGGCGCCGCCCATCACCGACATCGGCGTGATGCCGAAGTCGCTCTGGAGCAGCGTCAGCGCGCCGCTCGCGGTGACGCCACCGTTGCTGCGCTCAATGGTGGCCGGCACTTCCACCGTGCGCGACACGCCATGCAGGTTGACGGTCAGGCGCAGCGTGTCGCCTTTGCCGGCGGCGCGTTCGGCATGCAGGGTCACCAGCGGATAGCGCTCCGCTTCCAGCACGCGCGTGAGCATGTTGGTACGGGTGCCGGCAATCGCCTCGTCGTCGGGCTGGGTGGTCAGGCCCGCCTTGGTGCGCAATGCCGTCTCGTCGACGGTCATCTGGTCCAGCCGGAAGCGAAAGTCGGCGCGGCCGGCGTCCGGCGCGACGAAACCTTCGATACTGCGGCTGGCGATGACGTGGTCGTGCCCCATGCGCGCAAACGTGCCCCCGCGCCGCACCGTCACGGTAATGAGCGATTTGGCCGTATCGATGCGCAGCACCTGCTGCGCGCGCGCCGCATCCTGGTACCAGGCGAACGTGCTGTCGGCGGGCGTGGGCACCGGCGGTGGCGTGGTGGCGCAGCCGGCGACGAGGACCAGCAGCGGGAGGTAAGTTCGGATTGGTTTCATAGGGTCGATTGTGGCACGGAACAGCGCAGGGTGCGGTTCAGGATGGCACTACCGTGCTCACCGAACTGCCGAGGATCGCCAGCGCCATCCACAGCGCCACGAGCGCGTAGAACACGCGCGGCAGCCAGGCCATCATGTCGAGCTGGAAGCGGTTGATCGACTCGGTCTCGCTGGCGGCGTGCCGGCGCAGCATGGCGGGCAGGGTGCCGCTTTGTTCGCCCGTCAGCACCAGCGCGTGCAGCTGGCCGGTATCGGGCAGGCGCAGGGCGCCGATTGCCTGCGCCAGCGTGGCCCCCGACTTGAGGGCCGGTTCCATGGCCGCCAGGTCGGCGCGCACGATGCGGTTCTCGACCGTGGCCAGGGCCTCGGGCAGGGCATCGAACAGCGGCAGGCCGGCATCCAGCAGCAGCGCGAGGCTGTCGATAAAGTCGCGCATATTGCGGCGCAAGTGCATCGGGCCGAATACCGGTAGCGCCAGCAGGGCGTCTTCGATGCCGGCGCGCGCCGGCGTCTCGCTGCCCGAGCCGAACCAGGCGAAGGCGCGTGCCGCCAGCAGCGCCGCGCCGCCCAGCACCAGTAGCGGCGCAAGCACGCGCCACAGGTAGCCGCCCGCCGACAGCGCGCCGCTTACCAGCGCCGGCAGCGGCTGCACGAACAGGGCGATGGCCAGGATCGCGACCGGCAGCACCATGCGCGAACGCAGCGTGGCCAGTTGCTGCGCCCTGGTGGCATGAAAATCGGCCAGCCTTTGAAACGTCGCCAGCGGGCTGCCGGCGGCCAGCGCGGCGCGCACCAGGCGCGCCTCGAAAACGGTGAACAGGCCACTGGCCAGGCCCGCGGTGGCGGGGTCGCTGCGGCGCGCCGCCAGTGTGCGAAATGCGGCCACGCGTTCGCGTCCCGCCGCGCCGAGGTCGAGCAGCGCGTACGCCCGGTCGGGCGGCAGGCCGGCCTTTTCCATCGCCGCCAGATGTTGATAAAGCTGGGCGCGCAGCAGGGCGGGAAGAGGGCGGTGGCGGGTCATCCGGCGATTGTGGCACAGCGCGTGCGGGCACGCCAGATTGACGCTATGATGCGCCTTGCTCTTTCGTCATCCAACCGGAAAGGAATGCCATGATCGACCTCTATTCGGCGCCCACGCCGAACGGCCACAAAGTCTCCATCGCGCTCGAAGAACTGGCCTTGCCGTACACCCTGCACACGCTCGACCTGCACCAGAACCAGCAAAAGGAAGACTGGTTCCTCGCGATCAATCCGAACGGGCGCATTCCGGCGATTGTCGACCGCGCCGAAGATAACTTCGCGGTGTTCGAGTCGGGCGCCATCCTGGTCTACCTGGCGGAAAAGACGGGCCAGCTGATGCCCCTGGACGCCAAGGGCCGCTCGCAGGTGATGCAGTGGCTGATGTTCCAGATGGGCGGCATCGGTCCGATGATGGGGCAAGCCAACGTGTTCTACCGCTACTTCCCGGAAAAGATCCAGCCTGCGATCGACCGCTACCAGGGCGAGAGCCGGCGCCTGTTCCGCGTGCTCGACGGCCGTCTGCGCGATCATGAATTCTTGGCCGGCGACTACTCGATTGCCGATATCGCCAACTGGGCCTGGGTGCGCACGCACAAGTGGTCGGGCGTCTCGATCGAGGAATTGCCGCACCTGAAACGCTGGATCGACGCCATCCGCGCCCGGCCGGCGGTGGAAAAGGGCCTGCAGATGCCGCCATCGCCGCGCGACCTGACCAGCGCGAGCGACGAGGAAGCGGCCAAATTCTCGGCCGCCGCGCGCACCATGCTCGAAACCGGCCAGTCGCGCAACAACTAACCTTCTGCAAGGATGTCATGAAACTCTACATCAGCAACTTCGCACCCAATCCGCGCCGCGTGACCATGTTCATCGCCGAAAAAGGCATCACCGGAATCGAACCGGTGATGATCGACCTGGGCACCAATGAACACAAGAGCGAGAGCTTCGTCGCCAAGAATCCACTGGCGCGCGTGCCCGCGCTGGAACTCGACGACGGCCGCGTGCTGACCGAAACGCGCGCCATCTGCACCTATCTGGAAGGCCTGCATCCCGAGCCGAACCTGATGGGCGATGGTTTCGAGGAGCGCGCCTTTATCGAGATGGCCGACCGCCGGGTGGAGCTCCATCTGCTGCTGGGCATCGCCAACTGCGTGCGCCATACGCACCCGGGGCTGGCCATGCTGGAGCAGCCGCAGTTCCCCGAGTTCGGCGCCTCGCAGGGAGAGAAGATGCGCGAGCATGCGCGCTGGCTCGACGGCGAACTGGCCAACCGCCCGTTCGTGGCCGGCGAGCGCTTCACGGTGGCCGACATCACCGCCTGGTGCGCACTTGAATTCGCGCGCGGGCTGATGAAGTTCAAGCCGGGCGCCGAAGGCATGGCCAATCTGCAGGCCTGGCGCGACCGCATCGCCGAACGGCCGTCGGCGGCGCGTTAGG
>NZ_JAVCWM010000023.1:0-115589 GCF_030846495.1 Massilia scottii | reverse complement strand
AGCGGGGAGGCGTACTATAGCAAAGCCTACTGCAAACTGACAAGGACTCTTTTCACGCCGTCGCACGAACGGTACAGGTACTGCGCTGTTCGCCCTCTTCCAGCGTGATCGCAACCGGCAGAAAACGGCCGATGACCTCCGCATTGGTGATGGCATGCTGAGAGATCACGTCCGCCGTAAAACTGCCGCCGCCGGCCAGCGCCATCGGCAGCATCAGCTGGTCCGCCAGGTGCTCGCCCACCGCCGCCTGGGAGGCGATATAGCGGCGCGCTTCGTGCATGGCGTCCTTGGCGACGGTTTCGGCCCGCACCATTTTTTCACCAAAGGCGCAAAACACCTCGGTCGCATGCTCGTACTCCAACGTAATGAGCAAGGCATTCCCCGGCCCCTGCTCGCCCGGCAATCCACGCATGCGCAACTGATCGCCGGTCCAGTTCATCCCCAGGCCGACGCATTCCAGTTCGCGCAGCGCAATCGACGCGGGCAATCCTGCCACGATCCCCTCGGCATATCCCTCGACGCGTTCGCCACGCTCCATCAGCGTCAACTGCCGCAATTGTGGGCACGGGGCGATCGTCGCCACAATGCAGCCGCCGCCCGCCGGATAAAACCCCGAGCGCAGCAGCTCGATGTCGATCTCGGCGCCCATTTTGCGCAGCAAAGGAATGTAGGCGCGCTGGAGGAACTGCGCCGGCGGCGCCATCGGATTATGGGTGCCGCCGCTGATACGCACCGTCGACGGCCCGTCCGCATGCAGCAACGCCAGCATCACCGTCTGCAAGACCAGCGTGCAGCTGCCGGCCGAACCGATCGCGAACTGGTAATCGCCGCCCTTGATCGCCTTCGGCGCGAAGACCAGCGTCTGCGAACCCAGTTCCGCCCCGGTGACGGTGGCGCCGCTGATCTGCGTGGCCGCCTGCACCGCGACCAGATGCTGCCGCAGCAGTCCGCGCTTCTTGCGCCCGGCCCGGATATTCTTGATGCAAAACGCCTGCCCTGTAATCATGGACAAGGTCAGCGCGCTGCGCAGGATTTGTCCGCCGCCTTCGCCCACGGCGCCATCTAATTCAATCATCTTCAACTCTTCTTCTTATATATATAGTAACCAGCGAGTAAGCAGCGGCGGCATCAACCTTTGACGCACACCACCTGCTTGAGGATATGGACAACCTCCACCAGGTCGCGCTGGGCGTGCATGACAGCGTCGATATCCTTGTACGCCATCGGAATCTCGTCGATCACATTGGCATCCTTGCGGCATTCCACGCCCTCGGTGGCCTTGATCTGGTCATCGAGGGTATAACGGCGCTTCGCTTCGGTACGGCTCATGGTGCGGCCGGCACCGTGGCTGCAGCTGTTGAAGCTGTCCGGATTACCTTTTCCGCGCACGATGAAGCTTTTCGCCCCCATCGACCCCGGGATAATTCCCAGCTCGCCCGGACGGGCCGACACGGCGCCCTTACGGGTAATCAGCACATCTTTACCGAAGTGATGCTCCTTCTGCACATAATTATGGTGGCAGTTCACCGCTTCCACGTGCGTTTCGAACGGCTTGGTGATCACGGTACGTACCGCCGTGATCAGGTTCTGCATCATCACATCACGATTGGTGCGCGCAAACTTTTGCGCCCAGCTGACCGCCTGGATATAGTCGTTATAGTGCTGCGTACCCTCGGCCAGGTACGCCAGGTCCTGATCGGGCAGGTTGATGAAATGGGTGCGCATATCCTTCTTGGCCAGCTCGATGAAGTGGGTACCGATGGCATTACCCACACCGCGCGAACCCGAATGCAGCATGAACCACACAAACCCTACCTCGTCCAGACACACTTCAACGAAGTGGTTACCGCTACCCAGCGTACCGAGGTGACGGTAGTTGTTCGTGGTTTTCAGCTTCGGCGTTTTCAGGCAGATAGCGTCGAATTCATCCTTCAACTGGCCCCAGGCGACATCCACAGCCGCTGGCGGCGTATTCCACGAACCTTCATCGCGGCCACGGAAGCCGCGCGTTTTCGGCGACATACCGTGCGGGATCGCGCGCTCGATGGCGCTACGCAGCGCGGACAGGTTATCCGGCAGGTCGTTCGCCGTCAGCGTGGTCTTGGCCGCCATCATTCCGCAACCGATATCCACGCCCACTGCCGCCGGAATCACCGCACCGAGGGTCGGAATCACGCTACCGATAGTCGAGCCTTTACCCAGGTGCACGTCCGGCATGACCGCGATATGCTTATAGATGAAGGGCATTTTAGCGGTATTGGCCAGCTGCTTCTTGGCCACGTCCTCCACCGGGACGCCTTTGGTCCACATTTTGACATGGCGGCCACCTTCCACGTTCAGGACATCGTAATTTTCGTTTTTCATAATTTTTCTCAGTATAAAAGGTGATGACAAGGGTGATGAAATGTGAGCCAGGCACAAGGCCGACCGGAGTCGAACCGGGTTAGCTGAAGCACGCTTCAGCGCTCTTCCAATGTAATTCCATCTGCATTCATCGAAACAAGGGGGCGACAACATCGCCCGGACAATCTGCTCTACCAACTGAGCTACAGCTGCTTGCGCAGCCGCCCGGACTCGAACCGGGGACAAAATGTAATCCGGACTGCATTCGCCTAAAATAATTCCCGACAAGATCGGCAGGACACTTGTTGCCGGCATAACGCCAAAGCACAACATCGATGTAGTCCTTGCCCGCATTCGGGGTAAAACGATTGAGCACAATGCGACAAAAAATCCGATGCGAAGTAAATTTTGGAAGATGTATTCGCATCAAGCATTCGCACTGCACTCAAAACCTGTACAACAAATTCCCGACAAAGTTCGGCAGGACATCAACTGCCGGCGCCAAGCCAAAAGCAGCCCCCTATGTAGTCCCGCCAGCATTCGGGGTAAAACGATTGAGCACAGCGCGACAAGGAGTCGATGCGAAATGGAACATGGGAAAATGTATTCGCATCAGCATTCGCGCTGCACTCAAAACCTGTACTTCACCTTTCCTTACTCCAGCGCGATCGATTCGATCTCGCCCACCCAGTGCCCGGCGCCCAGCTGGCCGGCCGAAAATGCAGCGATGATCTTGAATACGTCGTCCGAAAAACCGCCCACATTCAATACATCGCTACGCTCCGCCGCCTGGCTGGTACTGTTCGGCGTGCAGTCGATGCACACCAGCCGCGCCGCCGGATTACGCTCCTTGAACACCGCCCATTGCGCCATCGTCGCCGTGGCACCCGCACGCTGGTCGATCCACGATTCATTGTCGGACACGTACACCACCAGGTCGGCCATCACCTTCTGCTTGTTCATCTGCGCCAGCGGCGCACTGCAATTGGTACCGCCACCGCCTATCGCCGCCAGCTTCTGCGCATTGGTCATGACCGTATCGCGGGCATTCAGGTCGCACACCCGCACATAATTCTCGAACGGCAGCACCAGCGCATCCGGATTCTTGCGCAGCATGGCCGCGGCAATCAGTCCCGCCACATCGATACAGCGCACCTTCGAGGTGGCCGTGCCACGGTAACCCGACACCGGCGACTGCATCGATCCCGACACATCCGGGCAAATCACCACCTTGCCTTCGACTTTCGGCACATTGGCGAGCGACAGCTCCAGCGCATCCTGCAAGGCATCGCTGATAGCTCGCGGCACGTCGCTTGATGCCGCCATATACGCCGACATCAACTGATAAGGAAACACGCCCGCCCGGGCAATCGCCTCCGGATCGCGCAGCTTGTCGGCGATGACTTCAATCATGCCGGGCAACTGGTACACGCCATTGCGTCCGAACGTATTCAGATTCATGCGCACCATGTGCCAGCCGCCCTGGCGCGCAATCTGCGCCCACGCCTGCGCCGACAATGTCAGTGAGGTCAGCATCTGAAACGGCACTTCCGGCACTGGCTGCGACTGGTCGGCCTTATACGCCTCGAACGCCTTGAGCGCATCCGGCAGCTCCTGCGCATTGAACGGCTTGCCGATCAACCAGGCGAAAAACGCTTCACGCCAGGCTTGCGACGGCTTCGGATGCACCATCTTCACCACATCGCCCAGCGAAGGCGCATTCCCGATCGAGGCCGCCAGCAGCTCTTTTTCCGAAGCGCGGTTCAACCATTGCTGCACCAGCTTTTTCGGCCGGGTACCCAGCGATTTACGGCCCGCCGCGCCGGAGCGGATGATCTGCACCACATTACGCAGCATCTTGCCGTTATTGACGACCCGGCGAAACACCGGCGTCAATTCCGGCGCGCCCTTGGCGGCCAGCACGGCCGTCAGCAGCGCCGGCATATCCTTCATATAACCACGTTCGCGGCAGTAAATCGCCGTTTGCGCGATGAATTTGGCATCGACCTTTTCGCACAGTTCCATCACCGTCGCCAGCTGCGATTGCGCATTGACGTAATACGTCGAATTGAGGCAACCGGTAGCCGCATACTGCGCCAGCTGGTGCCGCGGCGTCATGGTGTAAGCCGGAGCGCCTTCCGAATTAAGACCGTCGGCACGAGGGACAAAGATTCCCTTCAAGGTCTGGAACAACTGTGCGTTTGCCATTTTTACTTCCTCACTTATCTCGTTTGTATCTCCTCTATTGCAAATGCTGTGCCAGGTCTGCCGAAGGCTAACCTCGAACAACGCAAGTCCTTGATTTAAAAAAGATTATCAATTCCTCAAGCAAGGACAGCAAGAAATGGACAAGCAGACAATCCCGTGATAAATTATCCGACCAGATAAAAATTTATACGGATATGAAACAGAAACGCATCGTAGTCATCGGTTTCGTCGGCACCCAGCTCGACAGCGGCCAAGGCCCGGCCCGCTGGGAAAAGTGGCGTCCCAGCATCGCCATCACCCAGCATGAGGAATACGCCGTCGACCGCTTCGAGATGCTCTTCAGCGGCAAATTCGGCCCGCTGGTCGACGCGGTCACGGCCGACATCGCCGCCGTCTCGCCCGAAACCACGGTCGTGCCGCACCACATTCCGATCAGCGACGCCTGGGATTTCGGCGAGGTCTACGGCGCCCTGTTCGACTTCGCCAAGACCTACCCCTTCGATCCGGATAACGAGGATTACTGGGTCCACATCACCACCGGCACCCACGTCGTGCAGATCTGCATGTTCCTGATGACCGAAGCGCGCTTCTTCCCCGGCCGCCTGCTGCAAAGCTCGCCGCCACGGCGCCAGTCCAGCAAGGACCCGGGCAGCTACGCACTGATCGACCTCGACCTGTCGCGCTACGACCAGATCGCCCAGCGCTTTTCGCGCGAGCAAGCCGAAGGCGTGGCGTTCCTCAAGTCCGGCATCGCCACCCGCAACGCCCGCTTCAACACCATGATCGACGAGATCGAGCGCGTCGCCATCAAGTCGCGCGCGCCCATGCTGCTGATGGGCCCGACCGGCGCCGGCAAATCCTTCCTCGCGCGCCGCGTGTACGAACTGAAGAAAACACGCCACCAGCTCGACGGCAAATTCATCGAGCTCAACTGCGCCACCCTGCACGGCGACGGCGCCGCCTCGACCCTGTTCGGCCACGTCAAAGGTTCCTTCACGGGCGCCGCCGCCGACCGGCCGGGCTTGCTGCGCAGCGCGCACAAGGGCTTGCTGTTCCTCGACGAAATCGGCGAGCTGGGGCCGGATGAACAGGCAATGCTGCTCAAGGCCATCGAAGAAAAGCGCTTTCATCCGGTCGGCAGCGACAGCGAAGTACAGAGCGACTTCCAGCTCATCGCCGGCACCAACCGGGATCTGGCCAGCGACGTGGTGGCCGGGCGCTTCCGCGAAGACTTGTACGCCCGCATCAATTTGTGGACCTACGCCCTGCCCGGCCTGGTCGACCGGCCCGAGGACATCGAACCCAACCTGGTCTACCAGTTGAACCAGTTCAGCCAGGAGTACGGCCAGATGGTGCGCTTCAACAAGGAAGCACGCGAGCGCTACATGCGCTTCGCGATGTCGCCCGAGGCGGTCTGGGCCGGCAACTTCCGCGACCTGTCGGCCTCGGTGACAAGGATGGCCACCTTGGCCGAAGCCGGCGGCATTTCGGAAAGCATCGTCAGCGCCGAAGTGGCCCGGCTGCAAAAACTGTGGCACCACTACACGCGCGCCCCAAGCGCGGCCGAGGTCGATCTGGCCGAACTGATGGGTGACGAGGCCGCCGCCGGCCTCGACCTGTTCGACGCCATGCAACTGGCCGCCGTGGTCAAGGTATGCCGCCAGTCGGTTACCTTGTCGGATGCGGGACGCAAACTGTTTGCCGTCTCGCGCAGCGCCAAAAGCAAACCGAACGATGCCGACCGCCTGAAGAAATTCCTGGCGCGCTTTTCGCTCGAATGGGACCAGGTTTGCGGCAAATCGTAAAGCGAGCGCTCTGTCGGTATTGTCGAGGAAACAACGCCTATCACTAAAAATGGTTGTATTGACGTCATTTTCTGCGGTATTCTGCATACATATGCTTACAGCATATTTAGCGCAATGCTAAGGCGTTATCGGGAGAGTCTGTCGGTTACAAGCTGGTCTTGTATGCCGGCGGCGCCGAAGGAGCAACCGCCCCGGAATCTCTCAGGCAAAAGGACCGATAACCCATTTGAACTCTGAAGAGCCACCGGAAGTCGTCATCCGGTGCACCGAAGGAGCAAACCGGCCACGCATCGCGCGTTGCCGGTGAATCTCTCAGGTCCAGCACAGAGGGGGTAACCGACGCGCACCAGCGCGCGGACTCCCTATCTGACGTTTCTGGAACCCGGACCACACATGAAAACCATTGCAGTAATTGGCGGCGGCATCACCGGCGTCACGACCGCTTACGCCCTGGCGAAACGTGGCTTTGCCACGACCCTGCTGGAAAAACATCGCTACGCGGCGATGGAAACCTCGTTCGCCAACGGCGGCCAGCTGTCGGCCTCCAACGCGGAAGTGTGGAACCACCGCTCCACCATGCTCAAGGGCCTGAAGTGGATGTTCCGGCGCGACGCCCCGCTGCTGGTCAACCCCAAGCCGAGCTGGCACAAGCTGTCGTGGTTCGCCGAATTTGCCGCCGCCATTCCCCACTACCGCCGCAACACCGTCGAAACGGCGCGCCTGGCGATTGCGGCGCGCGAGCACCTGTTTGCGTGGGCCGAGGCCGAGAACATCGACTTCGACGTCAAGCGCGAAGGCATCCTGCACATCTACCGCGACAAGGCCGGCTTCGAGCACGCCGCCACGGTCAGCAAGATGCTGGCGGCCGGCGGCCTGGCGCGCCGCGCGGTAACGCCAGGCGAAATGCGCGGCATCGAACCGACCCTGGCGGGCGACTACTACGGCGGCTTTTTCACCGACAGCGACGCCACCGGCGACATCCACAAATTCACCACCGGTCTTGCCGCCGCCGCCCGCCGCAACGGCGTGGACTGCCGCTACGGCATGCAGATCGGCGCCGTGCGCACCGACGGCCGCCACGCCCACGTCACCCTGGGCGACGGCGAGCGCACCCAGACCGAGACCTACGACGGCGTCGTCATCTGCGCCGGCACCGCCAGCCGCGCCCTGGCCGCAAGCCTGGGCGACCGGGTCAACATCTACCCGGTGAAAGGCTACTCGATCACGGTCAACCTGCCTGATGCCGCCAGCCAGGCCGCCGCGCCCACCGTCAGCCTGCTCGACGACGCCACCAAACTGGTGACCAGCCGCCTGGGAGTCGATCGCTTCCGCGTGGCCGGCACGGCCGAATTCAACGGCTTTAACCGCGACATCCGCGACGACCGGATTCGCCCGCTGATCGACTGGGTGCATGAATGCTTCCCGGGCGTGAGCACGCGCAGCGTGATTCCGTGGGCCGGCTTGCGGCCGATGATGCCGACCATGCTGCCGCGCGTCGGCCGCGGCAAATCGCCCTGCGTCTTCTACAACACGGGGCACGGGCATCTGGGCTGGACCCTGTCGGCCGTCACCGCCGACATGATCGGCGACTTGATGCACCGTTCCCTCGATTTTCCAACGCACTGACGACGTGCGTTGACACCGGTGTCCGGCATGCGTGCATGCCGTTGTTGTTGCAGCACTCACCCCGTTTGGACAGGCGGGGTTCTTGTATCAATCTATGTGAGGAGAAGTCAATAATGCAAACAAAAATGCTCTCAGCCCGCACCATGCTCGCCGCCCTGCTGTGCGGCGCCAGCCTGGCCCTGGCCGGCGCGCCTGCAATGGCCCAGTCGGATGGAACCAGCACCTTCAAAGCGGTGCCAAAGCGCGCCGCGGCGGCGGCGCAAGCGGCGGCCCAGCGCGACCTGGCCCAATTCGTCACGCACCAGATGCAGCAGCGCGGCACCAGCGGCACGCCGGTCGACTTCCCGCTTGAAATCAACGACATGCAGGATCTGAAGGACGCGAAGATCGGCTACGGCTTCCCGGTCTACACGATCGATCCGAACGAACTGCTGGCAGGACGCGGCAGCATGAAGCAGATGGCCAAGGCCACCGGCCAGTGGCGCTTCGTGATTTTGCTGAACCAGCGCCCGATCGGCATGGCGACGGTGGAGCTCAACAACGGGAACTACGAAACGGTCGCCTATGGCGCCGCCGTGCTGGCGAAGGATGTGGATGCGTCGATGGGCTACTACGGCGATGCCGCGAGATCCAATGTGCGCTTCGTGCGCATCTTCCAGGCGCGCTCGGACCTGCTCGAAGTGGTTGGCCGCGAAGATGGCCGCACGCGCTACGCGCCATTGCATTCGGCGCGCGAATCGCTGCTGATGCAGCAGCGTTCCGTCAAGGAAGGCAAGGCCAGCGAAGCGCTGATGGAAGAGGCAGACATCCTGCAGCCGTTGCGCAGCGTGGTCAAGCAAACCATGGACGCCTCGAAGTAAGCCCGGCATCGGCTACACCATCCTTAGAACGAATCAGGAGATAACATGAATACAAATATCAAAAAGCTCGTCGTCGGTGCTTCGCTTTTACTGGCGCTGCCAGCGGCCATGGCCCAATGGCGCACGCTCGCCGTTCCGCTGACGACCCAGGAACACAGCCAGTGGTGCTGGTCCGCCTCGAGCAAGGCGATCCTGAACTTCTACAAGAAGACACCGAGCCAGTGCCAGATCGTGAACTGGGCGTTCGGATTGAACTACGCCTGCGGGAACACCTACTTCAACTGGAACAGCTACGCCAACCAGCCGAACAATATGTACGGCTCCAACGGCAGCGTGCAAAACATCCTGAAAGCATGGGGCGTGGCAAACGGCGCGTACAGCGTCGCCTCGTCATGGAACAGTGTGGTGGCCGACATCAACGCCAACCGCCCGTTCGTGATGCGCTACGGCTGGAGCAACGGCGGCGGCCACATCATGGTGGGACGCGGCTACGCGACGACCAATGGCGTAAACTACGTGTACATCATGGACCCGTGGCCGGGTGAAGGCCAGACCTACCGCACCTACAACTCCGCCGTATCGGCGTCCGATCACCGCTGGACGCATACCCAGCGCATGAGCATCAACGGTCCGATCTAACCGGTCTGCATTGCAAAACCGGGGCTCAGGTGCCCCGGTTTTGCAAGTGTCTCCATTCGCAAGTGCTTGACCCTCTCGCTGCGTGACGGTTTACCATCTTGCAATTGGAGAAACCGGCATGCTACTGAAAATAGGACAACTGGCGCGGCGCAGCGGCTTGAGCGTGCGCGCCCTGCGCCATTACGACGATATCGCCTTGCTGACACCGTCGGCCCGCTCCGACAACGGCTACCGCCTGTACGACAGCGCGGACGTCGCCCGGCTGTATCGCATCCAGGCACTGCGCCGTCTCGACCTGTCGCTGACACAGATCCAGGCCATGCTGGCCGATGGCGGTGCCAGCCTGCCACAAGTGGTGGAGCAGCAGATTGCGTCGCTCGAACGCCAGATCGCACAAGCATCGGCCCTGCACGGCCATCTGCGCGACTTGCAGGCGCAGCTCGCCGAGCGCCATGAACCATCGATGGACAACTGGCTGGCCGCCCTCGAACGCATGGCCGCCAGCGCGCGCTATTTCACCGACGCCGAACTGCATACACTGACAACGCGGCGCCAGCAACGCAGCGGCGACAACGCGCACTTGACGTCCACGCTGCATGATCTCATGGGCCGGGGCGTTAAACCGGACAGTCTTGAAGCGGGCGCACTCGCGCAATGCTGGATCGCCGCCCTGCTCGACGACGTGGGCGGCGACGAGGCCATGCTGATGAAGCTCTACGCCATGAACTGGAACGAACCCACCCTGCATATGCTCAGTGGCGTCGACCGCACGGCGATGCAGTTCATCTCGCACGCCATGGCGCACCGGCGCCTGGCCATCTACGCCGCCTACTGCAGCGAGGCCGAGACGGTCCTGCTGCGCCAGCACTACGTCAGGCAAACCGACGCCTGGCCCATTCTCATCTGCGCCATGCGCGAGCACCTGGCCCAAGACACGCCGCCCGCCAGCGCCGAAGTGCAAGCGCTGGCGCGCCAGTGGCAGGCGCTGTCGCTGGCCAAGGCGGCGGGCGACCCCGCGCTCCAGGCCAAGCTGCGTCACGCCTTCGAGCAGGAGAGCGAGCTGCGCATCGGCTCCGGCATCGATGCGCCGCTGATCGCTTACGTCCGCCAAGCCCTGCAAAGTCTCTGAACTCACCAAGGAATCACCATGTCAGGCCATTTCTTTAGCGGGAACTACGCTCCCCTGGACACCGAATGCGACATCGACGCTCTGCCGGTTCGGGGCGCGCTGCCGCCGCAGCTGCGCGGTGCGCTGTACCGCGTCGGACCGAACCCCCGGTTCGCGCCGCGCGACGACCGCTATCACTGGTTCTCCGGCGACGGCATGGTGCATGCCTTCTTTATTGGCGACGGCAAGGTCGCCTATGCCAACCGCTGGGCGCGCACGCCGAAATGGCAGCTCGAAGACAATGCCGGCCGCGCCCTGTTCGGCACCTTCGGCAACCCGGCCACCAGCGACCCGTCGGTCCACGGCAAAAACAGCGGCACCGCCAACACCAGCATGGTGTGGCACGGCGGGCGCCTGTTTGCGCTGGAAGAATCGCACCAGCCGTTTGAAATCGATCCGCACACGCTGGCGTCAAAAGGGCACCAGGATTTCGGCGGCGCCGTGGACAAGCGCTTCACCGCGCACCCCAAGGCCGATCCGGCCACCGGCGAGCTGCACTTCTTCGCCTACCTGCCCGACAGCCCGGGTGAACCCAACATGCTGTACGGCGTCCTCGATGCGCGCTGCAAGGTAAGCACGCTCGAACCCTTCCGCGCGCCTTACGCGAGCATGATGCACGACTTCATGCTGACCGAACGCCACGTGCTGTTTCCGGTCACGCCGCTGACCATCAGCGTGGAACGCGCCATGAAAGGACTGCCCCTGTTTGCGTGGGAAGCGGACAGGCGCAGCTACGTCGGCATCGGCGTGCGCGGGCAGCCGATGGACACGCTGCGCTGGTTCGCCAGCGATGCCTGCCACGTATTCCATGTGATGAATGCCTGGGACGATGGCGGCCGCATCGTGGCCTACGTGATGGAGTCGGACACCGCACCGGGCATGCCCAACGCCGACGGCTCCCGGGGCGACCCGGCCGGGATGGCGGCGCGCCTGTGCCGCTGGACGTTCGATCTGGAGAGCGATGGCGACGGCTTCGAGCGCACCGTCCTCGACGACCTGGCGGCCGAATTTCCGCGCATCGACGAGCGCTACAACGGGCGCCGCAACCGCGTCGGTTTTTACTGCTGCCACAGCCGGCAGCGTATCAGGAGCGATTCGGAGAGTGTGCTGTACGACGCGCTGGCCTGCTTCAACTTTGCGTCGGGCACGCGCCAGCTATATACACTGCCGGCCGGCGATGTCATCTCCGAACCGGTATTCGTCGCGCGCTCGGCGCAGTCGTCCGAAGGCGACGGCTGGCTGCTGGCGGTCGCGTGGCGCGCGCAGGAAGGCCGCAGCGACCTGCTGGTGATCGACGCCGCCGACGTGGCGGCCGGCCCCGTCGCGACGGTATGCCTGCCGCACCGGATACCGTTCGGCTTTCACGGCAGCTGGCGCGCCAGAGACTGATTTACAGACCGTCGAAGTTGGCCGGGCGCTTGGCCAGGAACGCCTGCATGCCTTCCTTCTGCGCCGGCGTGCCGAACGCCGCGTGGAAGTAGCGGCGCTCGTAGCGCACGCCTTCGGTCAGCGTGGTCTCGAACGCGCGGTTGACGCTATCCTTGATCGCCATCGCCACCGTTACCGACATCGAGGCGATCGTGGTGGCCGCGGCCAGCGCTTCTTCCATCACCTTGTCCGCCGCGACCACGCGCGATACCAAACCGGTGCGCTCCGCTTCGGCCGCATCAATCATGCGCGCCGTGAGCAGCATGTCCATGGCCTTGGCCTTGCCGATGGTGCGCGGCAGGCGCTGCGTGCCGCCGGCGCCGGGGGTGACGCCGACCTTGATTTCAGGCTGGCCGAATTTGGCGGTGTCCGCCGCGATCAGGAAATCGCACATCATGGCCAGCTCGCAGCCGCCGCCCAGGCAAAAGCCCTGCACCACGCCGATGACGGGTTTGCGCACATTGAGGATGTGTTCCCAGTTACGGCCGATGTAGTTGCCGCCGTACGTGTCGCCGTAGTCGTAGTCGACCATCGCCGCGATGTCGGCGCCGGCCGCAAAGGCTTTTTCGCTGCCGGTCAGGATGATGCAGCCGATACTGCTGTCGGCGTCGAACTTGTACAGCGCGTCGCCCAGTTCGTCCATCATGTTGTCGTTCAGGGCGTTGAGCGCCTTTGGACGGTTCAGGCGAATCACGGCTACTTTGCCGTGGGTCTCGATCAGCAGGTCTGCATAGTTCATGGAATCCTCATTAAAAAAGCGTGGAGTAATGTGCGATTGTAGCGAATCCGCGGCTGCATCAGGGTTTGGGCAACAGCACCCAGAGCTGGCCGCGCTGCTTCATGCGGCCGGCATTTTCCATCGCCTCGTAGCCGAAGCCGAAAAAGAAGTCGGCCCGCACCGCGCCGCGAATGGCACCGCCGGTATCCTGCCCCATCACCAGGCGCTGCATCGGCACGTCGCTGCCCGATTCGGTGGTGGCCAGGTAAATCGGCGCGCCGAGCGGCAGCAACGTGGGGTCGATCGCGACCGAACGCGCAGGCGTCAATGCCACGCCCAGCGCGCCCTTGGGCCCGACCGACGGATCGGGCAGGCGCTCTTCGCGGAAGAAAATGAAGCTCGGGTTGGCGTTGAACAGTTCCTGGCGCCGCTCGGGGTGCGCGGCGATCCAGGCTTTGATGCCCTGCGCGGTGGCCTCAAGCGATGTCAGTTCGCCCTGCTCGATCAGCCAGCGCCCGATCGCCTTGTAAGGGTGGCCGTTCTGGTCGGCGTAGGCCACGCGCACGGTCTCGCCGCTGTCGGCCAGCTTGACCCGTCCCGAACCTTGCACCTCCAGGAAGAAGGCTTCGACCGGATCGTCCACCCATAGCAGCTCCTTGCCGCTCACGTCGGCCCGTTCGATCTCGGCCCGGCTGCCGTACGGGACCACCTTCTTGCCGACCAGCCGTCCGCGCACACGCTTGTTTTTCAGCTCCGGGTAGACGCTGGCCAGGTCGATCGTCAGCAGGTCGTCCGGCACCCGGTACAGGGGCGTCTGGAAGGCGCCGCCGCGTTTGCGGGCGCCGCGCAGCAGGGGCTCGTAGTAGCCGGTGATCAGGCCCGTGTCGGCGCCGTCCGCCGCGCGCACCTGGTTCGGCACAAAGTGCGTTTCAAAATAGCCGCGAATGGCCGCGCCATCCTTTGCATCGACCGTGCGCGCGGCGCCGCACGCGGTTTTCCATTCGGGCTTGCGCACCAGTACCCCGCACGACGTCATGAAGGCCGGCCAGGCCTGGCGCAGGTCGTCGCGCTCCCACCCGGGCAGCGCGCCGAAGGTCGATGGCGTCATCAGCGGCGCCGGTTCGGCCTTCACGGGTGGGGCCACCGGCGGCTCCGCTGGCGGCGGTATCTGCATCACCGGCGGCGGCATGACGACCGGCGGCGCCGGCCGGGGTTCAGGCGTGGTGCATGCCGCGAGGGCCAGCGCGACGGCGCCGGCCGAAACGAGTAAACTACTGCGTGTTGAAGACATGGGAGTCGATATGTGGGTATTAATGCTGGAAGCAGGCGTGGCGCTGTTCCTGCTGGTGTTTATCGTGTGGTGGACGATGTATTCGGGACAGAAGCCGACCAATAACGGTCAGGAGCTGAACGCGCCGGAGAAGAAAAAGGAACTGCCCGACGACACCGCCCACTGATCGCCGATATCAGTGCAGGGTGCGTGGCAGCGACAGCACGAATTCGGGAATCCTGGTCTCGAACTGATGGCCGTCTTCGGCCACGCAGAAGTATTCGCCGGTCATCGAGCCTTGCGCGGTGGCCAGCTGGGTGCCGCTGGTGTATTCGAACTGTTCGCCCGGCTGCAGCAGCGGCTGGTGACCAACCACGCCCAGGCCGCGCACTTCGTCGACATGGTTGTTCGCATCGGTGATCACCCAGTGCCGCGAAATGAGCTGCGCGCCGACGCTGCCGGTGTTTTTGATCGTGATCGAATAGGTGAACACGTAATTGCTTCGGCTCGGATCGGACTGCTCCGGCAGGTACTGGGTCCTGACAGTGACAGTAAATTCGTAAGCGGCCATCTGGATTCCTTGATTGAGACTGTAAAAGTTGCCCGATTGAATTTTCAGGCGCCGTTCCAACAAGGTCCGGCGGGGCATCATACATTGCACCGCAAAATCGGCCTCGCTGCAAGGGCGCTCCGTGGGACAGCGTAAAATAGCGCATCTTCATTCACCGCAAGCTCCTTGCCAGCCGCCATGACCACATTCCGCATCGCTCCCAGCATTTTGTCCGCCGATTTCGCCCGCCTGGGCGAGGAAGTCCGCAATGTCGTCGCCTCGGGCGCCGACATCATTCACTTCGACGTCATGGACAACCATTATGTTCCCAACCTGACCATCGGCCCGCTGGTGTGCCAGGCGATCCGCCCGCACGTGCAGGTGCCGATCGACGTGCACCTGATGGTCAAGCCGGTCGACCGCCTGATCCCGGACTTCGCCAAGGCTGGCGCGAACATCATCACCTTTCACCCGGAAGCGTCCGAGCATATCGACCGCTCGCTCCAGCTGATTCGCGATAACGGCTGCAAGGCCGGCCTGGTATTCAATCCCGGGACGCCGCTGCACTTTCTCGACCATGTGATGGACAAGATCGACATGATCCTGATCATGTCGGTCAACCCGGGCTTCGGCGGCCAGTCCTTCATTCCGGAAGCGCTGAAAAAAATCGCGCTGGCGCGCCGCATGATCGACGACTCGGGCCGCGACATCCTGCTCGAAGTCGATGGCGGCATCAAGATCGACAATATCGCCGCCGCCGCCGCTGCCGGCGCGGATACCTTCGTGGCCGGTTCGGCGATTTTCGGCCAGCCGGACTACAAGGCCGTCATCGACGCCATGCGCGTCGAGCTGGCCAAGGTCGGCAAGTAAGCCCAAAGATGCTGTATTTCGACCTTCGCCTCGGATTTGGGCCGTCGTTCCATCGGGGCGGCTCCATTCGGGTCGAGGGCGACGTTACCGGCATTGCCGCATTCGAAGCCCATCCCACAGGACTTCTTCCGGGCTTGGTCTTCACGCTGCCGGTGGACGCGCGCGTCATGGCGGCCATTCATGCTTCTTGTTCGGCCATGCTGGCAGGTTGGGATGACCGGTGGAGCGTATCTGGCTGCGATGGCATGAGAATTGGCGGTACATTCGCTTCGCCCGACGTTCAGCCGCAACATTTTTCGCTGTGGAGCCCCAATCAGGACACTGCGGCGCACGCCATGCTCCGTGCTGTATTCGACTGTTTTCCTCCCGAGCGCTGTGGCGAAGTCGCCGAGGAACAGCTCGAGATCATCCGCAGTTACCTCGACTTGCAGCCGTCCGTGACCTTGTACGACGAAGTTCCCCTGCGCCTTCGCCTTGCGCCGCGGGCGCATCGAAACGACGCGAACGACATCGAAACGCGGGTACGCGCCCTGTCCGATCACTGCGATTTGATCATCGATTTGTCGGGCTTCGAACGCCCTTCCCGGGGACTGGCGCAGATACTCCCTATGGATCTGCTCCTGAAGCGAAGCCGAGCCGTACATTGGATAGTGCAAAGCAACGATGCCGATGCGCTGATTGATTACGGTGTTGACCCGTCGGCGATCAAGACCATCAAGCGCGCGCCAATCTCTTACACGGGTCATCCCATGGTGCTTGGCGACGTTGTCGTTTCGTCCCCTGAATTGATCTCCCTTGCTCAAAACGGGACAAGGCTCGCGCTGGTCAGCGCTTTCAGGAAAGCATATCCACTTACCGTTCTGGAAGGGGCCAAGGCGGCTGCGGAACTGGTCCACATCATGAAAACCTATCCGTTTCAATCCGATCGATTCAGTAACGATATTTCCTGATTCGCCGCTGGCCATCACTGCACCGGTCGGCGCCGGGGAGCTACCTTGATGCTGTCATTTCCGCCAATGGAAATCCACTGCCCCGACGTTTGTGGATCGGAGAGCCTGGATCGATTATCGCGCGCGCACGTCGTTGACGAAAAATACGCCGAAAAGGACCGGTTCTACCGGTTTCCCTTTTCGGCATGAGCAACGCCGCTGCCTGATCAACCCGAATGGATCCATCAGCTTGATGGGTGCGAAAGCGCAGCCCTCCGGCCAAATTGGCGGTTTTGCAACGTCAGACAGGCCAATAGCACACGGCAATTGATGAATTGCCGGTTTCAGATCATACTCGCTGCCTGTATTTATAATCTTGCATTCCCGCAAGAAAACTTGACGAAAGCATCACTTCAACATGAATAAAATCTCGCTCTGCTGCATCCTGTCGCTTGCCTTTCTGAACACAGCCTCAGCGGCGGAAGATGTGGCACCAACATCCGACCCGAGCAATTTCTGCTTTTTCGCCAGCGTGCCGCCAGCCGAGTTTCCATACAAGGTAATCAAGAAAGTCAAAGTGGCCAAGGGGACGTACGGCGGCGTCTCGGAGCTCGTCGGGGAATTGGCCCAACGCGCCAAAGCGGAAGGTGGCGACGCCATTATTAACTATGCCGGTTCGCAGCGGTTTGGCCTGCTGCCATGGCGCCTGGTACGCCCCGTCGTTCGCGGCGAGTCGATCAAGTGGACCGGCGCGGCACCCGATTGCGAAAAAGCTGGCGGATCGACGCTCACGACAATCATCAGCACCAATAAGGCACCAGGCCAATCCGGCCAGGCAGACGCACCTGATGCCTCCGAAACACCAGCGCCTGCGCCCGAGACAGCACCAGCCAAGTAAGCGCGTCCCCTTGCCGCCCGGGCGAATGATGCGCGGTATTCGATGCTCATCATCCGCTTGGCACAGGGATGATCACCCGGCCGCCCCGGCCTATGCTTCAGCGGCTGAAACGGGGCGCAAACGTCTCCAGTTCCACCCTGGCGGCATTCGTCATGAACGAGATCGCATGGTAGTTTCCGGTCAGCGCGATGATTTCAAGGATCTGCGCTGACGAATAGTGCCGCGCCAATTCATCCCATAGCCCATCGGAGATGGTGGACGTGTCGTGAAGTTCATCCACCGCCTTTAACAGCAATTCCTCTTGCGCGGGCAAGGCACGCTGTTCAGGATCGCTGCCAAGCGTTGCCGCCACGTCGGCGGCACTCAATGCCGCCCGCTCCGCGAACAACGCGACGTGCACACCCCATTCATATTCGGAACCACAGCGCGCGCAGGTACGCAAAATAATCAGTTCCCGTGCACGCGGATCGATTGATCCCTGGTCGAGCAGATTTCCCGCAAACGTGCGCTGTAATACGCGCGGGTTGTGCGCCTGCGTTCTGAATAATTTCAGCGGTTCCATGCCCGGTGGCAGGAATCGCTTGAATGTCCCGGCAACTGCATCTTCATACGGGGCTTCAAGCGGAACAATTCTGGTGGTCGACATGCCGGTCTCCTTGAGTACGGGTGGTAAAATCACTCGAATGCTACGGATAGTGTAGCACCATGCTACGTTTAACGTAGCAAGAAAAAGG
This sequence comes from Massilia scottii, assembly GCF_030846495.1. Lineage (NCBI taxonomy): Bacteria > Pseudomonadati > Pseudomonadota > Betaproteobacteria > Burkholderiales > Oxalobacteraceae > Massilia > Massilia scottii. Next base: position 97,543 of record NZ_JAVCWM010000023.1, on the reverse strand, counting down.
AGAAATGATGACTGTTCCAAAACCGGGTCGGCCGGTACGCGGCTCGCACACGGGGCGGCCGATCATGGCCTTGCTCGATTTGCTTGGCCGGCGCTGGGTAATGCGCATCATCTGGGAGCTGCGCGATACGCCGCTGACGTTCCGTCAGTTGCGCGAGTGCTGCGACGACATGTCGCCGACGGTGCTCAATCTGCGCCTGCGGGAACTTCGCGAAACCGGCATCCTCGACACCGCGGAATCAGGCGGCTACACCTTAAGCCCGAGCGGCGCGAGCTTGTTAAAAGCCATGATGCCTCTGCTGCGATGGTCTGAAGAATGGCACAACATGCTCATCTCGAAAGAAGCGGATGCACCCGAATAATCACCTGGATGGGCAGGCATCTCCAATGACAGGAAGATCGACCGACACCGCTACGCTCCGCTCCGATAAAATATTCCAATCCTGACCGCTCCTATTCCCCGATGACCAATTTTATCCAATCGATCCACGCCCCGATCCGCGCGGCGATCATCGATCTCGATGGCACCATGCTCGACACCCTGCCCGACTTCCATGTCGCCATCAACGCCATGCGCGGTGAATTCGGCTACGCTCCGATCACGCAGCAGCAGATCGCGCTGATGATCGGAAAAGGCTCCGAAAACCTGATCCGCGGCGTGCTCGCGCTGGAGCAGGACGCCGCCGGCGTCGAACAGCGCTTCGACGAGGCCATGGCGCTCTACCAGGGGCACTACCTGGCGATCAACGGCAATCACAGCGTGCTGTACGACGGCGTGCTCGAAGGGCTCGATGCCATGAAAGCCGACGGCCTGCGCCTGGCCTGCGTGACCAACAAACCGATCGCCTTTGCCACGCCGCTGCTGGCGCAAAAGGGCCTGGCGGAGTATTTCGAAATCGTGTACGGCGGCGATTCGCTGGCGCGCAAAAAGCCGGACCCGATGCCGCTGCTGCAGGTCTGCGCCGACTTCGATCTGGCGCCGTCGCAGGTGGTGGCTATCGGCGACTCGTCCAACGACGCCGAGGCTGCTCGTCGAGCTGGCTGCTTTGTGTTGACGGTACCGTATGGTTATAACCACGGGCGGGCTATACACGAAACAGATTCCGATGGTATAGTTACCTCACTTGTAGAAGCGGCAACCCTGATTCGTTCCCACAACCACAACACATACTAACCTTCCATCACATATGTTTTTCATCAAAAAACACAATGTCACCCAAACCGGCTCGATTGAGGCTTGGCTTTGGCGACGCTGGCAATCCTGGGCTAAGTAACCCTGTAGTGATTGCTGTCGGCTGCCCCTGTGCGCCGGCAGGTTTTTTGAAACCCACCGCCCGCGGATGCGCCATGGCGGCATGGAGAAAAGCATGACCGAACTCGAATTCAAATCGTTGGCCAACGAAGGCTTCAACCGTATTCCATTGATCTCGGAAGCCTTCGCCGATCTCGAAACGCCTCTCACGCTGTACCTCAAGCTGGCACAGACCCAGAACACCGGAAAGAACACCTTCCTGCTCGAATCGGTGGTCGGCGGCGAGCGTTTCGGGCGCTACTCCTTCATCGGCCTGCCCGCATCGACGGTGCTGCGTACCTTCGGCACACGCACCGAGATCGTCAAGAACGGCGAGGTGATCGAAACCCACGACGGCAATCCGCTCGACTTCATCGAGCAGTACCAGGCGCGCTTCAAAGTGGCGCTGCGTCCCGGCCTGCCGCGTTTTTGCGGCGGCCTGGCCGGCTACTTCGGCTACGACACCGTGCGCCACATCGAGCGCAAGCTGGCCGACACGCAGCCCAAGGACGACCTGGGCCTGCCAGACATCCAGCTGATGGTGACCGAGGAACTGGCGGTCATCGACAACCTGTCGGGCAAGCTGTATCTGATCGTGTACGCCGACACCACGCAGCCGGAAGCGTATTCCAAGGCACGCCAGCGCCTGAAGGACCTGCGCATGATGCTGCGGCGCGGCGTCGACGCGCCGGTGACATCGAGCTCGGTGCGTACCGAAGCGGTGCGCGACTTCAGCAAAGAGGATTACCTCAAGGCGGTGGCCCGCGCCCACGAATACGTGATGGCCGGTGACCTGATGCAGGTGCAGATCGGCCAGCGCATTCGCAAGCCCTACGTGGACAATCCGCTGACCCTGTACCGCGCGCTGCGCTCGCTGAACCCATCGCCGTACATGTACTTCTATAACTTCGGCGACATGCAGATCGTGGGCGCCTCGCCAGAAATTTTGGTGCGCAACGAAACCGCGGCCGACGGCACCAAGAAAGTCACGCTGCGCCCGATCGCCGGCACCCGCCCACGTGGCGCAACGCCGGAACGCGACGCCGAACTGTCGAAGGAGCTGCTGGCCGACCCGAAAGAGATCGCCGAACACGTCATGCTGATCGACCTGGCGCGCAATGACCTGGGACGCATCTCCGAAACCGGCAGTGTCAAGGTGACCGAACGCATGGTCGTGGAAAAATACTCGCATGTGCAGCACATCGTCTCGAACGTCGAAGGCACTTTGAAGGGCGGCATGTCCAACCTGGACGTGCTGCGCGCGACCTTCCCGGCCGGCACCCTGACCGGCGCGCCGAAAGTGCGCGCCATGGAAGTGATCGACGAACTCGAACCGACCAAGCGCGGCATCTACGGCGGCGCCTGCGGCTACCTGAGTTTTGGCGGCGAGATGGACGTGGCGATCGCGATCCGTACCGGCGTGATCAAGGACGGCATGCTGTATGTGCAGGCCGCCGCCGGCATCGTGGCCGATTCGGTCCCCGAAATGGAATGGCAGGAAACCGAAAACAAGGCGCGCGCGGTCCTGCGCGCAGCCGAGCAAGTGCAAGACGGCCTGGATGGGGAGCTCTGAGATGCTGCTGATGATCGATAACTACGACTCGTTCACCTACAATCTGGTGCAGTACTTCGGTGAGCTGGGCGAGGAAGTTGCTACCTTCCGCAACGACGAAATCACGATCGACGAGATCAGCGCGATGCAGCCGGACCGCATCTGCATCTCGCCCGGTCCCAAGACACCGGCCGAAGCCGGGATCTCGGTCTCCATCCTGGAGCAGTTCAAGGGCAAGCTGCCGATCCTCGGCGTGTGCCTCGGCCACCAGGCCATCGGCGCCGCGTTCGGCGGCAAGGTCATTCGCGCCAAGCAGGTCATGCATGGCAAAACTTCATTGATCGCGCACACCGGCGTGGGCGTGTTCAAGAATCTTCCGAGTCCGTTTACGGTCATCCGCTACCACTCGCTGGCGATCGAGCGCGCGTCGCTCCCGGCCTGCCTGGAGGTGACGGCATGGACCGACGACGGCGAGATCATGGGCGTGCGGCACAGGGAGTTCGATATCGAGGGTGTGCAGTTTCACCCCGAATCGATCCTGTCCGAGCATGGCCATGCCTTGCTGAAGAATTTTCTCGAACGCTAAGCCCCCGTAACGCCCTGCCCAGATCAAGGAGCTGTCATGCCGATCACCCCACAAGAAGCACTGTTACGCTGCATCGAACACCGCGAGATTTTTCACGACGAGATGCTGCACCTGTTCCGCCAGATCATGTCGGGCGAAATGTCGCCGACCATGATCGCCGCGCTCACGCTCGGCCTGCGCGTGAAGAAGGAAACCATCGGCGAAATCGCCGCCGCCGCGCAAGTGATGCGCGAATTTTCGACCAAGGTGCCGATGGCCGACACCACCCACCTGCTCGACATCGTCGGTACCGGTGGCGACGGCGCCCACACCTTCAATATTTCGACCACGGCGATGTTCGTGGCCGCCGCCGCCGGCGCGCGCGTGGCCAAGCATGGCGGGCGCAGCGTATCGTCGTCGTCCGGCAGCGCCGATGTGATCGAGTCGCTGGGCGCCAACATCAACCTCTCACCCGAGCAGATCGCGCAGTCGATCGCGCAGACCGGCATCGGCTTCATGTTCGCTCCCAATCATCACGCCGCCATGAAGCATGCGGCGCCGGTGCGGCGCGAGCTGGGTGTGCGCACCATCTTCAACATCCTGGGTCCCTTGACCAATCCGGCCGGCGCGCCGAATATTTTGATGGGCGTGTTCCACCAGGATCTGGTGGGCATCCAGGTGCGTGTGCTGCAGCGCCTGGGCGCACAGCATGCGGTGGTGGTGTATGGCCGCGACAATATGGATGAAGTCTCGCTCGGCGCGGCCACCATGGTCGGTGAACTGGTCAACGGCGAAATCCGCGAGTACGAAATTCATCCGGAAGACTTCGGCCTGCAGATGATCGCCAGCCGCAATCTCAAGGTGGCGAATGCGGAAGAGTCGGAGATCAAGATGATGGAAGCGCTCAACGGCGAGCCGGGAGCGGCCTACGACATCGTGGCGCTCAATGCCGGCACGGCGCTGTACGCGGCCGGCGTGGCCACCTCGATTGAAGACGGCCTGAAAAAAGCACGCGCCGCAATCGAATCGGGCGCCGCGCGCGCCAAGGTCGACCAGTTCGTCCAGGTGACGCAGCAACTCGGTGTCTGATCGTCGTCGTATCGACTTGAAGGCGCCATATGCCTTAGAACTTAATGCCGTCATTCCCGCGCCAACGCGCGGCAATGACGGCTAGGACTTCTCCACCATGTTTGGCATCCACGACCTCCCCCTGTTCATCGTCTCCGGCCTGCTGCTCAACATCATGCCCGGCCCCGACTCGCTCCTGATCATGACGCGCAGCGCCACGCAAGGCTGGCGTGCGGGCGTGGCCGCCACGCTGGGTATCGGCGCCGGCACCATGATCCACGTGCTGGCCGCGGCGCTTGGCCTGTCGGCCATTCTCTCCACCTCGGCGACCGCCTTCATGGTCGTCAAGTATGTCGGCGCGGCGTATATCATCTACATGGCGATCGGCCTGCTGCGCAGCAAACGGGTCGACCCGGCCGCTGCAGTCGCCGTGGCGCCGCTGCCGTACGCTAAAATCTTTGCGCAGGGCTTCCTGACGAATGTCCTGAACCCCAAGGTGGCGGTGTTCTTCCTCGCCTTCGTGCCGCAGTTTATCGCGCACGATGCACCGAGCAAGGCGCTGGCCTTTATCGTCCTTGGCTGCATTTTCAACCTCAACGGCATGCTGTGGTGTACCTCGCTCGCGCTGTTCACGGCGCAGGCAAGTGCCCGCATCAAGGTCAGCCCAGGCGTGTCGCTGTGGCTTAACCGCGTGACCGGCGGCCTGTTCATCTGGCTCGGCGTCAAGCTCGCGCTTTCCAAACCAAACTGAAACTTCATCATGTCCGATATCCTCAATAAAATCCTGGCGGTCAAGGCTGACGAAGTCGCCGCCGCAAAAAAACACCGTGACCTGGCCAGCCTGCGCCGCGAGGTCGAAGCCGATGCCGAAGCGCGCCGCAACCTGCGTGGCTTTGAATCGAGCCTGCGCAAGCATATCGCCGCCGGCCAGGCGGGCGTGATCGCCGAAGTGAAAAAAGCGTCGCCGTCGAAAGGCGTGCTGCGCGCGGACTTTCTTCCGGCGAACATCGCCGAGAGCTACGCGCGCCACGGCGCGGCATGCCTGTCGGTGCTGACCGACGTACAGTTCTTCCAGGGCCAGGTCGAGTACCTGAAACAGGCGCGCGCCGCCTGCGAGATTCCGGTGATCCGCAAGGACTTCATGATCGACATGTACCAGGTGTACGAAGCGCGCGCGATGGGCGCCGATGCGATCCTGCTGATTGTGTCGGCACTCGATCACGGCCTGATGGCCGAACTGGAAGCCTGCGCGCACGAACTGGGCATGGACGTGCTGGTCGAAGTGCACGATGGCGATGAGCTGACGGCGGCGCTCAAGCTCGATACGAAACTGGTCGGCATCAACAACCGCAACCTGCGCACGTTTGAAACGTCGCTGCAGACCACCATCGACCTGCTGCCGCGCATCCCCGCAGACAAGCTGGTGGTGACCGAATCGGGCATCATGGGACCGGCCGACGTCAAGCGCATGCGCGACGCGAACGTGCATGCCTTCCTGGTCGGCGAAGCCTTCATGCGCGCGCCGGAACCGGGCGTGGAGTTGCAGCGCCTGTTCAACTGAAAGCCCACCTTTTAACACACCGGCACACCGTGCCTTTAATACAATGAAAAAAACACTGATCATGGTCGCCGCCATCCTGGCGTTGAGCGCTTGCGCGTCGTCCGGTCCACCGCCACCGCCAACGTTCGTCGACGCCGCGACGACGACCCTGTCGGCGCCGCCGGCGGACAAGGCGCAAATCATCTTCCTGCAGCCGAAAAACCTGATGTTGCCGCTCGCCGCCGTCGGCATATACGACGTCACCGACACCGACATGACCCTGCTGTCCATGCTCCCCACGCACAGCAAGTCGGTCCATCTGGTCACGCCGGGCGCACACCGTTTCATGGCCGGTTATGGCGCGTACAATTATCTGATGGATGCGAACGTCGAAGCGGGCAAACGCTACTACGTCGTCGCGCGCTTCATTTACGGCATGGGATTCCAGCTGCGTCCTATCCGCACCAGCGGAAAAGCGGGCTTCTCGGTGGAGAATCCGGATTTCGCGGCGTGGGTGTCGAAAACCCGCTTCGTCGAAAAGTCGCCTGAAGCAGACCTGCTCCATGCGAAGTACAAGGTGGAGAACGAGAACGCCAAGGCCGCCGCCATCGCGGTTCTGCTCAAGAAAACACCCGAGCAGCGCGCCGAACTGACCCTGAACAAGGAAGACGCCATCGCTCAATAAGCCGTGATGGGCACACAGTGCCCATCACGATTCAAGCGCCCGGGCCACGGCTCTGTACACGCCGGCACCGGGCGCCACCTTCCGTACGCGTCTACCGCATCAGCGCACCGCGCTTGGCCGCGCCAGCCCCGCGCCTTTCTTGCGCTCGTCAACCAGCGACAGTTTCACATCCGGTACCCGGTCGCCCTGCAGCTGCACGCTGAAGGTCATCAGCTCGTCGCGCCGGAACGCATGCACGCCGATCGTGTCGCCCACCTTGTAGCGCGACAGCAGCGCATCCAGATTGGACGGGTTGCCAGACACGCGCAAGCCCTCCACCGCCACCAGGATATCGCCCGCCGACAGGCCGGCACGATGCGCCGCGCCGCCTTCGTGCACCTGGGTCAGTTTGCAGTCGCCGCCATCGCGGCCGATGCCCGCATCGAACACCGGTTTGGCGTTCTTGCGCAGGTCTTCCAGCTTGACGCCGAACGGCGCATACAGCTTCGCCAGCGGCAGGTCGGCCGTGCCACGCACGTATTTGTCGAACAGGGGCTTGAGTTTCAGGCCGCTGATCTCGTCGAACAGCGCTTCGACGTCGGCCTCGGTCACGCCGCGCCGCGCGGTCGGATAGAAATCGCGGCCATAGCGCTGCCACAGCGCCAGCATCACATCGTCGAGCGACTTCCTGCCCTCGGTCTTGGCGCGGATGGTCAGGTCGAAGGCCAGCGCGATCAGCGAGCCCTTGCCGTAGTAGCTGACGATGGCGTTGGGCGCATTCTCGTCCTGGCGGTAGTATTTGCCCCAGGCGTCGAAGCTGGAATCGGCCACGCTTTGCTTGGTGCGCCCGCTGCCGCGCAGCACGCCGCTGACGGCTTTGCCGAGCAGCTTGAGGTAAGCCGCTTCGCCGATGATGCCGCTGCGCACCAGCATCAGGTCATCGTAGTAGCTGGTGAAGCCTTCGAACAGCCAAAGCAGCGGCGTGTAGGTTTCGTTCTGCAGGTCGTAGGGCGCAAACGCGGCCGGCTTGATGCGCTTGACGTTCCAGGTATGGAAATACTCGTGGCTGCACAGGCCCAGGAACTTGAGATAGCCTTCGCCGATGTCGGCCGCGCGCGGCGCCGCGGTGCTCGGCAAGTCGGCGCGCGCGCAAATGAGCGCGGTCGATGCGCGGTGTTCCAGGCCGCCGTAACCGTCGCCCACGGCCAGCGTGAGAAAGACGTAGCGGTCCATCGGCGCGCGCCGGGTGCGCGGCTCGAAAAATGCGATCTGGGTTTCGCAGATGGCCTTCAGGTCGGCCTGCAGGCGCGCCATGTCGAGGTTGGGCACGCGGCCGGAGACGACGATGTCGTGCGCGATGCCGTGCGCCTTGAAGGTGGCCAGCGCGAAGTCGCCCATTTCGACCGGATGGTCGATCAGTTCATCGTAGTCGCCGGCGACATAGGTGCCGAAGCCGTAGCGCTTCGCGCCCAGTTCGGGCAGCGAGGTCGCCACGCGCCACGCTTTTGCGGCGGCATCGGGCGGACGCTGGATGTCGACTTCGTGCGCCGTTTGTTCCTGCCCCAGCACGCGCAGGTACACGCTGGTGCCGTTGAAAAAGCCGTGGGTCTGGTCCAGGTGCGCCGCGCGTACCGACAGGTCCCAGGCGTAGACTTCGTACTGCACGGTCAGTGCGCCGGCCACCGGGGCGGCCTGCCAGCAATGCTTGTCGAGTTTTGTCAGCGCGACCGGCTTGCCGTTCGATTCGGCGCGGATCTGGACGATATTGCGCGAGAACTCACGGATCATATAACTGCCCGGGATCCACGCGGGAAGGGCGAATATCTGGCCATCCGGCGACGGTGCAGCCACGGTGACGGTCACGTCGAACAGGTGTGCGCCCAGGTCTTTGGGAACAATGGCGTACTTGATAGCAGCCGGCTTCTTGGGTGTCGGTTTTTTCATGATCAATGGGTAGTTCGTGGAGATGGACCAGCGCAGGCTGTCAACCTTACGCGATCTTACTTGTTTTTGACAGGTCCGCGACGGTATCGATGTCCGAAAAAATGCCCGGATCGTCGACTGAAACAACACTCGCCGGATGCGCCTTGAGGATGGCGCGCGCGCCCTGGTCGCCCTGCAGCGCCAGCAGCGCGTCGAGGTGGACGCGGCCAAAGCCGACCGGGTTGCCGCGCTGGCCGGCATGCACCGGCACCGCGATCGGCGCGCCCTGCTCCAGCGCGGCGCGCAGCGCCAGCATGGTGGCGGCGCGCACATGGGGCATGTCGCCCAGCGCGATCAGCCACGATGGGGCCGCGGGCAGCGAATGGCGGATCGCGTGCACGAGGGACGCGGCCATGCCGCTGTCGGCGTCCTGGCAAACCGTGACGATGCAGCCCAGCGCGCGCAGGCAGTCGCCCACGCCGCCGTCGTCCGGCCGCACGACGGCGATCACTTTGTCTACGGAGGAGAGCAGAACGCGGGCGCTGGCGGCGACTACCAGTTCGCCGCCAGGCAAAGGCTGGAGCAGCTTGCTCGCTGCGCCAGTCGGATCGAAACGACGCCCCCTGCCGGCGGCCAGCAGAATGCCGACAGGGGTCATGGCCGCATGCGCGCTCAAGCCGCCTTCAGGTCGAACGGCAGCTTGCGCAGCCGCTTGCCCGTCAGCGTAAACAGCGCATTGGCAAACGCCGGCGCCAGCGGCGGCAGGCCAGGTTCGCCCATGCCGGTCGGCGCATCGCTTGACGCCACCGTGTAGACGTCCACCTGCGGCATGTCGGTCATGCGCGCCACGGTGTAGTCGCCGAAGTTCTGCTGTTCGACCACGCCATCCTTGAGCGTAATCGCCGCACCCGGCAAGGTGGTACCGAGTGCCATCAGCACCGCGCCCTGCACCTGCGCTTCGATCGTCAATGGATTGACGACCTGGTTGCAGTGGATGCCGGCGGTGACCTTATGCAGCTTGGGTACGCCCTTCACGACGGATGCTTCGACCACATACGCGACCACGGAGCCGAACGACTCGTGCAGCGCCACGCCCCAGGCGCGGCCCTTGGGCAGCTTGCGCTTGCCGTAGCCGGACTTCTCGACCGCCAGGTCCAGCGCGGCCAGGTGGCGCGTGTGCTTCTCGCCGATGAGCTTCTTGCGGTAGGCTACCGGGTCCATCTTCGCCACGTGCGCGGCTTCGTCGACCAGCGTCTCCATCACAAAAGCGGTGTGGGTCGAGCCCACGGAGCGCCACCACAGCACCGGCACGTTGGCCTTGGCATTGTGGACGGTCAGCTTCATGGCCACCTCGTACGGTGCGCCCATGCCTTCGACCATGGTGGCGTCCACGCCATCCTTGATCATGAACGGCTCGAACGGCGTGCCGCTGATGATCGACTGGCCGACGATGGCGTGATCCCAGGCGAGGATATTGCCCTTGGCGTCCAGGCCGATATCGGCGCGGTGCACGTGCGAGGGACGGTAGTAGCCGCCCTTGATGTCGTCTTCGCGGCTCCAGATCACTTTCAAAGGGCCGCTTTTGCCGGCGGCCTTGTAGGCCTTGGCGACATTGACCGCTTCGACCAGGTAGTCCGACGTCGGCACCGCGCGGCGGCCAAAACCGCCGCCCGCCATCATGGTGTTGAGCGTTACCTGCTCAGCCTTCAGCCCCGCGGTGGCGGCAATCGCCGCATGGTCGACCGTCTGCATCTGGGTACCGGCCCACACGGTGCAGCTGTCGGCCTTGAGGTCGATGACGCAGTTGAGCGGCTCCATCGGCGCGTGCGCCAGGTACGGGAACTCGTAGAAGGCCGAGATTTTCTTCGGCGCGCCCGCGAGCTTGCTCACGTCGGCCTGTCTGGCGACGGTGCCGGCCTTCTTGGCCAGCGCCTTGAAGTCCGCCATCTGTTTGCTTGTCGTGACTTTCTCGACCGCGCTGGTATCCCAGTCGATCACCAGCGCCTCGCGGCCCTGCCTGGCCGGCCAGTAGCCGTCGGCGATCACCGCCACGCCGCGCCCGCCGCGGTCAAGCGCGATTTCCAGCACCTCGATCACGCCCTTGATCGCGCGCGCCTTGGCGGCGTCCAGCCTGGCGACCCTGGCGCCGAACACGGGCGGGCGCGCCACCACGGCCACCCTGGCATCGGGCAGGGTGAAGTCGATGCCGAACTGCTGCTTGCCGCTCGACTTGGCCAGCGCATCGAGGCGCTTGACCGGCTTGCCGATGAAGCGGAAATCCTTGGCGTCCTTGAGCACGACCGTGGCCGGCATCGGCTGCTTCATCGCCGCATCGGCGAGCGAGCCATAGCTGGCCTTGCGGCCGTCCGGGTGAATCACAAATCCGCTGGCGGTGGTGAGCTGGCCGGGTTCGGCCTTCCACTGCTGCGCGGCGGCGGCGATCAGCATGGCGCGCGCCTTGGCGCCGATTTCGCGGTACTGCATGAACGAGTGCGCGATGGTGCCGGAGCCGCCCGTGATCTGCATCCCGAACGCCGGGTCCTTGTAGGCGTCGCCCGCCGGCGCGAGTTCGCCGCGCATCTGCGACCAGTCGGCGTCGAGTTCCTCGGCGATCAGCATCGGCAGCGCGGTATGCACGCCCTGGCCGAATTCGAGCCGGTTGACCATCACCGTGACGCTGTTGTCCGGCGCGATGCGCAGGAACGCGTTGGGCGCGTAGACCGGCTTGGCGGCGGCATCGGCCGCGCGCGCGAACTTGTTCGCACCCGGCATGAAAAAGCCCAGCACCAGGCCACTGGTGGCCACCGCGCCGGCTTTCATGAAACTGCGGCGCGACATGCCGCCTTCGGGCGGGCGTGTCAACGCCGCCTGGTTAATCCATTCTGTACGCATGCGGCTCTCCTCAGGCTAACGTGGTCGCAGCGTCCTTGATGGCCGCGCGGATGCGTTGATAGGTACCGCAGCGGCAGATATTGCCGCTCATGGCGCCATCGATATCGGCATCGGTCGGCTTCTTGTTGGTGCGCAGCAGGGCCGTGGCGCTCATCACCTGGCCGCTCTGGCAGTAGCCGCATTGCGGCACGTCGTGGCGGACCCACGCATCCTGCACGGCCTTGCCGACCGGGTCAGCCTCCATCGCTTCGATGGTGGTGATCTTCTGGCCGGCGGCGGCCGAAATCGGCGTGACGCACGAGCGGATCGCGTCGCCGTTCAGGTGCACGGTGCAGGCGCCGCACAGGGCTGCGCCGCAGCCGAATTTGGTGCCCGTCATGTTCAGGTTATCGCGCAACGCCCACAAGATGGGCGTGGCCGGATCGGCGTCGACCTGCATCTCGCGGCCGTTGATATTCAAAGTGACCATCTGTTACTCCCTCTTGGTGGACTGCGCTTCGGACTGCTTTTTTTGTGTTTTATTTTTTCGCGACGGCGGCGGGCGCCGCTGCCGCAACTGCGGCCGCCGGCTTGGCGGCCGGCTTGGCCGGCATGCCCAGGCTGGTGAATTTGGCTTCCAGGCCCTTGGTATCGATCGCGCCCGGAATGCGGCTGCCGTCGACGAAGAAGATCGCCGGCGTGCCCTCGATGCGCAGCTTGCGGCCGAGTTCAAATACCTTCTCGTTCGGATTGACGCAATTGGCGGCGGCGGCCGGTGCGGCCTTGTTATCCAGCATCCAGTCATCCCAGGCCTTGTTGCGGTCCGGCGAGCACCAGATGTTCCTGGACTTGGCCGACGAATCCTCGGACAGGATGTTGTACATGAAGGTGTACACCGTCACGTTGTCGATTTCCTTGAGCGTGGTCTGGCGGAAGCGCTTGCAGTAGCCGCAGTTCGGGTCCTCGAAGATGGCCATCATGCGCTTGCCGTCGCCCTTGACCAGCTTGAGCGCGTGTTCGAACGGCAGTTCGTTGAACTTGATCATGTTGATCTGTTCGACGCGTTCCTTGGTCAGGTTGCGCTGCGTTTTGGTATTGATCACCTGCCCGAAAAACAGGTACTTGCCCTGCTTGTCGGTGTAGAGGATGTCGCCGTGCGCGCGGATTTCATACAGGCCGCTGTAAGGCGTCTTCTTGATCGACTCGATTTTCACGTCCTTGCCCAGCTTGGGCTCGACGCGCTTGCGGATGGTTTCTTCCACGGTCGGCTTGGCGCCCGCGGCGCCGGCGAACAAGCCCGTCATGACGAGCAGCGCGAATTTTTTGTTTAACATGATGATCTCCGATTCATTAACAGCGCTACTTGCCCATGGCGTGCGACATCAGTCGACGCTTTAGAACAGGCAACTTATCCAGCAAATTTAATCCCAAATTACGCGCGATGCGCACGGGCTCCAGGTTGGTGCCGAACAGGCGCGCCAGGCCGTCCGTGGCGAACTGCATCAGCAGGATGTCTTCCTTGCGCGCGCGGGCATAGCGCGCCAGCACGCGCTCGTCGCCGATGGCGCGCTGCGGCTCGCGCGCGGCGATGGTCTTGAGCAGGCCGGCGACGTCGGCAAAGCCGAGGTTCATGCCGTGGCCGGCGAGCGGATGGACCACGTGGGCGGCGTCGCCCACCAGCGCCACGCGCGGCGCGACGATGGCGTGCGGGCGGATCAGCGCCAGCGGCAGGTCCTTGACCGCCTCCGGCTGCAGCGGTTTGAGTTCGCCCAGCTTGTCGCCGGCCAGCACGGCCAGGCGCACGGCCAGTTCGCCCAGGCTTTCGTTCATCAGGGTGTCGGCCAGCGCGTCGGGCGCGGACCAGACCAGCGAGACGCGCTTGCCGGGCAGCGGCAGCAGCGCCACGATGCCCTCTTCGCCGGTGAACCACTGGTGCGCCACGCCGTGGTGCGGTTGTTCGCAGGCGAAGTTGGCCACCACCGCGCGCTGGTGGTAGGCGCGGTAGTCGACGCCGATATCGCACTGGCCGCGCACCCACGACTGGCCGCCGTCGGCGCCCACCACCAGGGCACTGGCGATGGCGCTGCCGTCGTCGAGGCGCACGGTGGCGCCATCGGCCTCCAGGGCCAGGCTCACGGCGCGGCCCTTGACGATGGTGACGTTGGCGGCGAACCTGAGCGCGGCGTCCAGCGCCTGGTTCAGGTTGCGGTCTTCGACGATCCAGGCCAGCGCGCCGACATGGGCGCCGAAGGCGTCGAACGCCAGGTCGCCGGGACGGGCGCCATCGCCATTGACGGCCATGGCGTCGACCGCGGCCACCCGGTCCATGTCGAGGGCGCCCCAGACCTTGAGCGAGGACAGCAGTGCGTGAGCGGTGTGGTTGAGCGCGTAGACGCGCACATCCCATGGCTGCTCGCCGGCCGTTGCTGCGGGGGTGGATGAGGCGGATGGCGGGACCAGCACGGTGACGCTGTGACCGGCCTGGGCAAACCCGAGGGCGGCGGTCTTGGCGATGGCGCCGTTGCCAACGATGCACACCGCGCTCTGATGACGCGCGGAAGAGGAATTTGGACTAGTCATATGGAGCATTATAGCGGCTGGCAACGAGACAGTTTTTGCCCCGATCAGAGGATTTGTCGAGAAAGTTGTCGGTCGGACTTGCAAAGCGTGGATCGGCTGTCTATAATCATGCCTCTTGGCCTGGTAGCTCAGTCGGTAGAGCAGAGGATTGAAAATCCTTGTGTCGGTGGTTCGATTCCGCCCCGGGCCACCAAGAATTCAATTTCGCCACCTTCGGGTGGCGTTTTGCATTGGTGCTCGCCACTCCTCTCCTATCCCCTCTGCCTGAAAAATCGCCGATACGGCGTAACTGCGTGCATTCCCCCACCCTCTTCTCGTCCGCAGGCTGCGTGAGCGCTCATGCGCTGAAGCAGTGCCATCCGGCCGCCCCCCCCTGTGCACGCGAAGCTCGCCCAATGAACCGCTCTTGAACCGTTTTTTGGCAAATCGCCGGGCGCGTACAATAGACTCGCATAGATATCAACGATAAATTAAGCACATACCGGTTCAGTAACGGTGCAACAGAGACGCTGTGGCGCTTCCAGCATGTGTGAGCGCCATGCATGTATCTTCCCGCCGGACGCCTTCGCATCCTGCAGTGGTTAATTTATCTAAAGGAAATCGCTATGAAAAAAGTACTGATCGCAACCGCATTTACCCTGGCATGTGGCGCTGCGAACGCAGCCGATATTGTCGATACCGCCAAATCGGCAGGTACCTTCAACACGCTGGTGACGGCGGTGCAGGCGGCAGGCCTGGTCGACACCCTGAAAGGCCCGGGGCCGTTCACGGTGTTCGCGCCGACCGACGAAGCCTTCGCAAAAATTCCGAAAGCTAAGCTTGATGCGCTGCTCAAGGACAAGGCCGCACTGACCAGGGTGCTGACCTATCACGTGGTGCCAGGCAAGGTCATGGCGGCGGATGTGAAACCGGGTGCGGTGAAATCGGTTCAAGGCAGCAACCTGACCGTGACTGCGGCAGGCGGCAAGGTCATGCTCGACAAGGCGCACGTGATCAAAACCGATATTGCCGCCGACAATGGCGTGATTCACGTGATCGATACGGTCGTGATGCCGAAATAAGCGGCACCATCGGAAGCGCAGTCCGGGCCTGAAAACGCTCCGGAACGCGCCGCACTAGCCAGACCGGCCGGGGGCTGCTATTATAGCGACCCTTGGCCTGGTAGCTCAGTCGGTAGAGCAGAGGATTGAAAATCCTTGTGTCGGTGGTTCGATTCCGCCCCGGGCCACCAAGAATAAACAAAAACGCCACCTTCGGGTGGCGTTTTTGTTTCCGGGATCCGTAGCCCGCTGGCGGCGCTTAAGGCTGCCGGTGACGTTCATGACGGCCGGCGACATCGGAGCCGTCGATCAAGTGCGGTTTGAGCAGCCGGAAAATAATCGACAAAGCTCCACCCCCATCGGACAGCTATACTGTACCCGGCGGCCGATGCCGGTCCCCTGCCCGCTCAAACGCTTGCCACCCCCTGGGATCTCATCGTCTATGCGCACTTTTTCATACTGGCTGTGCTTCGGGCTCGTCGTCCCCGCATATATTCTCGGCCTCGTTTTTACCTTGCTCCAACTGGCTGGCATTTCACCTCCGGGCGCGCAACTGCTGCAGCTGTTCTTGCCGTTTGGATCGCTCGTTCCAGCAATGCTTGCGCACTTTCTCCCGCGCATTCTGACGCTGTTGCTGTATGTCGTGATGCTTGCCCTTGTTGGGCGACGCATCTGGCTTTACGCCCGCGGGGAGCGCGTACCGCCATCGTATGCCGGCCTGTCTCAATTGCTTGGCTACGTTGGCACCGTGTCCTTCATTATCGCGGCCATTGTGCTGGTGCTTGCCATCGTTTTGAAAGCCGGCTCGGGCGTTCCCGCGGGCCTGGCGCTGTTGCCCGCATTGTTCTGCGTACCGTGGGCATTTTTTCTCACGGAGCTATTCAGCTTCCGCAAGCGCACTATGTAAGAAACAGAAAAGAAGCGGAACGCCGCCTACCGGCTGGCGTTCTTACTGGCCGCGCTCACTCTGCGCACCCATACGATTCGGGCGAGGCGGCGACGACGAACATCCCGTCCCCATTCCATACTAAACAGGCTGGTCGCCATCCTTGCGTCCCATGGCGGGCACGATCGCCATTCCCATGCCACCACCCATCTCGCCGCCGGCCCCTTTATTACCAGCCCTGCCGGCGTCGCCCCTGCCACGGCCAGCACTGCCTTGCGCGCGCGTCGGTCCTTGCAGTGGAATAGTCACATCAGCCGGTATCGGCGCCAGATCGAGGGCCGCGCGAATAAAGCTGCGCAGGGAAATGACCAGCTCGGCCGTGTGGATCGGACGGCCGGCTGCCAGGTCGCCTGCCGCCTGCCCCGCCAGGCGGCAGTGCTCTTCCGTACCGAGCAGCAGAATATCGGCCAGCGCGGCTTCGACGGCGTCGCGGATGCGGCGCGAACGATCGGAGCTCGATTTCCCATCCTGCGCGCTGGTTTCTGCGGCGCCGGATTGCGCGCTGCCGCGCACATCGCGCAAGTGCGTCGGATCGACCGTCAATTGTCCGGTAAACGATCCTCCTAAAGTGCGATAAGCGGAAATCAGCGTTTTGAGCCGCTCGTTGATCTGGCGGTTCATGCGCTCGCGGCGTTGCTGAATGGTTTGCATCATGAGCATGCGGATACCCACACCGAGCAAAGTGAATATAGCCAAGCCGACGATGGTGCTCATCGCCCCTTGCCACGAACTGAAATCCATCATGCGCATCCTCGCCTCGACAGCTGTCTTCGATAAAAAACAGTGTACCTTCCGGGCACAAAATGGCGCGGCGCATTGAATTTGCGCGCCAGTCCGCGATCAAGCGACAGCGCGACGTGTAAAAGCGACAAACGAGTGGAAATAGCCCCCCTACCTCTTTAATACTTTCGGTCGCTGTGATATCCTCGCGGAAATATTTCTTGGTGATAAATAACATGTTCGCCAAGGTCCTTATCCCCTGCCCAGATAGTCCGAAAGATTCACGATGACCCGTTTTTCCCTGAACTTCACCCCGGCGTTCGCCATGGTTGCCGCCGCGCTTGCCCTGAGCGGCTGCGCCAGCATGCATTCCGGTACCACCCAGCAAGTCAAAGTGTCCAGCAATCCGGTGGGCGCCACCGTCTACACCGCGGTGAAGACGACCGATAGCCAGGGTAACGAAAGCGTGACCAACAAGGTCGCCGTCGGCGTCACCCCGCTGACGGTCACCCTGTCGCGCAAGCATGGCGCCCTGTATGTTGAAAAAGCCGGCTTTGCGCCCACCGAAGTGGCGCTGACGACCAAGATGAACCCATGGATGTGGGGCAACATCCTCCTGACCAGCCCGCTCAGCACCTCGATCGATACCTCGACCGGCGCCTCGCGCGAATACGATCCCGGCGAATACATGATCGACCTGCAACCGGTCGCCAGGTAAGCCCATGGCCGGCATGATCACGCTGGCCGCCCTCGCCCTGACCGGGCTGCAAGCGGGTGCATCGGCGCCGGCTTGCGGCTGCGCCCAGTTCGATTTTGACGCCGCCCCTGCCGCATCGGGCCAGGCGGTTCTCTCCGCCGACGCCCGCATCCTGCGCGACTTCGCCCTGTTTTCCCACCGCCGCATTGGCGCCGACCTGATCCGTAAGCAGGGACCGTATCTGCACACCCTCGCTGCCTACTTCCCGCACTG
Organism: Massilia scottii; assembly: GCF_030846495.1. NCBI lineage: Bacteria > Pseudomonadati > Pseudomonadota > Betaproteobacteria > Burkholderiales > Oxalobacteraceae > Massilia > Massilia scottii. The sequence continues at coordinate 79,814 of NZ_JAVCWM010000023.1, read as the reverse complement.
CGCCGATGATGCGCTCAAACTCGCGTGGTTGCGCCAGACGCTGGCCAGCGCCAGCGACACGCGCCTGTTCGCCGAGCGCCTGGCGCAGCAATACGACAGCGGCCGCACCTGCCCCGTCCCCAAACAATGAAGGCGCTGCGCCTCCTCTTCGCCGCTGCCGGCCTGAGCGTGTGCGCCAGCCATTGCGCCCTGGCTGCCTCCGCGTCGCTGCACAGCGATACGAACCGGCCTGGCGCCGAAAACATCGCGCGCGACCCGGCCTGGCTGGCACTGCTGCACTACCGCGAACGCGGCGACGGCAGCATGCGCAGCCAGGCTGACGGTGCGCGGTTTTTCCTGTCCCCTGAAGGAAAAAACTCGCCCGCCGCCGAGCTGCTGGCCGGCATGGCGGCGCTCCATGCGCCCGCCCGGCGCCAGGATTTCGCCTGCCGCTTCCCGGCGCGCTACGAATGGCTGCGCATGCGGCTGGGGCACGACGGCGCCGACGCCGCCATCGAGCAATGCCCGCAACTGTCGCAATGGCTGGCACGCTTTCCGGGCCGGCGCATCAGCATCGACTTCGCCTCCGCTTACCTGGAAAACCCCTCGTCCACATTCGGCCACACCTTCCTCAAGATCTTCCGGCAGTCCGCCAGCGAACTGCTCAGCCCGACCATCAACTATGCGGCCCGCACCGACGCGCGCGACAGCGAGCTGGCGTTCGTGTTCAAGGGCCTGTTCGGCGGCTTCCCCGGTGTGGCCGACGAGTTGCCCTTCTACCGCCGCCTGCGCACCTACACCGAGAGCGAAGGCCGCGACATTCATGAATACGAGCTCGCGCTCACGCCCGGCGAGGTACGCAAGCTTCTCCTGCACACCTGGGAAATCAAGGACGGCGTCTTCGACTATGACTTCCTGCACGAAAACTGCGCCTATCGCACGCTCACCCTGATCGACGTGGCGCGCCCGCAGGCCGGCCTGCTCAAGCGCTTCGGCAAGGTGACGGTACCGGTCGACACTGTCCGCGCACTGCGCGCCGCCGGCATGCTCGGCGCGCACCGGGTGTGGCCGTCGGCCCCCAAGCGCGTGCGCGATGTTGAAACCCAGGTGACGGCGCAGGACGCCACGGCGGCCCACCGCATTGCGCTCGGCCAGGCCGGCATCGGCGAGATCGGCGCGCTGCCATCGGCGCGCCGTGCGGGCACGCTGCAACTGGCGTATGAGTACGCCTCCGTCCTGATCGACCGCGACGAAGGCGAGCGCGCCACGCGCAAGGATATTCTCGGCGCGATTACCAGGGCGCGCCTGGAACTCGACGATCCCGAGCCGCTCGCCAGCCGGGCCGGGCCGGCAACGCCGGAAGATGGCCACGATGGCGGCCTGCTGGCCATCGGGGCGCGCCGGCGCGCAGGGCGCGCCAGCGTCAGCCTGGAGTACGCGGCATTTCAGCACACGCTGACCAATCCCCTGCCCGGCTACGAACCGCATGCCGAGATCACGGTCCTCAACCCGGAACTGCACGTGCAGGGCAGGCATGCGCGCCTGCGGCGCATCGACTGGCTGGTGGCGCACTCGGCGATTCCTTCCTCGACCCTGTTCCAGCCACGCGCCTGGCGCCTGCAGCTGGCCACCCGCAGCGAGTCCTACGACGACCGCGATCACATGGCCACCAGCCTGGCCTACCATTCCGGAAAAGCCTGGCCGCTGGGGGGCGAGACGGTATTGTCGGTGCTGCCCGGCGCCCGCGTGGAAGCCGGCAGCGCCCTGCCCCACCATGCGGGCGTGGCCGGCGCGCTGCACGCGGCAGTGACGCGCCAGGGCGCGCAATGGTCGGCCCGGCTGGAACTGCAAGCCGAAAAATTTGTCGCCGGCTCCACGCTGCGCCGCCTCGGCGCGCGCGCCACGGCCGAGTTCAGGCTGTCGCGCAATCTGTCGGTCGCGCTCGGCGCTGCCCAGGCATGGGCGCCGCGGCGCGAGCCCGAACTGAACGTCAGCCTGAAGTGGCGCCAGCGCAGCCTCGCCAATGCGCCGGGCCGCGGCCAATAGCCTGTCTCAGGCCGGCGCCGCCGCCTCCGCGCTCAAGGGCGCAAAGATGGCTTGCAGGTCGTCCTGGGTGATCTGCAAGCCCTGGGTCTCTCCGCCGCTGAGCACGGCGCTGGCCAGCGCGGCCTTCCTGTGCTGCATTTCCTGGATTTTTTCCTCCAGCGTGGCCTTGGCGATGAGCTTGTAGACGAAGACCGGCTTGTCCTGGCCGATGCGCCAGGCGCGGTCGGTCGCCTGGCTCTCCACCGCCGGGTTCCACCAGGGATCGTAATGGATCACGGTGTCGGCCGCCGTCAGGTTCAGGCCCACGCCGCCCGCCTTCAGACTGATCAGGAAGACCGCCACCGCGCCGCCCTGGAACGCCGCCACCTGGGCGCCGCGGTCCTTGGTCTCGCCGGTGAGCAAGGCATAGGCGATCTTGCGCGCGCGCAGCTCGTCCTCGATCAGCGCCAGCATGCTGGTGAACTGCGAAAACACCAGGATCTTGCGGCCCTCGTCGAGCAACTCTTCCAGCATGACGGTCAGCTCGGCCAGCTTGGCCGACTGCGCGGCGCTCTTGCGCCCGCCGGACAAGCTCACCAGGCGCGGATCGCAGCACACCTGGCGCAGCTTGAGCAAGGCTTCCAGGATCACGATCTGGCTGCGCGCCACGCCCTTGCTGGCAATCGCCGCGCGCACCTTCCTGTCCATTGCCAGGCGCACCGTCTCGTACAGGTCGCGCTGGGCGCCGGCCAGCGTGACTTCCCTCAGCATTTCCGTCTTGGCCGGCAATTCCTTGGCCACATGGTCCTTGGTGCGGCGCAGGAGAAAGGGCTTGATGCGGCGCGTCAGGAAGGCGTTGCGCCCGGTGTCGCCGTCGCGCTCGATGCTCTTGCGGAAATCGCTGTTGAATTGCTTTTCATCGCCCAGCAGGCCGGGCAGCAGGAAATGGAATTGCGACCACAGTTCGCCCAGATGGTTTTGCAGCGGCGTGCCCGTCAGGCACAGGCGATGCCGCGCGCGCAGCAGGGTGGCCGTCGCGGCCGCCTTGGAGCGGTGGTTCTTGATGTATTGCGACTCATCGAGGATCAATAAATGGAACTCCTGCCGCAGCAGCGCTTCCTCGTCGCGCGCCAGCAGCGCATAGGTGGTCAGCACCAGGTCGTGGCTGCCCATCGCGCCGAAGCGCCCGGCGCGGTCCGGTCCATGCAGCAACAGCACGCGCAAGTCCGGCGCGAAACGGGCCGCCTCGTCCTGCCAGTTGCCCATCAGGCTGGTGGGCGCCACGACCAGGGCCGGACGGTCCAGCCGCCCCGCTTCCTTTTCCAGCAGGATGTGGGACAGGGTCTGGATGGTCTTGCCCAGGCCCATGTCGTCGGCCAGGATGCCCGCCAGGCCGTATTCGCGCAGAAACTGCATCCACGCCACGCCGTCCTGCTGGTAGTTGCGCAGCGTCGCTTGCAGGCCGCGCGGCGGCGCCACCGCCTGCACGCCGCTAAATCCGGCCAGGCGCCGGCCGAGCGCGCGCAGGTTCTCGCCGCCCATCCAGCGCAGCTGGGCGCTGGCCTCGAGTTCGGCCAGGCGGGCCGCGTCCAGGCTGGGCAGGCGGATGGCGTTGCCGACGCGTTCGAGGAAATACAGCTCGCCGAGGGTGTTGAGGATCGGCCGGATGCGGCTCCAGGGCAGGCCCACGCGCCCGCCGCCGGGCAGGCGCGCCATCAGCACCTCGCTGTCGGCATGCGCCGCCAGCGCCTGTGCGTCGAACTGGGCGGGCGCGCCGCGGATCAGTTGCAACAGGATCGGCAGCAAGGGAACGCGCTCGCCTTCGACCACAATCCCCAGTTCCAGCTCGAACCAGGCGTTGCCTTCGCCGCCCTGGCCGACGTCGGCATACCAGTCGTCGATCTCGCGCACATCGAAGCGGAAGGAAGGCGCCAGCTCCAGCAGCCAGCCTTGCGCGCGCAGGGCCGGCAAGCCGCTGCGCCCGAAGGCGAGCCAGTCGTCCATGCTGGCCAGCTCCAGTGCCCCGAAGAAACGATCGAGCGCGGGCGCGCTGCTGGGCCGGAAGCCGTAGCCCTCCAGCGTGGCATGGGCGAGCGCCTCGGTGCGATGGTCGCGCGCGATCTGCTCGCTGCCGTTCGCCGTCGTGCGCAGCAGCGTCTGGCCCGCGTCGACCGAGGCCCGCTTGCCATCGTAGTCGAAGGCCAGCACGGCGTAATCGTGCCAGGCCGATTCACGGCCGCCGTGGATGCTCTGCTCCATGCTGCCCAGCAAAAGATAAGGGGTCGGCCGGATGTCCTCGCGCACCGTCAATCCCATGGCGGGCGGGAGCGGAATCAGGCGGTCCAGCTGCAAGGCCTGCATTTCGGCGGCCAGGCGCAGCGCTTGCGCCGCCGCCACCTGGGGCGCCTGCGTCACCATCTCCAGCAAGGTCGCGCTGGGCATTGCGCGCAGCGCGGCCGGCAAGTCGAGTTCGCCCAGCTGTCCGTCGTGGAGATACATCGGCGGATCGGTCGGCACGATCGTGCCGATGGCGCCGCCTTCGGCTTCCCATGTCAGGCGCATGACGCTGTTCTCGGGGCGCCAGGCCAGGGCCGCGGCGCGGCGCGCACCGCGTGCCAGCGGCCGCAGCTTGCCCTTGAAGTCCTTGCGCGAGTCGGCCTGCAACAGCACGCCCTGGTCCAGCAATTGAGAGAGCAATTGCGCGCCCAGCGCCCCGCGCGGCAGCGCCACCGTGCCGTAGCTGTCGCCATCGGGACGCAGGGCGAGGAACAAGCGGATCAGGGCGCCCTGGTGCGGGCCGGGAAAGTCGGCGGCCAGCTCGTAGCAATGGCTGATCGCGGTGGCGCTGGTGTAGCCGCCGCCGGGGCGCGGACGCGAGCGGCAAACCGCCAGCTCCAGGCGGCCATGCTGCTTGCCGGGAACGAAAACAAAGACCAGGTGCGCCGCCGCCTTGCTTGCCGCCCCATCGGGTTGCGGCGGGGTTGCAGCCTGGACAAGGCGGTCGAGCCAGGCCGAGCTGGCGTACGGAAGGGCGGCGGGGGATGGGACCTGGGCCGCCTGACGTTCCAGATAGGCGAACAGCACGGCGACGACGTGCTTGCAATTGTATTCCATGGGACAGGTGCAGCTGCCGTCGATCATCACCCCGCCATCCTCGCTCACATAGATCGTCTGGTCGTAGACGTAGCGGCCGCTGCCGCCGACCACGCCCTCGATGTCCTCCCCGTTGGCGCGGCAGGCATGCACTTTCCCGCGCCGGAAATAGTCGCTGCCGCGCGCGAAGGTCGCGTCGTCCGTATTTTCGTGAATGTCGGCTTCGGTGAAGTAAGGGATGTGCATGGAAATGTCGGATAGCGGAACGAGAAGCGCCATTATCGCCCACAAATCGCCGCAAGCGGGGCCGCTTGCGGGACGATTCCGCATAAGACCCGTGTACGGGGGCTCTATTCGCACCGCGCGATCGAGCCATCTTGCGGATGCATAAAAAAGCCACCCGGAGGTGGCGCTTTCATGTGCGGCGGCCGCACGTCGCCGCGCCCAGTCCGGCGTCCGGGCGCGGCGCCATCCCCTCAGTTGAAGATGAAGTACAGAACCACCAGCACGACGGTCGGAATGCCCAGCATCCATCCAATGACATATTTACCCATGATCTCGCTCCTGTTGATGTTGTGATGTCGATGCGTTCAGAATACCCTGAAAAAATCCCCTCGTCCGTACGCTACGTCACGCAACGGCGGCATCGGCACGCGCGCGCCGTCGTGCCCGGATGATGCGCCCCTGCGCCGACGCGCTCATTTCCGCGCCTCATAGCCGCTCGCCCCGGCTAAAATAGCGCCAACGATAAATCCCCCTGGCTGCACCGTTCCGATGAAAATCCTTGAATACAGCAACTTTTGCCCGCCCCGCAACAAGGCCCACTACGACAAGGTCCGGCAAGCCATCGAGCGCGACGACTTTCGCGCGGCCGATGTCAAGAAACTGGCCAATCTGACCCACGCCAAGATCTATCGCGCCAAGCTCGACTACGCCGACCGCCTGCTGTTCTCCACCATCCGCTACCGCGGCGAAGTCTACGCGCTGCTGCTGGAAGTGATCGAGCAGCACGACTACGACAAGTCGCGCTTCATGCGCGGAGCCCGGATCGACGAAAACAGCATTGCCGCCGCCGACGCCGCCGAGGCCTGCGCGCAGGCGGCGCAGATTCCCTACCTGCATCCGCAACGGCGCCAGGTGCACTGGCTCGACAAGGTGATGTCGTTCGACGATGCGCAGCAAGCGGTCTACGTGCAGAACGCACCGTTGATCATCGTCGGCAGCGCCGGCAGCGGCAAGACCGCGCTCACGCTCGAGAAAATGAAGCAGGCCCAGGGCGACGTCCTGTACGTGACCCATTCGGCCTATCTGGCGCAGTCCGCGCGCGATCTGTACTACGCCGACGGTTTCGAGCAGGCCGGCCAGGAAGCCACCTTCCTGTCCTACCGCGAGTTTCTCGAATCGGTCCGGGTCCCGCACGGCCGCGAGGCCACCTGGCGCGATTTTTCCGCCTGGTTCGCGCGCATGCGCCAGCAATTCAAGGGCATCGACGCCCACCAGGCATTCGAGGAAATCCGTGGCGTGCTCGCCGCCGATGCCGCCGGCGTGCTCACGCGCGAACAATACGGCGCGCTCGGCACGCGCCAGTCGATCTTTGGCGCGGCCGAGCGCGATGCCCTGTACGATTTGTTCGAGCGCTACCGCGCGTGGCTACAGCAGGCCCGGCTGTTCGACCTGAACCTGGTGGCGCATGACTGGCGGCGCGAGGTGCAGCCGCGCTACGACTTCGTGGTGGTCGACGAGGTGCAGGACCTGACCGTGGCGCAACTGGCGCTGGTGCTGCAGGCGCTCAGGAAGCCGGGCCAGTTCCTGCTGTGCGGCGACTCGAACCAGATCGTGCACCCGAACTTTTTCTCCTGGAGCAAAGTCAAATCCCTGTTCTGGCGCGATCCCGAACTGGCCGAGCGCCAGCAGTTGCAGGTATTGCGCGCCAATTTCAGGAACGGCACGCAAGTGACGCGGGTGGCCAACACGCTCCTGAAAATCAAACACCGGCGCTTCGGCTCGATCGATCGCGAAAGCAATTTCCTGGTCGATGCCGTCAACCAGGACGCCGGCACGGTCAGCCTGCTGGCCGACAGCGACAGCGCGCGGCGCGACCTGAACGCGCAGACGCGCCGTTCCACCCGCTTCGCGGTGCTGGTGCTGCGCGACGAGGACAAGGAGGAAGCGAAAAAACACTTCGACACGCCGCTGATCTTCTCGGTCCACGAAGCCAAGGGCCTCGAGTACGACAGCATCGTGCTGTTCCGCTTCATCTCCGGCAACCGGGCCCGCTTCGGCGAGATCGCCGAAGGCATCAGCGCGGCCGACATCGCCAGCGACGATCTGCAGTACAGCCGTGCCAGGGACAAGTCCGACAAGTCGCTCGAAATCTACAAATTCTATGTCAATGCCCTGTATGTGGCCCTGACCCGGGCCATCCGCCATGTGTACCTGGTCGAATCGGACGCCGCGCATCCGCTGTTGCGCCTGCTAGATATCGCGCAGGCGGGCGCGGCGCCGAAACACGATACGCCCGCGTCCAGCCTGGAAGACTGGCAAAAAGAAGCGCGCAAGCTGGCCTTGCAGGGCAAGCAGGAGCAAGCCGACGCCATCGAGCGTCTGATCCTCAAGAGCACCCCGGTGCCCTGGCCGGTGTTCGACGAGGCCAGGTTGCGCGAAAGCCTGTGCAAGGTATTCCGCGAGCACGCCCCCGGCAGCAAGCACAAGGGCCAGCTGTACGAGTATGCCGCCTGCTTCGACGAGTCGGTCCTGGCCGACGTGCTGGCGCGCTGCGCCGGCTACGAGCAGGCGTACAGCTTTCGCAAGCTCGGCGCAACCTTCGGGCGGCGCCACTACATGCCCTATTTCGCGCGCAACATCAAGGATGTGCTGCGGCTGTGCGACAAGCATGGCGTCGAGCATCGCACGCCGATGAACCAGACGCCCCTGATGGCGGCCGCCGCCGCCGGCAACGTCCCCCTCATCGAGGCCTTGCTGGCGCGCGGCGCCGACACCTCCGCCACCGACCACCTGGGCCGCAACGCACTGCACTGGGCCATGGCCACCGCCCTGCGCGACAGTGCCTATGCGAGCGGTCCGTTCGGCGCCGTGGTCCAGCTGGTGGCGCCGCCCTGCATCGACGTCATGGCCGGCGATCGCCTGGTGCGCATCGACCGCCGTCAATCCGAGTATGTGCTGTTTCAAACCATGTGGGTACTCTTCAAGTCCTGCTTCGGCCGCGCCGACGCCGGCGACCGCGGCAGCTTCGATGCCGGCATGCTGCTGGCCGCCTACGAAAAGTGGCCTCCCACGGTCCTGGCACCGGAACGCGGCAAGCGCGCCTTTATCTCGGGCGTCCTGGCGCGTAACGAGGTCAGCCGCGACTATGCGTATAACCGGCGCCTGTTCAAACGCTTGTCGACCGGGCGCTACCAGTTCAATCCGGCACTGGCGTTGCGCCAGCCGGGCCAGGAAGGCGATGGCTGGCATGCCGCGTTTGCCCTGCTCAACCTGCCCCTGATCAAGGAGCTGGCCGATCCTGGCTACGCCGATTACATCGACTCCCTGCTCAAGCTTGCCGGAATGCCTCCTGCGGGGGAGCCGCTGTGGCAAGCAGCAATCATGCGGCACGCCGGCCGCACGTCCTGATGTGCGGGCCCGGCGCTCCCTTGCCCGGGCCGGCAGGACTGGAGCGCTCCGCGCGTGTCATGCCCTTGCTGGCAACGTCATCGCCATGTACTGGCGCCTCAATCAGCGCGCATCGGACGTCAGACAGGCTTGCGGCTGACGGTCGGCGGCGGCCCTGGCCTGCGCATTGGCGTCGGCAGATGCCGCATCGACGACATTCACGACACATGCCGTGCCCTTGCCGATGTGTGCCATCACAAGGACCTGACGCCGCTTCGGGCGCTCCGGGTCGCTTTGATCCATCACATTCAGGCGCACGATCAGCGCGACCGGAACCGTCTTTCCACCGGCATTGGCAACCCGCCATTCGGCCTTTTTCCCGAGCGAGGAAAACCCGTGGGTGACGACCTCCCAGTAATTGAGCGCGTAGACCTGCGCATCCGGGGTCACGATGTCAATCGAACTTCGCTCATCGTCGTCATGAATATGCAGGCGGTATTTGCCCACGCCAGGGCATCTCAATGTGTAGGCGCCGGTAATTTTTTCGACAAACGTTTTCTTGCATGACTTGCCGGCGATGTCGGTGTACATGCTGGTCAGATTCGTGTGTGCGCACGCCCCGGCACTGAACCCGGTTGCCAGCGCGGCGATGAGCCCCATCAAGCGAATGTTCATGAAGTTCCTTTCGTTGAAGACTCAAATAGTAGGAGTCTACCCTCTCGTCACCTTGATCCCGGACAGCCTCGCTGGCAGCACGAGCGCTTGCGGCGATCTGTTGGGCGCCAGCTTGCCGAGTTGTAAGCAAATACAGCGAGTTGTAAGCGCGTGTAAAGGCGGTCAACTCATCGGTTGCGGGCGGCGTTTTCAGCTCAGTGACACGGCACATGTGCACCGAACCTCAACCCGGAAAAAGGACTGACCATGAAAAAAGTAATCGCTACCCTGACCGTCGGAACGTTCGCCAGCGCCGCATTCGCGCATTCCCCGACACCGGCTCCGGCACCAGCAGCACCGGTAGCGAAGGCTGAAGTAAAGGTTGAAACCAAAGCCGAAGTCAAAGCACCAGCCCAGGACATCAAGACCGCCGCGCAAGCCGCCAAGCCGGCCCCGCAGGCAAGCAAGTAAGCCGCTTCACACAAACAAAATAAACCGTTTATACCATTCCCAAGGAAACCACATCATGAAAAAAACTATCGCTACCCTGATCACCGGCCTGTTCGCTACCGCTGCTTTCGCTCAAACCCCTGCTCCTGCCGCCGCACCTGCGCCAGCGGCGAAGACCGAAGCGCACGTCGTCAAAACCGAATCGAAGGAAACCACGGTCGTGAAGACCGATGCCAAGGATGCGCACGTGGTCAAGACGGAAACCAAGGAAACCACGGTCACTCCGGGTGCCAAGGAAGAAAGTCACCACCACCAAGACCGAAGTAAAAACCCACAAGAAGTCCGCCAAGGCCCGCGCCAAGGCAGCGAAAGAAGCCAAGGCAGCGGAAAAAACCGCCAGCGCGCCAGCGCCGGCACCGGTCGTCACGGCAGCCGCGACCCCAGCCGCCAAGTAATCTCCCGCCGGTCCCCGCTGCGGCGGGGATGGTCTTGACCGCCTTTGCGGCAAGCAAAACGCCAACCCATGCAGGTTGGCGTTTTCGTTTCCGAAGCAAATTTTGGGGCTAACCGCATCCGCGCATCCATGTCGATTTGGCGTGAATTGACTGTATTTTGTCATTTACGCCAAAACCCTCTCCTCGTAAGATGGCCTTGGTACCCGGTGGCGTTGACGTCCCCGCGATCTTACTTATGGCCTGACAGGAGTTTCAATCATGACTGGATTCACACGCCTCGTGCTTATCGCACTTGCCTCCCTTGCCTTTACGGGTTCCTCGTCCGCCCGGGAGGGCGCGCCCGTCGTGGCATCGGCCGCGGCCAGCGTCGAGCCCACCGAAAAAATCGACACCTACGCGCCGCGCTTCGGGCGCACCCGCCCTGTCATCGCGGTCGTTGGCGAAAATAGCGGCACGGTGATGTCCGACTTCGTGCTCCCCTACGGCGTGCTGGCCCAATCCGGCCTGGCCGATGTCGTCAGCGTGGCCACGCAGCCCGGTCTGCTGCAGCTGCCGCCACTGCAAATCCAGCCGGACAATACCGTCGCCCAGTTCGACCAGCGCTATCCCGACGGCGCCGATTATGTCGTCGTCCCGGCCTTGAAAAAGAGCGATGACCCGACCCTGCTGGCCTGGGTCGGCGCCCAGGCAGCCAAAGGCGCGACCATGGTCAGCATTTGCAATGGCTCGATCGTGCTGGCCAAGGCCGGCCTGACGCGCGGCCACCGCGCGACCGGCCACTGGAGCACGCACCAGTCGCGCATCGAGGCCTATCCGGACACGGTCTGGCTGAAGAACACGCGCTATGTCGCCGATGGAAAAATCGTATCGAGTGCCGGCATCAGCGCGGCGATCCCGACTGCCCTGGCACTGGTCGAAGCCATTGGCGGCACCGAACGCGCGCGTGTCCTGGCCACGCAGCTCGGCGTGGCCGACTGGGGCAGCGCGCACGATAGCGACGCGTTTCGCATCACCTTCGGCGACCGCGTGACGGCCGTCACCTCGTATTTTCTGCGCCCAAGCCAGGATATCGGCATTCCCGTGGCCCCCGGCGTGGACGAAATGGCGCTCTCGCTCGCCGCCGACGCCTACAGCGCCACCCTGCGCACGCGCGTCCACGCGCTCGCGCAGTCCGACGCGCCGGTCAGGACGCGCAACGGCTTGATGCTGGTTCCCGACATGGTCGCCGGCCAGGGCAAGCCGCTCGACTGGGTACTGCCCGAGTTCGACGCCACCCCGTCAGCCCGGGTGCTCGACAAAACGCTCGACGACATCACGACCCGCTACGGCACCGCTGCCGCCCGTTTCGTCGTGCTGGAAGCCGAGTATCCGTGGCAGGGGCGATAATGCGCTTTCGGTATCGGCTTACATAAGGAACACACATGCCTGCTTCGGCAACGCGCCGCATTGTCTTTCTCGCGTACGAGGACATGAACCTGCTCGACCTGGCCGGGCCGCTGCAGGCGTTCGCCACGGCCAACCGGCTAGGCCAGGCCGAGGGGGCGCAGCCGCTATATGAAACCATCATTGCCTCCGTCAGCGGCGGCAGCGTCATGTCCAGCGCCGGCCTGGCGGTCGACACGCGGGCCGTGGCCACGCTTGACGGAGCAGATATCGATACGCTGATCGTCGCGGGCGGCTGCAAGGGCGAGGAATTCACCGTGTGTCCGGAACTGGTGGCCTGGATCGGCCGGCACGCGGCCAGCGCGCGGCGACTGTGCTCGGTGTGCACCGGGGCGTTCGTGCTGGCCGCCGCCGGCCAGTTGAACGCTCGCCGCGTGGCCACGCACTGGGCCTGGGTCGATCGCCTCCGGCAGCGCCACCCGGAAGTACGGGTCGATGCCGATGCCCTGTTCATCCAGGATGGCGCCCTCTGGACCTCGGCCGGGGTCACCGCCGGCATCGACATGAGCCTGGCGCTGATCGAAGCGGACCATGGCCACCAGATCGCCATCCAGACCGCGCGCCAGCTGGTGATGTTCATCAAGCGCGCCGGCGGACAATCCCAGTTCAGCGTTCCCCTGGCCACGCAAGCGCGCGACGACGGCAATTTCGCCAGCCTGCATTCGTGGATCGCCAGCCACATCGACGAAGACCTCGGCGTGGCCCGCCTTGCGACGATGGCGAACATGTCGCTGCGCACCTTCGTGCGCGTCTACACCGCCACCGTGGGCCGAACGCCGGCCAAGACCGTCGAGGCGATGCGCATGGAAGCGGCCTGCCGGGCGCTGGAATCGAGTACCCTGCCCCTGAAAGCCATTTGCACGAAGATTGGCTACGCCGAAGAACAAACGCTGCGCCGGGTATTTCTGCGCAATTTCGGCGTCAACCCGCTGCAGTACCGCGCCCGTTTCTCGGAACGCCCGGAACCTGCGCGCGCGACCTGACTGAGGAATGGACCTGCGTTACCACATCAGGTCATCGGGAATCTGGAACGCTGCGTACGGATCGTCCGCATCGACTTCGGTACTGGCTTTATTCACGCGCACCACGATCGAGGCATTGCGCTCGGCGATTTTATCGGCAATCACGCGCGGCACCAGCTCGGTGGAATCGCCCTGGCGAATGATCACCAGACGTCCCGCCACCAAATGCGCCTGGACCGCGGCCGACACGTAGAAACGCTCGATCTTGTTGTTGTGCGTGAAGTTATACGCGATGTCGCCATTGCCCTTGCTCTGGCGATTTTTCTGCACCATCTGGGTGATCTGCGCACCGATCGCTTTTTCGTTCGCGGCCGCATCGCGCTGGGCATTGAGTTCGCGCGCCCGCTCGGCGTTCTTGCGCTGCGTTTCGAGGGCGGCCAGGCGTGCTTCGTCGACGGTCTCGGTGCCGGTACGGCGCTCGACCTTCTTCTGCTTGCTCTTGTCCTGATTGGCCTGTTTGACCTTGTTTTTGTCGACCAGGCCGGCTTTCAAAAACTGCTCTTGCAACGAGGCCATATGCACTACTCCGTAAATGAGGTTCGCCGGCCCGGGCACACGCGCCGGCCGGTGGAAAAACGATAGCATAGCAAAAATGTCGGCTCCACTGCCCGGGACTTGGCCAAATCGACCTGTCCTGCGGCCGCTGTTAGAATCGCCGCCATGAAGACCCTCGCTCCACACACTGCCCCGCCACACCGGTCCACCCGCAGCCGGCTGCGATGGCTGGCCGCCAGCCTGCTCCTGGCCGCCCTGCCAGCGAGCGCCCAGCAACGCACCACGCTCATCGAACTGATCAACGCCTACCGTGCCGCGCCGCACACCTGCCAGGGCCGCACCATGGGGCCGGTCGCACCGCTGGCGCCGCATGCGGCACTGTCCAGGGTCCAGGCTCCTCCCGGCACCTTGCTGGACCAGGCGATTGCGCGCGCCGGCTATGCGGTGGCGCAAGCCGATGCAATTTTCGTGGAAGGTGTATCCGATCCCGTGCGCGTCATGGCCAGCCTCGAACGCAGCTATTGCAAGACGCTGCTGAGCACCCAATTTTCCGACGTGGGCGCAAGGCGCACCGGCGACAGCTGGATGATCGTGTTTGCCCAGCCGGCCCCGCCCTCGGCCGCCTCGCGCCTGCCGCCGCCGCGCGACGCCGGGCAGCGCATCCTGGAAGCGGTCAACCGGGCCCGCGCCAGTGCCCGCGACTGCGGCGCGCAAGCGTTCGAGGCCGCCCCGCCCCTGGCCTGGAACGAGGAACTCGCAAGCACGGCGCTGGGCCACAGCAGCGACATGGCCAAACAACGCTATTTCAGCCACGCCGGCAAAGATGGGCGCATGGTAGGCGAACGCGCGCTCGAGACCGGCTATCGCTGGCGCCGCATCGGCGAAAACATCGCGGTCGGGCAGGACTCGGCCGACGAGGTGGTCGCCGGGTGGCTCGACAGCCCGGGCCACTGCGCCAATGTGATGGATGCGCAATTTACCGACATGGGCGCGGGCTACGCCATCAACCAGGCGGGCGAGAGCGCACGCGTCTACTGGACCCAGGTGCTGGCCGCGCCGGGCGACACGGTCCCGTAAGCACAGCCCGATTCGCGCGACACCAAGTGGCTATACATGGTTGCTCATACATACATCAGTTGGCGCGCCCCAGAGCCGAGGCGGAGCCACCCGTCGTTGACAGGAGCCAACGTTGCGCCGTGTCCGCGCCTCATACTACTCGCAAAAGTGCCCGTAACCTGCGAACCTCATTCACCAGTGCTGGTATGTCTTGACGCGCACCAGCAAGAAAGTCTTGGTCGGCCACACTAGCCCCGGCCAACTCGATATCCTGGCCGCGCATTTCTTCAGGCCCTGTCATGATGAAACTTGAACCGCTGGTATGGTCGCGGCCTTCAACATATGAGCGCCATGGCCCCCTGGACGCTCGGTTAGCTCTACTTTCAATTTCAGTCAACTCTGCATCCGACAGAATATCTTTCATGATTCCCCCTACTTTGCTCGATTCGGTATTGTTGGAGAAAATAGATTATTCTAATTAAGTAGGTAGGTACTGTGGGGAGACCATAAATGGCCGCGAAAAACCGTGGTCAGCGTCGCAGGTTTCGTTCGAGAAGCGCAGCTATATGAAGGTACGATGAGCACACAGGACGAAATTTGCGCGGCTCAGCAGGTTTTTCGGGGCCCCAAAAATGGAATTATGGCAATATGATGCGGAGAAATGTTGACTAACATTTAATTTTTTATTATCGCAATTTATTCACGGCATTACAAATATATTATTGCGATGCCTCAGCCTCAAGCTGGAAACATCGCGTTCCTTGTCATCAAACACGCTTGTTTTAACGACAGTGACGCCACCATCTGCGTGGCGACCGATATCGAAGGCTCGCTCGGCACCAGCGACCACGGCGCGCCCACCAACAAGCTGGAAAATCCGGGCGCAATCCTGGCGTTCAAATTCAGCGGCGCCAAATAGGCCGCCGCTGCACTCCCACCGGCCGCTGTCACCAGCGCGCCGGCCGGCCCTGGTCGCCGAAGCGATAGTCGCATACGCCTTGCGGAAAAATCCGCTCCAGCCAGTCCTTATCGCGCGCGCTGAAGGGGGCGGCCTGCGGATAAGTGCCGTCCGCGAGCGCCGCCGCCACCGGTTTCAGCTTGCACTTGAAGACATCGCCCTTGACCGACTCGCCGGCCACCATGCGCGAACTTGCATGCACCGCAAAGGCTGCGCTGCAGGCGCCTTTCGGCTGTTGATTCAATATGCCGTCCCAGACCGCTGCGCCGGCCGCGATCGCGGCGCCGCTGGCGTCAAAACAGCTGTCGGTAAATTGCGCGGGCACGGTTCGCGTGCTCAGGTAGCTGTCCAGTACCCCCAGCGCATCGATGACATGCGCCGGCTGATCCGCTGCCGCCGTCGTCAGCCAGATCACCTGGTTCTTTGCCGCCGCGCGATTGGCGTCGAGCAGGCGCGCACGCACCGAAAAAGCCTGGCGCATGTTGTGCATGTTGAGCACCGGTTCCAGGTACGGCCGCACATCGATCATCGGAATGTCCAGCCGCTGCCCGGTGAACACGTGGCCGGACGTATAGGCCGCGCGCACGGCCGACAGGTCTGCCGCGCGGCGTGGCGCGGGCTGGCCGGCCGGGTCGCGGCAGGTGGCGCTGCGCTGCATGTTGCGCGCGTCGAACGGGTCGGCGGCCGCATCCCACGTGACGAACTGCGACGCCTCTTTCCAGCTGCCGACGCAGGCATTGATGCGCAAGAATTCATCTCTGCCGATCTGCCCCGCCGCCAGCGCGCCCAGCCCGTACTGCACGCCGACGTTGTCGATCGGGGATGGCGCAAAACCGGCGCTGTCGGTGCCGTAGATATTGGCCAGGTCGTTCCAGTGCGTCCATTTGACCTTGGCGAAGACGTCCGCCGGATAGCCGTAATTCTGCGCCACCAGGTCATAGCGCGGGTCTTTGTAGACGGGATTGACCACGGTCGGCACCGCGCCCTGCCAGCCGTTGATGCACTCGGTCGATCCCGGCTTGTCGGTGAGGGGATTGACCACCGTATCGCTGGCATTGCTGCCCTCGATCAGGGCGCGCCGGGTCCAGGACTTCCACGGCGAGGCGGGATCGAGCGCCACCTCGTCGCTGAAATACTGCTCCAGCAGCGGGCAGTCGGCCACGGGGATCGTTTGCGTGACCATGTCCGGATACGATTGCACCGGAATGCCGGCGTCCAGCAATCCCGGCCGGTTTTGCGCAAACAGATACTGCTGCACCGCCCCGCCCGAGCCGCCGATGCCGATCGTGAAGGCCGGCCGGCCGACCGCCTCGATGAAGCGCTCCTTGGTCATCGTGGCCGTTTCTTCCGCCAGGCGCATGTTGTAATGCACGCCCGCTTCATTGCCGGACGAATTGACCACTGCATACCCCTGCGCCAGCACCCTGGAAATGATCTGGCGCTCGATGCCGCGCATGCCGCTGCTGAACCAGATCGCGGTGCCCTGCTGATGGCCGATGCCGACGCCGCCGCGCAGCCAGTACACCAGCTTGCGGTTCCAGGCCGCGGTGTCGAACGACGGCGCTGCATCGGCCCCACCGGGAAACGGCGCCAGCATGGCGATGGTGTACGCAAAGCGGTTGATGGTACCGGCTTCGACCCGCACCACGAACGGCACGCTGGCGCCATTGAGGGTGATCGTTTTCAGGTCGGCCGGCGGCGTGACGTAGCCCTTGACGGCGTCGAACGGCTTGAACCCCTCGCCGGTGTGGTAAAAGTAGTGAATCTGCGTTTTGATGGCGCAGTACCGGCTATGCCCGAGCAGGCGCCCCCCAGGTGTATCGAACACCGGATGGCCGATGCCGTCCTGGTTATCGACCAGCGGCTGGCCCAGGCCCGACTCCTGGGTGCGGCACACAAAAGGCTGCTGCTGCGGACCGCTGAACATCGGACCGGTCAGCGGGTGGTTGGTCAGCGCCAGCGCGGCCGACACCTCCCTGCCGCCATGATCGGTATAACTGACTTCCAGCGTATTGCGGCCGTCGGCCAGGCCCGATACCACGCCTTCCATGCGCGCGCCGCCGGCGGCCATCGGCGGATCGATGCGCTGGCCATTGAGCCGGAATCTCATCTGGCCGGGCATGTCGGCTGCCGCACTGACGGCAATGCGGGCATCGCCGCCGGACACTTCGTGCGGCTTGCTCGATAACACGGTGAGCGAGATTTTCCTGTCCGGCAGGTGCACCGTGCCGCCGCATCCGGCCAGTACGATTGCCGCGAGCGCGCAAGCGGCTGTTGGGTTCCAAGCTGTCATGGCGATTGCCTCCGAGTGATTGAACGGGACCGACCAGTCTTCAATCTTGCTCTGCGATGCCTGAACAGCCTTGACCATAGTCAATTTCCTGAAGCATCAACCGACGCGTTCGGAACGCTGAGCCAACACCATTGAAATTAGATGACGGATGGGCCCGTGTCAACAACTCTCGCGCGGCACGGGCGCGCTTGCCACTGCCGTCACAAGTTGGCTGGCCGGCCCTGGTCGGACCGGCGGCAGTCGCAGACGCCCTCGGGGAAAATCCGCTGCAGCCATGCCTTTTCCTCGCCTGTAAACAGCACGTGGGGCGGATACGTGCCATCCCTGAACGCCGCTGCCAGCGGTTTGGTCGTGCACTGGAAGATCAGGCCCTTGATCGATTCCCCGGCCTCCATGCGCGGGCTTGAGTAAATCGGAAACGCCCGGGTGCACGCGCCTGGCGGTTTGCGGTTCACTATGCCGTCCCATACGTGCGGGCCGGCGGCGATGACGGCGCCGCTGTCATCGATGCAGCGGTCGGTAAACTCCGCCGGCGCCATGCCCGTCCCCAGGTAGCGCTCCAGGACCGTCAAGGCGTCGCCCACGAGGGTGGTCATCGGCACCTGCGGCGCATTGAACCAGATTACGCTGGAGAGCACCCGCAGCGCAATTGCCTGCTCCTGGATGGGGATGGCGCTGCCGCATCCGGCAAGCGCGACCGTCGCCCTTCCCATTGCGCACGCTAAAAACAACACCCTTGGCCCACCTCGCGCGCGCCGCATTTTTACGCATGCTGCATGGCGCGCCAGTCGCCCGTAGAGGAAATGCGAAACCGCCCGCGCGCGCGGCCAGGCCGGCACCAGCGCGGGCTTGCCGCGCTGTCCTGGACGCTGCGGATTTTGTTTGCATGGGGCATTACTCATAGTAGACTGGATCATCAACGCAAGCCGGGGAAAACCGAAGCATGCCTGCCCAATGCCACAATGCCATTGACCCATCGACGCTCCTGGCCCACCCCGGCGGCGGCGCCCTTGTCCTGTCCAAGCTGTTCCGTTTGCCTCCCCGTTCACCACGCCGCGACTGACCTTCAAAGGAAGCACTATGTCCGAACTCTCCGCATTTTTTCAGAACGTCAAACTCCCGGTGATCTCCGAAGTGGCCCACTCTCTCATCAAGACGCTCGATGATGAAGACGCCTCGGCCAAGTTGATCAGTTCCATCATCGCGCGCGATCCGGCGCTCACCGCCAAGCTGATGCGCCTGGCCAACAGTGCGCGTTTCGGCGTCTCGCGCGGCGTCAATTCGCTCGACGACGCCATCGCCATGACCGGCATGTCGCACGTGCGCACCCTGGCACTGGCCGCCTGCTTCGCAGAAACATTTCCCGACCTGCCGGGGCTGGACAGCGATGAATTCTGGAAAAGCAGCATGGCCTGCGCCGGCTATGCCAAGTGGCTCTCGTCGAGCCTGGGCAGCGACGGCCAGGATGCGTGGCTGGCCGGGATGATGGTGCGCCTGGGCGAATTGCTGATTTACCAGGCCGAGCCGACCGCCTTCGCGGAAATCGAACAGCAGCCGCACCTGCCGGGCGGGCGCTGGGAGCGCGAACAGCGTCTGCTGGGTTTTTGCGAAGGCGAAATCACGGCCGAGCTGGGCCGGCGCTGGAACTTCCCCGAGACGATCGTGCGCGCGCTGGAATGCTCGTCGGACCCGATGGCGGCCCATCCGTTCAGCAAGCTCGGCGGCATCATTCATCTGGCCAGCCTGCTGGCCGATACCCCGAGCGACGACCCCGAGATTCTCGACACGCTGCCGCAGGACATCGTCACGGCCCTGCAACTGAACCGCGAGTGGATGAAAGCCAAGTTCCCGTCGCATAGTTCATTCTCGGCGGCGCCGTAAGCGGCGCACGGAACCATTGCGCGCCCCGGCACTCCAACATCTTTTATCGTGGTTTGAAAGGAGATGTCATGGAGGCGACCTGGATTGTGGTGGCCAATGCCGGGCGGGCGCGTTTTTTTGCCGGGTCCGGCGACATTGGCGACAATGGCGAGCTGGAAGAAATCAACGATATGGTCAATACGGCGGTACGCCTGCGCACCGCGGACACCGAGCCGGACAGAATCGGCCCGACTTCCGCGACCAAGAGCATCCATAACACCGGCGGCGCCGCGCCCAACAAAAGCTACGAGCCGCCGCAAACGCCCACCGAGCACGAGACCGAACTGTTCGCCCGCAGCATCAACAGCTTCCTGCTGCAGGGCTTGCACGAAAGCCGCTTCCGCCAGCTGGTGCTGGTCGCCTCGCCGCAGTTCCTGGGCGTGCTGCGCAAGCTGCTCGACCCGCAACTGACGCCGCTGCTCAAGTTCGACATCAACAAGGACTACACCCATTTGAACCCGCGGCAGCTGCGCGAGCAATTGCAGGCGCGCGAGCAGGCGCCGTAGCGCCCACGCGGGCAGGCGCGGCATGCGCAGGCCAGTCGCCGATTAATCGCCGGCCAGCGCCAGCCCGCCCATGGCCGGGTCGCTGATCGAATCCTTGCCCGTTTCCACGCGCCCGGCAAAGCGCCGCACGTAACCGGGCAGTTCCGTCACGCGCACGCTGAAGTCGTACCAGTTGCCGCAGTCGCACAGCGGCCAGGCCTGCTCCGACAGCACGCCGGCCGCCACCGTCACGTTCCATGCCGGTGCATCGAGGTAGGCGTTGGCCTTGAGCACGAAGGTGGCCGCCACGTTGCCATTGTTGCGCAATTTGGCCGATACGCTGCCGTTGGCAATGTCGTAGCACACCTGGATTTCCGGCTGCGGCCCGTGGCGCGACGCGGTGCCGCTGAAGTGGCGGTGAAAGCCGTTCGGCCCCAGCACCCACAGGTCGTACATGCCGTGCTGGTCGCCCAGCGCCCACACGCCGTTCAGGTCCTTGTTCGCTTCGACCGTGTAACGGCGCGGCGGCTGGGTCAGGAGATTCTGGTCGTACACATGGAATACCGCAGCCGCCGCGCCCGTATTGGAAAACAGCAGCTCGACCTCGACCTTGTCGGGATGGACCCGCGCACTCACGTGCAGCTCGTACGGCAAGGCGCGCGATGGCCGGGTGCCCGTCGCCTGGGTCGGCAGTTCCGGCAACACCGGCAAGTCCGGGGTCTTGGTGCCGGGCAGCGCGCGGGCGCGGGCGGCCAATGCCTTGGTGTCCGGCAAGGCATTGGCAAAGGCCGCGCCATCCGGGTTCTTGAAGTTGAATGCACTCATCAGGTCGCCGCAGACTGCCCGGCGCCACGGGGTGATGGACGGTTCCATCACCCCGAAACGCGTTTCGATGAACCGGATGACCGAGGTGTGGTCAAACACCTGCGAGTTGACCCAGCCGCCCTTGCTCCATGGCGAAATTACATACATCGGCACGCGCGGGCCCAGGCCGTACGGGCGGTGCATGAGCGCCTGCGCTTCCATCGTTTCGGTGGTGGCGAACTCGTGGTATTCACCCACGGTGCTGACGGTGGAGGCGCCGGCCAGCACGGCTTGCTTCGCATCGCTGTTCCATTGCACGTACGATGGCGCGGCAGGCGGCGGCACGTGGTCGAAAAAGCCATCGTTTTCGTCGAACATCAGGAACAGCACGGTCTTGCTCCAGACCTCGGTGTTCGAGGTCAGCGCATCCAGCACGGCCGCCGTGTACTCGGCGCCCTGCGCCGGGCTCGATGGCCCGGGATGCTCCGAGCCTTCGGCGGTGGCGACGATGAACGACACTTGCGGCAGACGGTTACTCTGCACGTCCAGTTTGAGCTGGTCGAGGTCGCGCGTGCTCATGCCCCGTTCGCGCAGCTGCGGATCGGACCCGGGCACATTGGCAAACGCATCGCGAAAGCGCTTGAAGCCGGCCAGCGGGTTGTCGGTAAAGTTGTCGGCCATGTTCTGGTACACCTGCCAGCGGATGCCGGCCGCCTGCAGCCGTTCCGGGTAGGTGAGCCAGGCGTAGCCGCCGCTCGGATCGTGCTCGACGCTGTCGTAGCTGTTGCCGATCACGGGGCCGTTGCCCTGCTTGAGCGGGTCGTTGGCGCCGGTCCAGGCGAACACCCGGTTCGGGTTGGTGCCGCCCTGGAACGAACTGTGATAGGCGTCGCACACCGTAAACGCGTTGGCCAGCGCGAACTGGAAAGGAATATCGGCTTCCTTGTAATAGCCCATCGAATGGTTTTGCTTGTGCGTCGGCCAGTTGGCCAGGATGCCGTGATTCCATGCGTGCTGCGCGTTCGGCCAGCTGTGCGGCGTGCCGGCCACCCGCATCGTATCGAAGCTTTGCTCGGTATTCAGATGGAAGGGCGCGATCACGCGCGGCGCCGCGGCCACGCTGTCGTTGAGCTGGTACCAGACCCGGTGCTTGCCCATCGCGTTCGAGGCCGGCAGCGGGATCGGGAAGCGGTCGCCGAAACCGCGCACCCCTTTCAGGGTGCCGAAGTAATGGTCGAAGGAACGGTTTTCCTGCATCAGGATCACGATGTGCTCGACATCCCTGATGGTACCGATGCGGTTGTTGGCCGCCACCGCGAGGGCCCTGCTGATCGCGGGCGGAAACATGGAGAGCGCCGCGGCGCTGCCGCCGATGCTGGCGGCCTTGCGCAAGAACGCGCGTCTGCTATTGGGTGTCATCGTCATGGCGGCTCAAGTCTGTCGGGTGGTGCGGGGGAACGCTGCGCTCATGGGGCGCAGCGCATGTTGGCGGACTTGGCGCTGCAGGCGCGCGAGGGGTCGGCGGCGCCAGGCGCGGGCGCCGCTTGCTGCGCCAGCGGCACGGACGGGGACGGGGCCGGGTCGTCGTTGCCGCAGGCGGCCAGGCTGGCGCCCATCAGCGCGGCAAACAGGACGCGCGCAGCCAGCGGCATCGAACGGGGTCTTGGCGTGTAGTACAACATGAGCATGTCTTTCCTGGAAAATCATCTGGGTCACAATCTGTCGGGCGAGCAAGAAAGATAATATTGCCGTAATGTTACGCCAGAGTGAGCTCCGGATGACCTTGCTATTACACATTATTTCCAGATATCCATTTTTCCAGCATGCAGCTTGTTGCTTTTCGGGCAGGCAAGGCCGGTTTTGTCCGGCCTTCCGCAGTCAGTGTTTGACTCTCCAGTTTCCATAACGTAATCTTTCCTGTAAGAATTCACAATCCTGGCGGCGGCGACCATTGCGCTTCCAGGTCGGGCCCGTCATCCGTGGCCGACCTGCCCGGTAGCGACAGCGGGCAAGCAAGCGCAATCTGTCGCCAGCCAGCCTCGGTGGCGTTCCAAAAAAGCACTGATCAACATCAACAAGCGCGGCGCGTGTGCTATCTTTCAATAGACAGACGGGCTCGCAGACTGCACGCAAAGGATGTCGCCATGAGTATTCCCTTTCTTGAATCGATGAGCATCGCCAAAAAGCTCGCCACCCTGATCCTCAGCAGCGTGGTCGGCATCGTGGTGCTGACCGCCCTGTTCCTGGCCTCCGAAAAGCGCCTCATCCTGGAGGAGCGCGAGAACAATGTGCGCCAGGCCGTCGAAACGGCGCACGGCATCATCGCCTACTATCACGGCCTGTCCGACAAGGGCGGCATGCCCAAGGCCGAGGCGCAGAAGCACGCGCTGGCCGCCATCAAGGTGCTGCGCTACAGCAAGACCGAATACTTCTGGGTGCAGGACCAGACGCCGGTGGTGTTGATGCATCCGATCAAGCCGGCGCTCGACAATACCAATGTCAGCGCCAGCAAGGACGCGACCGGCAAGCACCTCTTCGTCGAGTTCGTCGACACGGTCAAGGCCAACGGCGCCGGCTTCGTGTTCTACATGTGGCCCAAGCCGGGCAGCGAACATCCGGTGCAGAAAGTGTCGTACGTGCAGGGCTTCGCGCCCTGGGGCTGGATCGTCGGCTCGGGCGTCTACATCGATACCGTCGACACCACCATCCGCGCGCGCCTGATTTCCTTCTCGCTGGGCGCGCTGGCGCTGGCCGGGATGCTTGCGGGTCTCGGACTGGTGATCGGGCGCGGCCTGCTGCGCCAGCTCGGCGGCGAGCCCGACTATGCGGCCGGCATCGCGCGCAGCATCGCCGAAGGCGACCTGAGCATCAACATCGACCTCAAGCACAATGACACCAGCAGCCTGCTGCACGGCATCCGCACCATGCGCGACGACCTGGCCAAGATCGTGATGCAGGTGCGCATGGGCACCGATACCATCGCCACCGCATCGAGCCAGATCGCGTCCGGCAACCTCGACCTGTCCTCGCGCACCGAGCAGCAAGCCAGTTCGCTCGAAGAAACAGCGGCGTCGATGGAAGAGCTGACCGGCACCGTCAAGCAAAACTCGGACAACGCGCGCCAGGCCAACCAGCTGGCCGCCACCGCGTCCGACGTGGCCATGCAGGGCGGCGCGGTGGTGGCCCAGGTGGTCGACACGATGGCCTCGATCAACGACTCGTCCAGGAAGATCGTCGACATCATCAGCGTCATCGACGGCATCGCCTTCCAGACCAATATCCTGGCGCTGAACGCGGCGGTGGAAGCGGCGCGCGCCGGCGAACAGGGACGCGGTTTTGCCGTGGTCGCCTCGGAAGTACGCAACCTGGCCCAGCGCAGCGCCGCGGCCGCCAAGGAAATCAAGGCCCTGATCGGCGACTCGGTCGAGAAGGTATCGGCCGGCAACAAGCTGGTGGCCGACGCCGGCGGCACCATGGACAATGTGGTGGCCAGCGTGCGCCGCGTGACCGACATCATGGCCGAGATTTCGGCCGCCAGCCACGAGCAGAGCGCCGGCATCGCCCAGGTCAACCAGGCCATCGCCCAGATGGATGCGGCGACCCAGCAGAACGCCGCGCTGGTCGAGGAAGCGGCCGCCGCGGCCGAGAGCATGCAGGACCAGGCCGCGCGCCTGTCGCAGGTGGTGGGCGTGTTCCGCCTCGACGGCATGGGGGGCCAGCGCGGCGCCCTGGCGGCACGCGCGCCGCGGCAGGGACGGCTGGCGTAAGCCGCCGCGCACACCTTGTCAACACAGCGCGCCGGCGCTGTGAATTGCCTGACGGCATGTGGACAAAACGCCTTTTAAACGGCGCACCCGTCCCCATGTGGGTAAGACTGCGCTGCACAATCAGAGGCCGCGCCAGCCCCCTTACCGTCCCAAGGCACTGATGATGATTCCCTTTTCCGTACTCGACCTGTCCCCGATCACCCAAGGCAGCAACGCGCGCGTGTCGTTCCAGAACACGCTCGACCTGGCGCAGCATGCCGAACGCTGGGGCTTTAACCGCTACTGGCTGGCCGAGCACCACGGCATGCCGGGCATCGCCAGCGCGGCCACCGCGGTGCTGCTGGGCTATGTGGCCGGCGGCACCTCAAGCATCCGGGTCGGCGCCGGCGGCGTGATGCTGCCGAACCACTCGCCGCTGGTCATCGCCGAGCAGTTCGGCACGCTCGAGTCGCTCTATCCCGGCCGCATCGACCTGGGCCTGGGGCGCGCTCCCGGTTCCGACCAGGCCACCGCGCGCGCCATGCGCCGCAACCTGCAATCGGACGCCGACGAATTCCCGCAAGATGTGGCCGAGCTGATGGATTACTTTTCCGATGCGTCGCGCCGCCCGGTCATGGCCGTGCCCGGCGCGGGCCTGAAGGTGCCGCTCTGGATCCTCGGTTCGAGCCTGTTCGGGGCCCAGCTGGCCGCCCAGCTGGGCTTGCCGTATGCCTTCGCCTCGCACTTCGCGCCGGCCCAGATGATGCAGGCCGTGGACTTGTACCGCGCCCGTTTCCGTCCGTCGGCCCAGCTCGACAAACCGTACGTAATGCTCGGCTTTAACGTGTTCGCCGCCGATACCGACGAGCAGGCCGCGCTGCTGGCCACCTCGATGCAGCAAGCGTTCGTGAACCTGCGCAGCGGCCGCCCGGGACGCCTGCAGCCGCCCGTGTCCGGCTACCTCGACGCCCTCGGCCCGCAGGAACGCGCCATGCTCGACCAGGTGCTGTCGTGCTCGGCCATCGGATCGCCGCAGACGGTCGCGCGCCAGTTGCAGCAGTTCATCGAGCGCACCGGCGCCGACGAGCTGATGATCACCTCGCAAGTGTTCGACCACCAGGCGCGCCTGCACTCCTACGACATCGTCGGCCAGGTGCATGCCGCCGCCGGCGCGCACGCGATGGCCTGAAATCGCCTATATTCTCAACCGCTTTCCAATCAACGCCTCATACAGGAGCATGTACTTATGAACAGCAAAACCTCGCCCGCCCCCATGGTCGACCTCGGCATTGCCGACGACGACCGCAAACAGATCGTCGAAGGCCTGTCGCGCCTGCTCGCCGACAGCTACACGCTGTACCTGAAGACCCACCAGTACCACTGGAACGTCACCGGTCCCATGTTCCAGACCCTGCACACCATGTTCATGACCCTGTACAACGAGCAGTGGCTGGCGGTCGACCTGATCGCCGAGCGCATCCGCGCGCTGGGCGAACTGGCGCCCGGTTCCTACCAGCAGTTCGCCTCGCTGACCTCGATCACCCCGGCCAGCGGCACGCCCAACGCCAAGGAAATGATCCGCGACCTGATGGAAGGCCAGGCCACCGTGGTGCGCACCGCGCGCGCCCTGTTCAGCGTGGCCGAGAAAGCCAACGACCAGCCTACCTGCGACCTGCTGACCCAGCGCATGCAGACGCACGAAAAGTACGCCTGGATGCTGCGCAGCCTGCTCGAAGACTGATCGCCCGGCGCCGGCCGCCCCTTGTGCCCGGCCGGCGCCTGCCTGCGGCCAAACGTCGCATCAAGCTCACACTTATCCTCCCGTCGCCCCGATGCTGCATCGCAGCATGCTAGTATTGTAAATTAATCACTTCCCCCGGGCCGGCAGATGAAACGTGTGATTTTCAACCAGAAGGGTGGCGTCGGAAAGTCGACGATTGCGGTCAACCTGGCGGCCATCGCGGCCCATCAGGGCAAGAAAACCCTGCTGATCGACATCGATCCGCAGTGCAACGCCAGCCGCTACCTGCTCGGCGCGGCCATGAGCGAAGTAGCGCCGACCATGGGCGCCTACTTCGAGCAGATGCTCAACTTCATCGTCTTTCCCAAGCCGGCCAGCGAGTTCGTGCACCCCACGCCATTCGAGAATCTGTCGATCATGGTGTCGCACCCGGAACTGGGCGACCTGCAGGCCAAGCTCGAATCGCGCCACAAGATCTACAAGCTGCGCGACACCCTGACCGAACTGGCCAGGGACTTCGACGAGATTTTCGTCGACACCCCGCCGGCGTACAATTTCTTCACCCAGTCGGCCCTGATTGCCGCCGACCGCTGCCTGATTCCCTTCGACTGCGACGATTTTTCGCGCCAGGCGCTGTACACCCTGGTGGCCAACGTGGCCGAGATCAAGGCCGACCACAATCCCGCGCTGGAGATCGAAGGCATCGTCGTCAACCAGTTCCAGGCCCGCGCCCGGCTGCCGCAGCGCCTGGTGGACGAACTGGGCGCGGAAGGCTTGCCGGTGCTCGGCAACAAGCTGTCGAGTTCGATCCGCATCCGCGAATCGCACGACCGCAACCTGCCCATGATCCACCTCGACCCGCGCCACAAGCTGAGCCAGGAAATGCTGGCGCTGTATCACGAACTGCAAGCCGCGTAAGGCCTGCTGGACGACGCGGGAACGGCATCTGTGCCAAACTGCCAGGATTGTTTCTTTCCCAACCCTGGAGTCCGCATGAATGTATTGATGGTATTGACCTCGCACGATCAACTGGGCGACACCGGTCACAAAACCGGCTTCTGGCTCGAGGAATTCGCGGCACCGTACTACGTACTCAAAGACAAGGGCGTCAACGTGGTGCTGGCCTCGCCGGCCGGCGGCCAGCCGCCGCTCGACCCCAAGAGCGACGCACCCGATGCGCAGACCGACGCCACGCGCCGCTTCAAGCAAGACCCGGCCGCGCAGGCAACCCTGGCCGCCACGCACAAGCTGGCGGATATGAAGGCCGCCGAGTTCGACGCCGTGTTCTATCCGGGCGGCCACGGCCCCCTGTGGGACCTGGCCGAAGACAAGCATTCGATCAGCCTGATCGAAACCATGATCGCCGCCGGCAAGCCGGTAGCCGCCGTTTGCCACGCGCCGGGCGTGCTGCGCCATGTCAAGGGTGCGGATGGCAAGCCGCTGGTCGCCGGCAAGCGCGTCACCGGCTTCACCAACACCGAGGAAGAAGCGGTTGGCCTGACCAAGGTGGTGCCGTTCCTGGTCGAAGACATGCTCAAGGAACACGGCGGCATCTATTCCAAGGGGCCTGACTGGGCGTCGTACGTGCTCACCGACGGCTTGCTGATCACGGGCCAGAATCCGGCGTCGTCGGAAGCGGGCGCCGAAGCGCTGCTCAAACTGCTATAAAGTCATCGAGCCTTCCGCGTGGGACCGCCGCGGCAAAGGCTGAGGTACCGAACCGGCATCACCCGGGCGGTCAGTCGCAGCCGTGCCGGCGCGATGTCGTCGCCGCACACATTCGCCACACCTTCTTACACGCGGACAATCGCGGCATCGATCTCGCGCAGCTGGGCCTGTTCGTGTTTCCTTCCTTTGGTCGTCGGCAAGCGGCCTCATTCCCTGATCCCCTTATCCGATAGCCACGCAATGCGGGCAGTGCGGCCGACGGTTCGCACGCATGTTTGATCAAGCGCAAACGCGCGCAGCCGGACGGCGCGCCAACGCCATGCGCGCGAACCTCGCCCGTGGTGCAAGGTCAAACTCGCATTACCTAAACGGGAGAGCACCATGATGATGTATCGATCCATGTTTCCTGGCGATGTATTCGCCGAGATGGACCGCATTCAGCGGGAAATCCAGCAAGCCTTCGACCTCGGGCCCAGCATCCGCGGCCTGGGCCGTGGCGGCTTCCCTGCGCTGAACGTCGGCAGCACGCCGCACAGTGTCGAAATGTACGCCTTCGTGCCGGGGCTCGACCCCTCATCGATCGAGGTGCAGCTCGAACAGGGGGTGCTGACCATCGCCGGCGAGCGGGCCGACGATTTGTCGAGTGCGCAGCAACAAGCCACGGTACAGATTAACGAGCGCTTCGCGGGCCGTTTCAAGCGTGTAGTCAGCCTGCCTGACGACATCGACCCCGAATCGGTATCGGCGCACTATCGCGACGGCGTCCTGCACGTCACCGTGGCACGGCGCCAGGCGACCCAGCCACGCCGCATTTCAGTTCATTGACCAGGAGAGCGCACCATGACGACCAACGAGAACGAACACAGCGGCGCGGCAGGTACTGCCGGCCAGGCAGGCAATCCACCAGCCATGGGTGATCCGGCCGACGCAAGTATCGCCGGCAGTGCGGGCAACATCGGCAATGTCGGAACTGGCGGCGCTGGCGGTAGCGGGAGCACGGGCCAGGCTGCCGAAGGCGGCACCAGCGGGGCGGGCAGCGAGGCAGGCGGCGACATGAGCGCATCGGGCGCAGGCAGCAGCGCCGATGCCATCAGCGGGACCGGAGGTTCCGCCGGCGCTGACAGCAGCCAGGGCAGTGCGGAGATGGGCGATAGCGCCGGCGCCGGCCAGGGCAGCGCGGCAGCGGACGGTGGCCCCGGCGCGATGACCCCAACCTCCTCCAGCGACCAGGCCACCGGCACTTCCGTCGCCCGCACCGGTATTCTGATACCGCCAGTGGACGTGATTGAAGACGCCAACGGCATCACCCTGCTGGCCGACCTGCCCGGCGTCTCCAGGGACAAGCTCGATCTGCGCCTCGAAACGAACAGCCTCACCATCAACGGCGCGGTATCGCTCGATGTTCCGCAAGGGATGGAATCGCGCTACGCCGAGGTCAAGCACCTGCAATACCAGCGCACCTTCGCCCTGTCCAGGGAACTCGATGGCGAGCAGGCGAGCGCGGAACTGACGCACGGGGTACTCAAAATCCGCATTCCCAAAACGGCGCACGCCCAGCCGCGCAGGGTCCAGATCAACGTCGCGTAACGTACGCAGACGACAGTACCGGCGCTACGAAGCCTGCGATGCGCGCTGGCTTCGTCGCGCCGGTGCCGCGGGCACGGGCCGCTCGGAAAAATAAGGCGCATGGGACTCGCTGGGAGGACGACTCGGATCAGATCGGAGCAGCGCCTGCCCGTCCCGTTCCGTGTGCGCTTGACCTCATTGAGCGCTGTCACAATGGTCGCCGACGGATCGACGCCGCACTCATGTATTTTCCGACCACAAACCTGCCCGCCGGTGCATGGCCGCAGCATCGGTGTAATCAAAAAATAACAAACAATCTGGTTTGTTGCGCGCTTGCATCGTCATGCAAAAGGAATTTCACATGCCGCAATTTGATACTCTTGAGCATGATATATTTCACTCAGATCGACGCCCGGCACAGGTCAGCCCCCATCTGTCGGCGGCGCCCGCACAGTGGCGGGACGATCGGTCAAACCGAATTTATCGAAAGAGACACTCATGAAAATCAAGATGCTCGTAATCGCAACTGCGTTCCTTGGCAATGCAGCTTTTGCCGGTGATGCCGACTTCACGCTGGTCAACAAGACCGGCTATCCGATCCGCTCGGTCCATATCGCTCCAGCCAAAAGCAAAACCTGGGGTAACGACCGTCTGGGCGAGGGTATTTTGGCACCCAACAAGGCGCGCCTGATCAAGTTTTCGAACAAAGCCCAGTGCCTGCAAAGCCTGAACGTCACGTTCGACGACGATGGTTCGGAAGTCGAGTGGGACGACTTCAATCTGTGCGAGCTGAACAAGATCACGCTCAAATACAACCGCAAGACCGGCGACGTGTCCGCGGACGAAGAATAAGCCCTGCTTTTCTCCAGCAGCGCCATTGCGCCGCACTGCTGCCGGCGCGGCCATCCGGCCGCTGTGCGGCCTTGCCCTACGGGTGGCCGACCACCGACGCGCTGGCCATCAGTTCGTCGATCAGCGCCAGCGAATTCTTTCCTGACATGGCATGCGGGTTCAGTCCCGGCAAGTCGGAAAAACGCAGCAAGGTCGACGGATTGATGCGCGCCAGGTTCGCCTTGCCCATGGTCCAGCCGGCATACCGGCGCTCGTTGATTTCCTCATAGTGCAGCAACACCACATCGGTGTGGCGCGTATCGCGCACGATCTTCGCGTACAGCGCGTTGATCGCCTCGCGCCCGCCTTCGAGCACTTGCATGTAGACATGCTCGCTGTGGCACAGGATGCCGGTGATGCCCTGGGCGGGATTGTGCGCGTGCGACTGGCACATGATGTCGTGGATCGTATCGGGCTGCGGCGCAGCAATTGCGCGGCTGGCGTACAGGAGGCGGACGAGCATGGTGTGATTCTCCGAAAGATCAGCGTTTAATCAGGGACAAAAACTCGCGCCGCAGCGCCGGATCCTTCAAAAACGACCCGTGCATGACGCTGTTGATCATTTTCGCATCCATATCCTTCACGCCGCGCCACTGCATGCAAAAATGGTCCGCTTCCATGACCACGGCCAAGCCGTCCGGCTGCATCTTTTCCTGCAACAGGTCGGCCAGCTGCACCACCGCCTCTTCCTGGATTTGCGGACGGCTCATGATCCAGTTGGCGATGCGCGCGTACTTCGACAAGCCGATCAGCGCCGAATGCTCGTTCGGCATCACGCCGATCCAGACCTTGCCGATCACCGGGCACAGGTGGTGCGAACAGGCGCTGCGCACCGTGATCGGGCCGATGATCATCAGCTCGTTCAAGTGCGAGGCGTTGGGAAATTCGGTGACTGGCGGCATCGGCACATAACGGCCGCCGAAGACTTCGTTGATGAACATCTTGGCCACGCGGCGCCCGGTATCCTGGGTGTTGTGGTCGCTGACGGTATCGATCACCAGGCTTTCGAGCACGCCTTGCAGCTTGGCGCTGACTTCGTCGAGCAGCTCGTCGAGTTCGCCCGGCTCGATGAAACGCGCGATATTGTCATTGGCGTGGAAGCGCGTCTTGCTGGCGACCAGGCGCTCGCGGATGCGCTCCGACACCGTCACGGTGCTCGGTTGGTATTCGGTAGTCAATCCGTTCGACATGCTCAGTTCCTGTGAAAGATGATAAAAATGGCGGTCCGGCTCAGGCCAGGCCATCCGGCAGCGGCAAGCCTTCGGCCCGCGCCAGCCGTTCCAGTGCGTTTTCCAGCAGGGTGCGCGCCTGCGCCGCCGCCTGGCCCAACTCCTGGTGCAGGGCGGCGTCGCCCGGATTGCGCGATCCGCACTGCACGCTGTAGCGCTCAAAACTGCCGATCATCATCAGGATATCGGCAAGATGGCGCGGGCACTCGCACATCACGCTATTGCTGGCCGCCGCCAGGGCCGCGAGGGCCTGGTCGTCCAGCCGGCGCGGCGCCACCGTGTCGGCGGGACGCGGCGCCGGCGCACGGGCCGGTGCGGCCACCTGCGCGCGCCGCGCCGGAAACGCCACCTGGCACAGCAATGCCACCTCGGCCATGTCGGACGGCGCGCGCGCCACCAGGCAGCCGAGGGCGCGCAGATGGCGGATCGTGGCGCTGGCGCAAAAACGGTACAGCACCACCACCGCCGGCGTGCCGCACGCCAGGCGCGCGGCGGCCACCTGCGGCAGGGCCGAATCGTCCAGTTCGGATAATTCGATCAGCAGCACATCGGCATCCACGCCGCGCAAGGCGGTGCCCGCCTCGTCGAGGCGGGCGCAGGACTGGCGCACGTCGAGCGCGAGCCGGTCGCGTCCAGCGGCCGTCAACTGGCGCGCCAGCCCGGCGCCCACCACCGCCACCCGGATCGGGCCGCTGGCGCCGGTGTCGGGTGCCAGCGGCTCGGCCAGATGCTGGAGCTGGTCGAGCGGCAAGCGGGCCATGGCGCCGATGGGATGGCCCTGGTCGACCAGCTGCTTGATCAGGCTCAGGCGGCGCACCTGGGCACTCGAATACAAACGCTGCCCGCGCGCCGAACGTTGCGGTTCGGAGACGCCATAACGGCGCTCCCACACCCGCAAGGTTTCGACGGGCAAGCCCGCCAGACGCGCGGCCACGCCGCTGCGGTAGGCGCCCGTATCGTCGGAGCGCACCGTATCGTGATCGGCAGAAAGTTCATTCATGGCGTCATCCTTCGTATTGAACCGCTTATGAACCGTGAAAAATCAATTATACCGCTTCAAATCATGGACAGTTGGAAGTGCCCCAAAAAGCGCGGGCGCCAAGAAAAAGTGGTGACGGCGGCAACATCTGACGTATATTTGCTCTGTTGCACGCCAGAATAATCCAACGACCGAGGACGAACCGATGAAAAACATGTTGATGACCTGCGCCCTGCTGGCGTTCACCAGTGCCGCCTTCGCCGCGGCCGAGGCAGCGGCGCCGGCGGCCAAGTCGGCCCAGCAGAACAAGATGGTGACCTGCAACGCCGACGCCAGCGGCAAGAAAGGCGACGAGCGCAAAGCCTTCATGAAAGACTGCCTGAGCGCCAAACCAGCGGCCCCGACCGCCACGCCCCAGCAAAACAAGATGAAGACCTGCAACGCCGACGCCGCCGGCAAAAAAGGCGACGAGCGCAAAGCCTTCATGAAAACCTGCCTCAGCGCCCCGAAATAAGCCCCAACCAACCCGGTGCCGGACACCGGGTAACACGATGGCGCCTGCCGCTGCCCTGCGGCTGCGCCGTCGATCGTCCCGCGGCCGCCAGCGCCGCCGGGGCAAAATAATTTGACACAAGACCGCACTTTCTTGAAGCACGACTGTCTTACACGACTGGCGGATGCGGGACGAACTCCGCCTCCTCTGCCGCAAGGAGCCCGTGTGACAATGCTAGCCGCCTTACCCGACTCCATCCCCGAGGTCACGATCGATGCTTTGCTGGAGCATATCGTCCTGATCGACCAGCGCGGCACGATTCTGTCGGCCAACAAGGCGTGGCGTGAATTTGCCCTCGCCAATGGCGGCGACCCATCCCGGGTCTGCGAGAGCATCAACTACCTCGACGTGTGCGACCGCGCGGCCTCGTCCGGCTGCCGCGACGCCACCCAGGTCGGCGTCCTGGTACGCGACGTGTTGACCGGGCGGCGCCGCAGCGCCACCTTCGACTATCCCTGCGACGCGCCCGGCCAGCAGCGCTGGTTCTCGCTCAAGATCACCGCGCTCGACCATGCCGGCGTGCCGGCCGTGGTGCTGGTGCATGACAATATCACCGAGCTCAAAAACTGCGAGCGCCAGATCCAGTTCCAGGCCAGCCTGCTGGCTTCGGTCGAGCAAGCCGTCATCGCCACCGATGTGGGCGGCACCATCCTGTACTGGAACCCCTTTGCCGAAAAACTCTACGGCTGGTCGGCCGCCGAAGCGCTGGGACGCAACATCATCGAGCTGGTCCCGGCCGACAACTCCGCCGAACGGGCCGCCCAGATCATGGCGCGGCTGCAGGCCGGCTGCAGCTGGTCGGGCGAATTCCTGGTGCGCCACCGTAACGGCAGGACCTTCCCCATGCACGTGACCGATTCGCCGATCCGCGACGAGCAGGGCCGCCTGGTCGGCGTGATCGGCATTTCCACCGACATCAGCGAATGGAAAAAGACCGAGCGCGCCCTGAACCTGTCGGCCATGGTGTACGAGGCGATCGGCGAAGCGATCATGATCACCGAGCCCAACGGCCGCATCGTCGCCGTCAATCCGGCTTTTATCCGCCTCAGCGGCTACACCGAACAGGAACTGATCGGCCAGCCGGCCAGCATGCTGCTGGCCGGCGTGCTGGGCCAGGCCCACAACTGCGAACTGCTGCGGCGCCTGGAAAAGGCCGGTCATGCGCAGGGCAAGGTGTGGGCGCGCCACAAGAACGGCGACGAGTGCGCCGAATGGCTGCGCGTCGACACCATTTACGACGAGCGCGGCCAGGTCAAGTTCCGCGTGAATATGTTTTCCGGCATCACCGACCAGAAGCTGGCGGAAGACACCATCTGGCGCCAGGCCAATTTCGACTTTCTCACCGGCCTGCCCAACCGCAGCATGTTCCATGACCGCCTCGAACACGAGCTGCGCAAATCGCGCCGCTCCGGCCTGCCGCTGGCGCTGATGTTCATCGATATCGATCATTTCAAGGAAGTCAACGATACCCTCGGCCACGATACCGGCGACAAGCTGCTGCGCGAAGTGGCCGCGCGCCTGTCGGCCTGCATCCGCCAGGCCGACACCGTGGCGCGCCTGGGCGGCGACGAATTCACCGTCATCCTCGGCGAGCTCGACGACCTCGACAGCGTCGAGCGGGTCGCCCACGCCATGCTCGCCGCGCTGGCCGAACCGTTCGCCATCAAGTCCGAAACGCTGTACCTGTCCGGCAGCATCGGCATCACCCTGTTCCCGCACGACGCCACCGACGTCGACACCCTGCTCAAGAACGCCGACCAGGCCATGTACGCCGCCAAGAACCGCGGACGCAACCAGTTCGGCTACTTCATGCAATCGATGCAGCGCGCCGCGCAGAAAAAGATGCGCACCCTGAGCGACCTGCGCGCCGCGCTCGCGCTCGACCAGCTGCGGGTGCTGTACCAGCCCATCGTCGAGCTGGCGAGCGGGCGCATCCGCAAGGCCGAAGCCCTGCTGCGCTGGGAGCATCCGCTGCGCGGCCCGGTCAGCCCGGCCGAATTCATCCCGCTGGCCGAGGAATCGGGCTTGATCATCAGCATCGGCGACTGGGTGTTCCAGCAAGCGTTCCACCAGGCCATGCGCTGGCGCGGCAGCATCGACCCCGAATTCCAGATCAGCGTCAACATGTCGCCGGCCCAGTTCCGGCGCCACTCGCCCGGCGCCAGCCACGCCTGCCATCCGCCGCACGTGCGTGCCCATCCGGTGCTGGGGCGCTATGTCGGCACCGAAATCGTGGTCGAAATCACCGAAGGCATGCTCATGGAATCGACCCACAACATTCGCGAACAGCTGCTCTCGTTTCGCGAAAGCGGCATCCAGATGTCGATCGACGACTTCGGCACCGGCTATTCCTCGCTGTCCTACCTGAAAAAATTCCACATCGATTACCTCAAGATCGACCAGTCCTTCGTCCTCAAGATGGTGGCCGGCTCGGACGACCTGGCCTTGTGCGAAGCCATCGTCGTCATGGGCCACAAGCTCGGCATCAAGGTCATTGCCGAAGGCGTCGAAACGCAGGAACAACGCGACCTGCTGACCGCCGCCGGCTGCGATTTCGGCCAGGGCTACCTGTTTTCGCGGCCGCTGACCGCGCCCCAGTTCGATATTTTGCTGCGCAGCCACAATCACTGCGCCTGAACGCTGCACCAAAACGGATGCGCCGCCGTGGTGCGCGCGCACCGGCGCCAGCCGCCGGGTGCGCGTATTTCCCTGTCAAATCAAGCGCTTGCGGTGCCGCACCAAAATGGAACGATTATTGCTTTCTTTAAAGGCAGCAGCACTTCCATGCACCTTTATCGGGAATCGTCCAATGAACGGAACCAACCACGCCGCCGACGCGCTTTTCATCTTGCTCGGCGCCATCATGATCCTGGCGATGCACGCCGGCTTTGCCTTCCTGGAACTGGGGACGGTCAGGAAAAAGAACCAGGTCAACGCCCTGGTCAAGATCCTGGCCGACTTCGCCGTTTCCACGATTGCCTATTTTTTCATCGGCTACGGCATTTCCTACGGCGTCGACTTCTTCGCCAGCGCCGACGTGCTGGCGGCGCGCAACGGCTACGAACTGGTCAAATTCTTCTTTCTGCTGACCTTCGCCGCCGCCATTCCCGCCATCATCTCGGGCGGCATCGCCGAGCGCGCCAGGTTTTATCCCCAGCTGATCGCCACCGCCTTGCTGGTCGGCTTCATCTACCCCCTGTTCGAAGGCATTGCCTGGAACCAGCGCTTCGGCATCCAGGCCTGGCTCAAGCTGGCCTTCGGCGCCGAGTTCCACGACTTCGCCGGGTCGGTCGTGGTGCACGCCGTGGGCGGCTGGATCGCCCTGCCCGCCGTGCTGCTGCTCGGTGCGCGGCGCGGACGTTACGGGCGCAACGGCGCCATTGCCGCCCACCCGCCGTCCTCGATTCCCTTCCTGGCGCTCGGCGCCTGGATTCTGGCGGTGGGCTGGTTCGGCTTTAACGTCATGAGCGCGCAAACGCTCGACAAGATGAACGGCCTGGTCGCCGTCAACTCGCTCATGGCCATGGTCGGCGGCACCCTGGCCGCGCTGGTGCTCGGCAAGAACGATCCGGGCTTCACCTACAACGGCCCGCTGGCCGGACTGGTGGCCGTGTGCGCCGGCTCGGACCTGATGCATCCGCTCGGCGCACTGGCCACCGGCGCCATCGCCGGGGCGATTTTCGTGGCCATGTTCACCCTCACCCAGAACCGCTGGAAGATCGACGACGTGCTCGGCGTGTGGCCGCTGCACGGCCTGTGCGGCACCTGGGGCGGCATCGCCGCCGGCATCTTCGGCCTCACAAGCCTGGGCGGCATCGGCGGCGTGTCGTTCGCCTCGCAGCTGGTGGGCACCGTGCTGGGCGTGGCCATCGCGCTGGCCGGCGGCTACCTGGTGTATGGGGTGCTGAAAAAGGCCATGGGCTTGCGCCTCGACCCCGAGCAGGAATTCCAGGGCGCCGATTTGTCGATCCACCACATCTCATCGACCCCGGAGCGCGAATCGAGCTGGTAGCGCGCACATGGGGGGAGAGCCTTGCAACATTAGCCATAGCAAACTAAAATCAGGCGAGCATGCGAACACCCTCCCTCACGCCTTACCCCGGACCCAGCAATCAATGAAGAAACCCTCTGCGCCGCAAGAATCGAACTCGGCTGAGCCGCGCCTGTACCGTGTGGTGGCCACCCGGATTCAAGAACTCATTCGCGACGAGAGCATCAAGGCCGGCGAGCGCCTGCCGGCCGAGCGCGACCTGGCTGCCAAGCTGAGCGTGAGCCGGGCGTCGCTGCGCGAAGCGCTGATCGTGCTCGAACTGAGCGGCATCGTGGAAGTGCGCGGCGGCTCCGGCGTGTATGTGAGCGAGCAGGCCACCGCGCAGGCCGACGTGCCCGAGGTGGGGCCGGGTCCGTTCGAGGTGCTGGCCGCGCGCCGCATGATCGAGTCCGAAGTGGCGGCGCTGGCGGCCAAGATGGCCACCGATTCGGCCATCGACGCGATTCTGACGGCGGTGCTGGAGATGGAGCACCACCATGAAGACCGGGCCAGCAACGAGCAGGCCGACCGCAATTTCCATCTGGCGATTGCGCGCGCCACGGGAAACACGGCGCTGGTGGGCGTGGTCGATTACTTGTGGAACCAGCGCGGCAGTTTGTGGCACAAGCTCAAGGAGCATTTCCAGACCGAGGATTTGCGCGTGACCACCTTGACCGATCACCGCAAGATTCTGGAAGCGATTGCTTCCCATGATGTGGCTGGCGCCCGCCAGGCCATGCGCGCGCACCTGGAACGGGTGACGCGCACGTTCTCGCGCGGGTAAACCGCCGGGGCGTTGTTTTTCCACTCGTACTCCGAGAGTACCACCACACCTTTTTCTTTCCACCCCACCTCGTCGTTTCCGCCATTGGTGGAACGACAGGATATTGGCAAGTCCACCTTGATTAATTGGTCAGGCCAAACTAGAATTGGTCTAACCATAAAAACAATCCAATCAGGAGACTCGCCGTGCCAACATCATCCCGGTTCCCGCAACCCAAGCTGCTGCTATCCTCCATTGCCATCGCGGTCCTGACCCTGATGAACCAGGCTGCCGCCCAGCAGGCCGACGCCGCCATGGCCCGCGTCGAAGTCACCGGCTCCTCCATCAAGCGCCTGGCGAGCGAAAACGCCCTGCCGCT
This sequence comes from Massilia scottii, assembly GCF_030846495.1. NCBI lineage: Bacteria > Pseudomonadati > Pseudomonadota > Betaproteobacteria > Burkholderiales > Oxalobacteraceae > Massilia > Massilia scottii. The sequence goes on along the minus strand of NZ_JAVCWM010000023.1, from coordinate 41,525 downwards.
GACCACCATCAAATCCGAGGAGCTGGTCAGCCGCGGCCTGACCACGATGTCCGAAGTGGCCACCTCGCTCACCGTCGGCGCCACCAACGAACCGGTCGGCGGCGGTGGCGGCGGCACCATGATCAATATGCGCGGCCTGAACACCAACCGCACCCTGGTCCTGCTCAACGGCCGCCGCCTGGCCAACGAAGCCATCGGCGACAGCTCGATCAACGTCGACGTCATCCCGATGAGCGCCATCGAAAGAGTCGAAGTGCTGCGCGACGGCGCCTCGGCCATCTACGGCACCGACGCCATCGCCGGCGTGGTCAACTTCATCACCAGGCGCTCGATTTCCGACACCACCGTCAGCGCCAGCGTCATGGCGCCCGAGCGCAGCGGCGGCGGCGACCAGCGCCGCTTGAGCATCACCACCGGCACCGGCGACCTGGCCAAGGATGGCTGGAACGTCTACGCCGCCTTCGACACCCAGAAACGCACCTCGCTGATGCAGCGCGACCGCCCCAACATCAGCGACCCGGACGACATCGCCCGCCTGGGCGGCACGGCCTTCACCAGCAACACCTCCGGCTCCTCGTCCTCGCCGGCCAACTACACCGTCTACGCCAACGGCAAGCCGACCAGCCTCACCGGCAACCCGTATTTCGCCGCCGGCTGCGTCGCCCCCTACCCCGGCCAGTACAGCCTGCCCTCGACCAAGCCGAGCGGCGCCGGCAGCAAGACCTGCGTGCTCGACCCGACCCTGTATCCGCAACTGCTGGCCGACAACAAGCAAACCACGTTGCTTACCAAGGGCAGCCTGCGCCACGGCGACGGCAATCTGCTGACGGTCGAGCTGCTCAGTTCCGAGTCGTACATCGACGCCCTCAATCCGCCCCAGCCGTTCGGCGCCCAGACCGACTACGACAAGGTCAATCCCGGCGTGCGCAAGCCATTGATGATCACCAAGGCCAGCAAATGGTATCCGGGCGGCGCCGGCGGCGTGCCCGCCGTGGCCGGCCTGAACGGCGCCGATCTGGCGCTGACCTGGAGCCTGGACGAACTCGGCCCCGCCATTACCGACGACCGCCAGAACAGCCACCGCCTGGTGCTCACCGAAGAAGGCCAGTTCAAGGGCTGGGACTACAAGGCCGGCTTCAACTACGCCTACAGCAAGCGCACGGTCAAGTTTTTGAGCGGCTTCCTGCGCACGCCCGGGCTGTACAAGGGCGTGGCCGACGGCGTGCTCAATCCTTTCGGCCCGCAGGACGACGCCGGCAAAGCCTACCTCGACAGCATCTCCGCCGACGGCCTGGTCAACCGCCGCGCCGAAGTGCACTACTACGGCCCCGACCTGACCCTCAACCGCGAACTGATGCCGCTGGGCGGCGGCGCGCTGGCGCTGGCGGTCGGCGCCGACCTGCACCGCGAAACCTACCGCGACGCGTCCGGCGACATCGGCGACGCGGTGGTCTACAAAGTCTCCGGCACGCCCAACCGCTACCCGCACGGCGAGCGCACCGTGCTCGGCACCTACCTGGAGCTCGACGCGCCGTTCACCAAGCAGCTCAACGTCAACCTGGCCGTGCGCGCCGACCGCTTCAGCGACTTCGGCACCACCTTCAACCCCAAGGCCAGCGTACGCTACGAGCCATCGAAAGCGTTGATGCTGCGCGCCACCGCCAGCACGGGTTTTCGCGCCCCGACCCTGCCCGAGCTGTACGGCACCCCGCAAACGCGCGTGCCCTCGACCTCGAAATGGGATGATCCCGTGCTGTGCCCGAGCGCCACGCCCGGCATCAGCGGCACCGGCACCCTCACCACCGATCCGAAGTACGCGGGCCTGAACCTGGACGCGGCCAAGGTCTGCGGCAGCACCCTGACCGTACTGACCGGCGCCAATCCCGGCCTGGAGCCGGAAACGTCCAAGACCTTCACCGCCGGCATCGTGATCGAACCGGTCAAGAACCTGGTTGCCTCGCTCGACTTCTGGAACGTCGAGATGAAAGGGACGATCGCGCAGATTTCCGAAGACACGATCTTCGGCGACGTCAACAAATACAACAAGCTGTTCGTGCGCAACGCCGACGGCACCCTGGCCTACATCACCAAGACGCGCCTGAACATGGGCGGCCTGCGCACCCAGGGCATCGACGCCAGCCTGAACTACACCCTGCCGACTTCCACCATGGGGCGTTTCGGCCTGTCCTTCGACGGCACCTACGTCAGCAAATACGAAGGCCAGAACGAAGAAGGCGGCGACTGGTTCGACAGTGTCGGCCAGCCCGGCGCGCTCTCGACCGGCGCCACCTCGGCCAACACCTACGTCTTCAAGTGGAAGCACAACCTGCGCCTGTCGTGGAGCAAAGGCGGCTTCGGCACCCAGCTGACCCACTCCTACACGTCGAGCTACATCGACACCAACGCCCTGCCGAGCCAGAAGCCGGGCCAGCCGTTCTATCACGAGATCGAGCCGTACATTCTCTACAACCTGACGGCCAACTACGCGTGGAACAAGAAGCTCAAATTCACCGTGGGCGTGAACAACCTGTTTGATGTCGACCCGCCGCTGTCGAACCAGCGCCTCAGTTCGCGCGTGGTATTCGCGCAAAACATCGCCAAGCCGATCGGCCGCGCCTACAACGTGCGCGTGAACTACACCTTCTGACGATGAAACCGGTCCACACCCTCATTGCGCTGGCGTGCCTGGCGGTGGCTGCCAGCGTGCCGGTGCAGGCGGCGCACGGTGCGGCGCGGCCGGCGCGCATCATCCTCGTCGGCGACTCGACCATGGCGACCCGTTCGGGCTATGGCGACGCCCTGTGCCAGCGCCTGCGCGCGCAAGTGGCCTGCATCAACCTCGCGCGCGGCGGACGCAGCTCCGGCAGCTTTCGCGCCGAGGGGCGCTGGGACGAGGTGCAGGCGCTGCTGCGCGACGGCGCGGCCTACAGCGCCAGCTACGTGCTGATCCAGTTCGGCCACAACGACCAGCCGGGCAAACCCGGGCGCTCGACCGACTTCGCCACCCAGTTCCCTCACAATATGGCGCGCTACGTCAGCGAGGCGCGCGCGCTGGGCGGCGTGCCGGTGCTGGTCACGCCGCTGACGCGGCGCAGCTTCAAGGGCCAGTATTTGCGCGACGACCTCGGTCCGTGGGCAGCGCAAGTGCGGCGCGTGGCGCGCGAGAGCGGCGCCATTTTGATCGACCTGAACAAGATCAGTGCCGACGCGGTGCAGGCGATGGGATCGGCCGAAGCCGACACCCTGGCGCAAGCGCCGCCGCCGGACCCGAATGCGTCGCCGGCGCCGGCGACGGCGGCGACAGCGGTGGCCGCGCTGCCTGGTGCAGCCATCGAACCGCAAGGCACCCCGAAAATCAGCTTCGACCGCACCCACGTTGGCGCCAAGGGCGCGGCGCTGTTTTCCGGCATGGTCGCGAGCGAGCTGCGCCGCCAAATCCCCGCCCTGCGTCCCGCCTTCGCCCCCGAGCCCTGAGCCATGCCGACACAGGGTTCAACCTTCCTGCAACCGCCCTGCTTCCCGCCTTTGCCCCTGAGCCCTGAGCTATGTCCATGCGTCTGACCTCCCCGATCTTGCTGTCCCTGTTGCTCGCCCCCATCGCCGTCGCCGAAACAGGGTTCAAAACTCCTACAACCGGGGTCAGACCTCCAATTAGCAATGTTTCGAGTCAGAGCTCTGACCCCGGTTTGCCCACGGCCCTTCATCTCGACGAAGGCCCGGCCGCAGTGCGCACGCTGTTCACGCATGTGCCGCCCGCCGCCGACTATTTTGTCGAGGCCCGCATCCGCGCCTTGCCCGGCCCGCCCGGCCAGTTGTACTTGCTCGGCCGGCATGTCGATGCGAACAACTGGTTCGGCGCCGGCCTGCAAATCAGCGACGCCAGCCCGACCGTCCAGGCCGATATCGTGCGCCAGCAGCACGGCAAACTCAGCCGCCTGAAACAGGTCAGGCGCGCCATCGCCAGCGAGGGCCGCTTCCTCACCGTCCGCTTCGAGATGGCCGGCGAGGCGCTCAGCGTCTACCTCAACGGCGAAAAACTGAGCACCGCCACCGTGCCTGCGTCGGCCATCGCGGGCGCGGTCGGCGTCTACAGCAGCGGCAAAAGCTTCGAGCTCGATAACATCCGCGTGGGCGACCCGGCAAACAAGCCGATGCGCATCGCACCCGCGGTCGCCGCCAGCAGCTTCAAGGCGCAAGCGGGCGACCCGCCATCGACGCTGCCCATCAGCGCCTTTTCCGGCGACGGCCTCACACCGGCACGCTTCACGGTCCGCTCCAGCAACCCGGCCGTGGCCAGCGCCACCGTGCGCGGCGGCAGCATCGTCGTCACGCCAAAGAAACCCGGCAGCGCCAGCCTCGTTCTCGCCAGCGTCGCCGACCCGAGCGTGCAGAGCATCATCGACGCCAGCATCGCGCCCGCCTTCGCGCCGCCCGCCCACAAGGCCGATCTCGCCGGCGCCATCATCCCGCCCGCCCGCGCCGACGCGGTCCAGACCGACACCCCGCTGCGCCTGCGCTTCGACCAGCCGCCCCGCCTCGGCAGCGCCGGTTCGGTGCGCATCTACCGCCAGGCCGACCACAAGCTGGTCGATATCATCCGCCCCGGCGATGAAGTCGCGGCCATCGGCTACCCAGGCCAGGACCAGCGGCGCTACACCCGCCGCACCCCGATCACCATCGACGGCAACAGCGCCACCATCCGCCCGCATGCCCACCGCCTCGCTTACGGCAGCGCCTACTACGTGGTGGTCGAGCCGGGCGTGTTCGACAACGCCACCATCAACGGCGCACCCTTCGCCGGCATCGGCAAGGCTGCCGGCTGGACCTTTCGCACCCGCGCCGCCGCCCCTGCCGGCCCCATGCTGAGCGTGGACGATGACGGCCCGGCCGATTTCCGCACCGTGCAGGGCGCGCTCGACCACGCCATGCAGCACGCCGGCCAGGCCACGCCGGTCACCATCGCCGTCGGGAACGGCCGCTACGACGAGATGCTGTTCATCCGCGGCAAGGACAATCTGACGATCAAGGGCGAAAGCCGCGACGGCGTCGTCATCCACAACGGCAACAACGATGGCTACAACCCCGGCTCGGGCCTCAGCCAGGGTCCGCAGTCGCCCTCCTTCACCGGCGGACGCGCGCTGCTGATGGCCGAAACGTCGGACCTGCTCACGCTCGACACGCTCACCCTCAAGAACACCACCCTGCGCTCCGACAGGATCGCGGGGCAGGCGGAAACCGTCTTCTTCAACAACGATGGCGGCCGCCTGATCGCGCGCAACGCCAGTTTTTTCAGCGAGCAGGATACGATCCAGGTAAAAGGCTATTCCTGGTTCTACCGCACCCTGATCGAGGGCAACGTCGACTTCATCTGGGGCGCGAACCGCGCGGCGCTGTTCGAGGAAAGCGAACTGCGCTCGGTCGGCGACAGCGCCAACCCGTCCAGCGGCGGCTACGTGGTGCAGGCCCGCACGGTCAACGCATCCGATCCCGGTTTCGTATTCCTCAACAGCGCGCTGACCCACGGTCCCGGTCCCGGCCCGCTGGCCAACACGATCCCGCCCGGTGCCACCTACCTGGCGCGCAGCCCGGGCACGGCGGCCACCTGGGATAACGTGGCCTACATCAACTGTAAAATGGGCGAACACATCGCCCCGGCCGGCTGGGCCGGCAAGGGCGTGCAGCGCTACGCGACGCGCGCGCCAGCGCCCAACCCCAACCCCGCCAGCGCGACAGCAAGCAGCGGCTGGCGCGAGTTCGGCAGTACCGACCTGGACGGCAAACCGCTCGACCTGTCACGCCGCGCCGGCGGCTATGTGCTCAGCGCCCAGGAAGCGGCGACCCTGTCCACCCGCGCGGCGGTGTTTTCCAGCTTCGATGGCGGCCGCGGATGGCATCCGGAACCTGGTCAAGCGGCGCCCTGAACGGCGTTCGTGATACGCTAGCGGCCTGTTTCCGCCGCGGCGCCTTTGCCCGCGCCTGCGGGGCCCATATTGACCAGAAATCGACCCATGCAAAAACTGAACTCAAAAGCCCAGCTCAACTGGATCCTGCTGCGCGGCCTGCTCGCCTTCGCCCTCGGCGCCGGCGTGGTCATCACGCGCGAGATGGATGCCAGCGCGTGGCTGGTCGTCACCGCCGTGCCCGCCGCGCTGACCGCTTTCAACGTCTGGCGCTGGCGCCGTTCGCGCATGGCGGCCAACGACCCGGCGTTTTAAGCGCGCTTCCTTCCGCTTGTCGTTTCTGCCATTGGCGGAAACGGCGGAGCAGGCTATTTGCTGACCCGGAAGTAATCCACATCCGCATGCGCCTGCGTGCCCCCGGTGCTGAACAGGCCCATCTGCGCGCCGACCCAGCGCCCCATGCTGGCCTTGAACGGCTGGCCGGCCTCGACGAACTTGCTGTTGTCGAGGCTGTACGAGAACGATGCCACGCCGTCCGCCATGGTCATGCGCAGCCAGGCCGCGTTGGCGTCGATCGGCACCACCAGCTGGTCTTTTTCGGTACATGCGTGCTCGTTGCCTTCGCACACGCCCAGCACCAGTTGCGAGCCGCTTCCGGCGCGGCGCAGCCCCAGCCACGCATACTTCATCCCCAGCAGCACCAGCCCGGCACGGTCGCCCTCGCGCGTGGCCGACAGTTCGATGCGCGTGTCGACCGTGAACGCCGGCGCCGGCAGCTTCTGCGTCAGCACCGACGCCATCTCGCGCAGATTGCTGCCCGGCTGCGCCTGCAGGCGCAACTGGCCCGGCCGGGCCGCCAGCGAATACCACTGCGGCTCGCCATTCGCGCTCCACTGCCACTGCAGTCCCAGCGCCGTGCCTGAAAACTCGTCGCCGGTCGGCGGCACCGGCACCACGCCCGATGCCATCGGCTTGGCATGGCGCAGGAACGGCTGGCCCACGCCGCTGGCGTCGACTTCCTCGCCGATCAGCGGCCAGCCATCCTTCCAGCGCATCGGCTGCAGGTGCACCACGCGGCCGTAGGCGCGCTTGTCCTGGAAGTGGAAGAACCAGTCGCTGCCATCCTGCGCCGTCACCCACGCGCCCTGATGCGGGCCGTTGGTGCTGGATTTGCCCTGCGCCATGACGATCCTGTCTTCGTACGGCCCTGTGATGCTGCGCGAACGGAACACCGACTGCCAGCCCTCCTCGACCCCGCCGGCCGGCGCGAACACATAATAATAGCCATCCTTCTTGTAGAACTTGGGCCCTTCCAGGGTCTTGTAGTTCGGCAGTTTGTTGCCGTCGATGACGATCTGGCCGCTGGTGTCGAGCAAGCTGCGTCCGTCCGGCTCCATGCTGCGCAGGGTCAGCACGTTGTTGAAGCCGGCCCGGCTCTTGGCCCAGCCGTGCAGCAGCCAGGCCTTGCCGTCGTTGTCCCACAGCGGGGTCGGGTCGATCAGGCCCTTGCCGCCGGCCAGCAGGTGCGGCGCGCTCCACGGTCCGTTGAAGTTGGTGGCGGTGATGACGTAGATGCCGAAGTCCGGATCGGGATAGAAGATCCAGAATTTGCCGTCATGAAAACGCAGGCACGGCGCCCACACGCCCTTGCCCGGCTGCGGCGTGGCGAAGACATTCTCCGGCACCAGCCTGGGCAGCGCGTGGCCGACCAGTTCCCAGTTGACCATGTCTGTCGATTGCAGCAGCGGCAGGCCGGGCGTGTTGCTGAAGCTCGACGCGGTCATGTAGTAGGTGTCGCCGACGCGGATCGCATCCGGATCGGAATAGTCGGCGTGCAGGATCGGGTTCTGGTACTGGCCGTTGCCCAGGTCCGCCGTCCACGGCTGCTGCGGGGTGGCCGGCGTGCTCTGGCAGGCGCCCAGCGCCAGCGGCAGGATCAGTAGCGCCGCCCGGCGCAAGAGGTGAGTTGTTGTCATGGTCATTGTCTCGTTGTTGTTGGAATGGGAAGCTGGGTCGTCAGGAAGTCGGCCATGGCTTCGGCCGTGGGCGTGATCCACGGGTCGAACAGCCAGAAGGAGTGCGGCGAGTCGGGCAGCATCACCACCTTGGCGGCGACGCCGGCGGCGTGCATCTTGCCGGCCATCTCGTCGCGCCCGACCGCAAAGCGCGCCTGGCCGCTGCCGATGAACAGCATGGGCGGCGTGTGGCGGCTGACGTAGAAGGTGGGCGAGGCTTCGCGCCACAGGGCGGCCGCGCCGGCGTAGCTGCCGCCGAACCAGAAACCGGCCGCCGATGGTTTTTTCTTCGGATCGTCTTCATGCGCGCGCGCGGCCGGCGAGGTGAAATCGGACAGGCCGTCGATGTTGATGACCGCCTGCGCGGCGCTCGATACGGCACTGCCGGCGCCATCGGGATCGAACTTGACCATGCCGTTGGTGACACCGACAAGGCTGGCGATCTGCCCGCCGGCCGAGCCGCCGGCCACCGCGATGCGCTGCGGGTCGATGCCGTGTGCCGCGCTGTTGGCGCGCATCCAGCGCAGGGCGGACTTGACGTCGTGGATGGCGGCCGGGTAGCGCGCCTCGTCTGCCAGGCGATAGTCGATCACGGCGGCGGCGATGCCGCGCGCGGCCAGGCGAGCCGCCAGCGGCGCCATGTTGCTGCGCTCGCCGGAACGCCAGCCGCCGCCGTGCACCAGCACGACCGCCGCCACCGGTGCTTTATCGCGCGTCGCTTGCGGCGGCAGGAACAGGTCCAGCTGCAACAGATGCACGCCACGGCGGACGTAACCCATGCCGCCGATGGTGACGATCTCCGCGTTTGGGCGGGTGTTGGCGATCTGAATGAAGGGATAGGCCTTGACCAGCTTGGCGTAGGTGGTCGCGGCATTGTACGGAACAGCGGCGGGCACGGCGGCGGTGACGGCATTGGGCACGGTCGCCGGCGTCACACCCGCGCACCCGAACACCAATGCGCTCGTCAATACAACTCCCAAGCCTCGAACAGCATTGCGCATTGCCGACCTTCCCAGTTCATCCACGTGTCGATAAAGTATGCCATGGGGCGGCGGAAGTGGCTAGTCCGCCTTGCACATTTGGCCTGACCAAACTAGAATGGCCTGACCAAATAGCGCTTAAAAAATCATCACTGATAACAGGGGACAATGTGAATACAGCACTTAAACTGTTTGCCGCCATCGCCGCGGTCGCCGTCATGGGAAGCCAGGCGCAAGCCGAAGGCCCGTACCGCAATCCGGACAACAAGAACCTGAGCGACCCGGGCGAAGGCACCTACCCGGTCCCGTACAAAAAGCCCGTCGTGGCCGAGATCACCGCCTCGCTGCACCGCATCCGCGACTTCATGGAAACGGCCACGCCGACCCGCGTGGTCGACAAAAAAACCGGCGCGCCGATTCTCGACTTCAAGAAACCGGTCGCCACCGCCATCACCGAAGCGAGCCATTCGGACATGGGCATCATGGTCTACGAAATGGGCGTGGTCCACGCCGGCATGGTCAAGGCCCAGGAAGTGACCGGCGACAAGCGCTTCACCGACCTGACCGCGCGCCACTTCAATTTCTTCGCCGACAAACTGCCCTACTTCCGCGCCCAGGAAAACCAATTCAAGCTCGAACGCGGCAACAGCTTTTCGCGCTTCCTCGACCCGCGCGCGCTCGACGACGCCGGTTCCATGTGCGCCGCCATGATGCGCGCGCGTGCCCTGAAAATCGGCCCGGACCTGTCGCACATCATCGCCACCTGCAGCGACTGGGTGGTCAACAAGCAGTTCCGCCTGCCCGACGGCACCATGGCGCGCGAGCGTCCGCAAGCGGTCTCGCTGTGGGCCGACGACCTGTACATGTCGGTGCCGGCCCTGGCCGAACTGGGGCGCATGACGGGCAAGCGCGCCCATTTCGACGACGCCGTCAAGAACGTGCTGCAGATGAGCGGCTACCTGTTCAACAAGCAGCAGAATCTGTACACGCACGGCTGGAACGCCAACAACACCGACGCGCCGAATTTCTACTGGGCGCGCGCCAACGGCTGGGCGGTGATGAGCATGTCCGACCTGCTCGACGTGCTGCCGAAGGACCATCCCGGCTATCCCCAGGTGCTGGCGCAGTTGCGCACGACCCTGAAAAGCATCGGCGAGCGCCAGTCCGGCAGCGGCCTGTGGCACCAGATGCTCGACCGTAACGATTCCTACCTCGAAACCTCGGCCAGCGCGATGTTCGTCTACGTCTTCGCGCACGCGATCAACCAGGGCTGGATCAGCCCGACGACCTACGGCTCCATCGCCCAGGCCGGCTGGGCCGGCTTGTCGACCCGCATCAACGACAAGGGCCAGGTCGAAGGCACCTGCGTCGGCACCACCTTCGCCAGCGACCAGGTGTATTACTACAACCGCCCCACCAGCCCGTTCGCGCTGCACGGCTACGGCCCGACCCTGCTGGCGGGCGCCGAGATGATCAAGCTGATCAACAACCCGAACGTCGAAGTCCAGCACAAGGTGCGCACCTATCACTACATGCCCAAGGGTGCCGGCCAGACCAACTACCGCGAACATCACTGAGAGCGCCATGTCCCAATCACTCGCCATCTTTGTCCTGGCCGCCGCGGCGGCGTCCCCGCTGGTGCAGGCCGGCCCGGCGGCCACCATCACTGTCAGCCATGAGCTCGACATCGAACGGCCGTCGGAAACCATCGTCCTGCCGTGGAGCGAGATCAACCGCGCCCTGCCCGGCGCGCTGATCCAGCGCATCGCCGTCAAGAATGCGGCCGGCCGCGTCTTGCCTTACCAGGTGACCAATATCGCGCCGCTGGCCAAGGACCCGAAAAACGTCGGCATCGCTTACGGCGAGCTGATTTTCCAGCACAGCTTCGCGGCCGGCGAGAAGCGCGCCATCTTCACGGTCGAGAAAATCGACACGGTGGCGCCGCCGTTTCCGGTGAAGGCCTTCGCCCGCTTCGTGCCGGAGCGGCTGGACGACTTCGCCTGGGAAAACGACAAGCTGGCGCACCGCACCTACGGCCCGGCCCTGGGCGCGCCGGCGTCCAGCCCCGGCGCCAAGGAAGTGCTGGTCACCAGCGGGCTCGATATCTGGTTCAAGCGAGTGCCGTATCCGGTCGTCGACCGCTGGTACAACAAGGGCCACGACCATTATCACAAGGATGAAGGCGAAGGCATGGACATGTACAACGTCGGCAAGACGCGCGGCGCCGGCGGCAGCGGGGTGTGGGATGGCACCGTGCTGTTCACCAGCAGGAACTTCAGCGGCTGGAAAGTGCTGGCCAACGGCCCGGTGCGCGCCATCTTCGAGCTCAGCTACGACAGCTGGGACGCGGGCGGCACCGCCGTGTCCGAGGTCAAGCGCTTCACGGTCGACGCCGGGCACTATCTGGACCGCATCGACAGCACCTTCACCTTCGCCGGCAAGGCGGGCATCGACGTCGCGCTGGGCCTGAACAAGACCCCGACCGACAAGGGCCAGAATCCGACCATCAAGGCCGGCAACAAGGCGCCGGGCATCCTGATGCAGTGGGTGGAGCAGGCCAGCAACGGCGCCATGGGCACCGCCATCGTGCTGCCGTCGGCCACCGGTTTCACCGAAGACCCGCTCAACCACCTGGTGGTCGCGCCGGTCGCCTCGGGCCAGCCCTTGCGCTATTACGCGGGCGCGGCGTGGAGCCGTTCGGGCGAGATCCTCACGGGCCAGGACTGGGAACGCTACCTGGTCGCGGCGGCGGCGCGCGCGGGCAATCCGGTCACTGTGAACGTGGCCGTTACGCCATAAAAACCACAAATCGGTCGGACCATAACAAGATTTTGGTCTGACCAATTGTGCAAATTTATAAACCGGCCTAGAATTGGTCAACCGCTTAATTAACTGGCAGCAAAAAGCCAGGCGCCACGGGAACTCTCGTCATTACCGCGCGGGCGGCGAGCCCTTCGCGGGAATGACGGACAAATCGGCGCGGCGGTAACCCGGCCGGTTGTTGGATCAGCGGCATCAAGACCGCGCGGCATCCGGCTGTATTCTAATAACGATAGGAGACAGCAGCATGCGCATCACCGACCAGACCCGCGCGCTCGGCAAATTCGCCGTGCGCCTCGTGGGCAGCACATCCGTCACAGCCATGGCGATCAGCGGGGCCTATGCCCAGACCAGCGCCGTTCCCGCCGAACAAGCCCAGACCGTCGTCGTGACGGGCTTGCGCGCCTCGCTCGAGAGCGCCCTCAACAAGAAAAAAGAAGACTTCGGCATCGTCGATGTCATCAAGTCCGAAGACATGGGCAAGTTCCCGGACACCAACCTGGCCGAGTCCCTGCAGCGCGTCCCCGGCGTGGTCATCGACCGCGATGCCGGCGAAGGCCGCAACATCACCGTGCGCGGCCTGGGCCAGGATTTCACCCGCGTGCGCATCAACGGCGTCGAGGGCCTGGCCACCACCGGCGGCACCGACAGCTCGGGCGGCGCCAACCGCTCGCGCGGCTTCGACTTCAACGTCTTCGCCGCCGAACTGTTCAGTTCCCTCACTGTGCGCAAGAGCTCCTCGGCCGACGTCGACGAAGGCTCGCTCGGCGCCACGGTCGACCTGCAAACCATGCGCCCGTTCGACCTGAAGGGTTTCAACGCGACCGTCATGCTCAAGGGCCGCTACAACGACCTGTCCGAAAAAACCGATCCGCGCGTCGCCTTCCTGCTCTCGAACACCTTCGCCGACCGCAAGCTCGGCGTGCTGGTCTCGGGCGCCTATTCCAGGCGCCAGGTGTATGAAGAAGGCTTCAGCACCGTGCGCTGGGATAACGGCCCCTCCTCGGGCGGCTGGTGCGCGCCGATGGGCATGGCCGCCAACCCGGCCAACTCGACCGCCACCACCTGCGGCCCGGCAGCCCAGGGCGTGGCGCGCCTGCCGAACAGCCCGGGCGCGGTAGCCGCCTACAACGCCGCCAGCAGCGCCGGCAACTTCGCCCCGCGCATTCCGCGCTACGGCCGCCTGACGCACGACCAGGACCGCCTCGGCCTGACCGCCTCGGTCCAGTGGCGTCCGGTCGCCGGCACGCGCCTGACGCTCGATATGCTGTACTCCAAGCTCGACGCCACGCGCCAGGAAGACTATCTGCAGGCCACCTCGTTCAGCCGCGGCGGCACCCAGGGCGGCAAGCCCCAGACCAGCGTCATCGACGCCGCCTACGCGCCCAACGGCGCACTCCTGCACGGCACCTACAACGGGGTCGACATCCGCGCCGAATCGCGCTACGACGAACTCAACACCACCTTTACCCAGCCGACCCTGACGTTCGAGCACGACCTGAACCAGACCATGCGCCTGAACGCCCGGGTCGGCCGCGCGACCTCCAAGTTCCGCAATCCGATCCAGACCACCACCACGCTCGACGCGCTCAACGTCAACGGCTACCGCATCGACTTGCGCGGCAACGACCGCCTGCCGAGCATCAATTACCCGTTCAACGTCAGCCAGCCGGGCGGCGCGCTGGGAATAGTCGGCGTGCCGCAGGTGGCCAGCGGCGCCCAGCCATCGAGCATCCCCAACACCAGCCCGAGCGAAATCCGCATGCGTCCGCAAGGCGCCAACAACCGCAACGACGTCGGCCACATCGACCTCACCTGGGACGTGGTGCCCGACAAGTTCACCCTGAAAGCCGGCGCCGACTATAAAAAGTTTGAATTCGATTCCTACGAATTCCGCCGCGTGAACCAGGGCGACACCATCTTCGCCGCGCCGGCGGGCGCATCGGCGGCCAGCTTGAGCACCCAGATCAACGGCTTCGGCAAGGGTCTCGGCATGCCGGCCGGCACACCGACCGCCTGGGTGCTGCCCAACCTGAACGCCATCGCCCAGGCCTACGACATCTACTGCAACTGCATCAAGAGCGGTCCGGCCGGCGGCCCCGGCGACTTCACCCTGTCGTCGATCAGTAACGCCAATGCGCGCGGCAACAACCGCTCGGTCAGCGAGGAAGACAACGGCCTGTTCCTGATGGGCGAGTTCACCAGCGAGCTGGGCGGCATTCCGCTGCGCGGCAACCTGGGGGTGCGCTATGTCGAGACGCAGCAGAGTTCGACCGGCTACCAGGCCGTCGGCAACGGCACCGCGGTCACGGTCGACAACGACTACCACGACGTGCTGCCATCGTTCAACATCGCCGCCAATATCACCAGGAATTTCATCGTGCGCGGCGCCGCCGCCAAGGTAATGTCGCGGCCGCAGCTGGCCAATCTGACGCCGGGCGGCAGCGTCGCCACCACCGGCACCCTGTCGATCACCAGCGGCAATCCGATGCTGAAACCCTTCCGCGCCAAGGCCTTCGACACCAGCTTCGAGTGGTACTTCGACAAGAACGCCTTCATCGGCCTGGGCCTGTTCCAGAAGAACATCGCCACCTACATCCAGAGCATCCGCAACGATGTGAAGTTCAAGGATACGGGCTTGCCGCTGTCGCTGCTGCCGACCAACATGACGGGCGATGAAGTCTTCCAGTTCACGGCGCCGATCAATACCGAAGGCGGCAAGCTGCGCGGGCTGGAACTGAACTACCAGCAACCGTTCACCTTCCTGCCGGGCTGGGGCCGCAACTTCGGCAGCTTGCTGAACTACACCTATGTCAAGTCGAAGATGGAATACGTGGTTTCGCCGGCCAGCAACCAGACCGTCACCGACGACCTGCTGAACCTGTCGCCCAAATCGTGGAATGCCACCGTGTACTACGATGACGGCAAGTTGAGCGCACGCGTATCGACCTCGCAGCGCGCCGGTTTCGTCACGCGCGTGCCGGGCCAGAACAACAACGATGTCGAGGGCAAGAACAAGACCTTCAACGTCGATGTGTCGCTATCGTACAAGGTCAACGACAAGCTGGAGCTGACCCTGGAAGGCGTGAACCTGACCAACGAGGAGAACGACCAGTTCGCCAGCCGCGCCCGCAACAGCGTGGTGGTCAACAACGTGACCGGACGCGAAGTGCTGGCCGGGCTGCGTTACAAGTTCTGACCCGGCATGGCGGCGGGCCTCACTTCACCGAGAGGATGAACTGATGCCCGTCGTGCTCTTCCACGAACGCGGCTTGCGCCTCGCGTGAATACAGGACCACTTCGCGCATGCGCCCGGCCACCTCGGCCAGCGCTGCACGCAAGCCGGTTTCCTGCCCAGCGAACTCCGGGCAAGCGAAGGCATGGCAGGTCTGGCCGGCGCCCTTCTTGCGCATCAGCGCCAGCAACTGGTCGGGATCGGACAGTCAAGAGACCGCGAACAGTTTCTTGCTGCCGCGGCGCCAGGCTCCCTGCACCAGCCCGGTCTTCGCACGGTTGACGCTGGCGGCGAGCCCGGCGATACTCGCTGGTTCTCGATTTCCGAGCCGCCAATGCACGCCTGCATCGGTCCTTATGTCAATACCCTGGAGCCCGCATGCCCCCTGCCCCTGTTCCCATGATCACCAACGATGCCGTCATCCTCGGCATGCTCGCCGTCATTCTCGGCACCGTGATGTGGACTGCTTCGCGTCAGGATGGCTTCTGGAAGAAATTCTACAGTTACGTGCCGGCCCTGCTGCTGTGCTACCTGATACCGTCGCTGCTGAACACCCTCGGCGTGATCGATGGCACAGCGTCGAAGCTGTACCCGATGGCGCGCGACTACCTGCTGCCCAGCTCCCTTGTGCTGCTGTGCGTGGCGATCGATTTCAAGGCCATCGTCCGGCTGGGGCCGAAAGCGGTCATCATGTTCCTGACGGGGACGGTCGGCGTCATGCTCGGCGCCCTCGTGTCGTTCGAGGCGATGCGCCTGATCCACCCTGACACCGTGGCCGGCGACACCTGGCGCGGCATGACCACCGTGGCCGGTTCCTGGATCGGCGGCGGCGCCAACCAGGCCGCCATGCGCGAGGTGTTCAATGTGGACGCGACCATGTTCGGCCAGTTCGTCGCCGTCGATGTGCTGGTGGGTAACCTGTGGACCGCGATCCTGCTGTTTCTGGCCAGCCGCGCCGCCGTGTTCGACCGCTGGACCGGCGCCGACCTGACGGCGCTCAACCGCTTGCGAGACAGCATCGAGCAATACCAGGCGCAGCACATCCGCATCCCGACCATGGCCGACATCATGGTGATTCTTGCCATCGGCTTCGGCGCCACCGGGCTGTCGCATTTCCTGTCGCAACTGCTGGTCGGCTGGATCGCCACCCTGCCTGCCGAATGGCGCCTGCAGGACTACAGCCTGACCTCCGGCTTTTTCTGGATCGTCGTGATCGCCACGACCATCGGCCTGCTGCTCAGCTTCACCAAGGCCCGCACCTATGAAGGCGCGGGCGCCTCGCGGATCGGCTCGGTGATGCTGTATGTGCTGATCGCCACGATCGGCATGCAGATGGACCTGGCCGCCCTGCTCGAGCGCCCCTGGCTGTTCCTGCTGGGCTTCATCTGGATCTTCTTCCACGGTGGCTTGATGATCCTGATGGCCAAGCTGATCAAGGCGCCACTGTTCATGATGGCGGTCGGGTCGCAGGCCAACATCGGGGCCGCGGCATCGGCCCCGGTGGTTGCCAGCGCCTTCCACCCTGCCCTGGCGCCGGTCGGCGTGCTGCTCGCCGTGCTGGGCTATGCGCTGGGGACCTACGGCTCGTACATGACAGGCATCGCCCTGCGCGCGCTCGCCGCGGGCTAGGGCACGCTCAGTCCCTGCTGTCGGCGCTGCGCTCCGGCCCCGGTTAGGAAATTATTGCCGCCGGGTCCAGCGCAGCGCGAGGGCGCCGTGCGTGATGCGGCCGCGCTCGGCCGTGAAGCGCCAGTGCCGTCCGCCGCCCTGCCCCGGCGCGGCGGGACCGTCTTCCCACACAATCTCCACCCGGCCTTCGAGTTCAAGCACGGCGCCGCTGGCGTCATCGATGAACAGCAGCGCCGCGCGCGGGTCGAGCAGCAAATTGCCCAGGGTATTGAAGAACCGGTTGCCGCCGAAATCGGGCACGATCAAGGTGTCGCCTTCGATCCGCACGAAACCCATCGGCCCGCCACGGTGCGAGATATCGACGCCGTGTGCGCCGCCGCTGGTGGCAATGAAGAAGGTCTCGGCGCGCGCGATCATGGCGCGCTCGTCCAACCCGTCGAACTCGCGCACCACCGCCGGCACAGCCGCTACCGCTTGCACGTCGCGCAGCACGATGTGCTGCGGGCAGTTGCCGAAACTCTCGCGCACATCGATCAGCAACGCGCCCCCGTCCACCCTGCGCACCACGCCATTGACGCGGTTGCGCCGGCGCGTGGCGAAGTCGAGCCCCAGCAGCCCGACCGCCCGCCCAGCCTGCATGCCGCCCCCGCCCACGGCAAGGCGCAGGGTGGCCGGATCGGGACTGTCGATGAAGCCGGGCTTGCCACTTAGCACGCGGGCGCGCGGACGGCCATCGGCGTCGAGGGTTCCCATCAGCACGAACGGCAGCGCCGCGAAAAAATCACGGTGCTGGTCCGGCATGAAGGCGCGGATGCCGTTGCCGGAACTGCTCACGCCAGCGAGCGCCTGCGCCCTGAGCTCGCCTTCGTGGAACGGCGTGTTCATGCGGCGGCCGGCAGCGGCGAGGCGGGCAGGGCCACAAACCCCGGCAGGGCTTCGATCCGCGCCAGCCAGGCGCGCAGCGCGGGATACGGCGCCAGCGCGATGCCGCCTTCCGGCGCATGCGCCACGTAGCTGTAGCAGGCCAGGTCGGCCACGGTGGCATGCCCGGCCGCCAGGAAGCTGTGCGCTGTCACATGCTGGTCCATGAAGGCCAGCAGGCGCTGCGCCACGGCGCTGGTCTGGACCAGGTCGGCCGGAACGTTCCACAGCGCGTTGGCGCGCGCCTTGGCCGGACCGAAGGCCAGCTCGCCGGCCGCGATCGACAGCCAGCGCTGAACGCTGGCGGCCCCAACCGGGTCCTCGGGCAGCCAGTCGCTGCCGGGCGCGTAGCGCCTGGCCAGGTAGACCAGGATCGCATTGCTGTCGTTGATGACCAGCTCGCCATCTTGCAGCACCGGGATCTGTCCGAGCGGATTGAGCGCGCGGAAGGCGGCGCTGTCGCGCACCTCGGCCGGCGCCGGCACGAACGTGAACGGCAGCCCGAGCATGCGCAGCAGCAGCTCGACACGGTGCACATGGCCGGACACCGTCAGGCCGTGGAGGATCAGGGAAGTGGTTTGCATGGCGTCTCGATTCAAAAAGTGATCCGGAAAGGAACAGGAAACACATGCTATCCCTTGCACGCTTTAACGAGAATAGTGATAAATTGAAAATGATTATTTCAATTGGTGGAAGAATGCATGGACCGGTTCGATGAATTGCAAATTTTCGTGGCGATCCTCGACGCGGGCAGCCTGAGCGGCGCGGCACGGCGCCTGCGCCGCTCGGCTCCGGCCGTCACGCGCGCGCTGGCCGCGCTGGAAGAGCGGGTCGGCGCGCGCCTGGTGGAGCGCACCACGCGCCGCCTGGCCGCCACCGAAGCGGGCCTGCGCCTGGCCGAGATGGCGCGCCGCGTGCTGGCCGACTACGACGACGCCGTGCGCGAGGACGGCGACGGCCCCCTGCGCGGGCGCCTGCGCATCACCGTGCCGGCCGTGTTCGGGCGGCGCCACGTGGCCCCTGCGATGATCGATTTTCTCGACCTGCATCCGGCTTTGCAGGTCGAACTGGTGTTCAACGACCGCAACCTGGACATGATCGAACACGGTCTCGACCTGGCGGTGCGCATCGGCCCGCTGCCCGACACCGGCATGATGGCGCGCCAGGTGGGCCAGGTGCGGCGCATGCTGGTGGCCAGCCCGGCCTACCTGGCGCGGCGCGGCACCCCGTCCAGCCCGCGCGAACTCGACGCGCACGACATCATCTTTTCCGAGCAGCGCACGGCCACCGAATGGCGTTTCCTGGAGGCCGGGCGCGACGATGGACGCGAATTCGCGGTGCGCCTGGCGCCGCGCCTGATCGTCAACGAAATCGATACCATGCTGCTGGCGGTGCAGGCCGGGCGCGGCATCGGCCGTCCATTGTCGTACCAGGTGGCCGAACAGCTCGCCGCCGGCACCCTGGTGCGCCTGCTGCCCGAGAGCGAACCGGCGCCGCTGCCGGTGCAGCTGCTGGTGCCGAGCGCGCGCCACATGGCGCCGCGTTTGCGCGCCTGCATCGATTTCCTGGCGACCCATCTGGCCGCCCTGCCGGTGCTGCAGCCGGTCGCCCCCGCCAAAAGCGCTTGACGCCGCGCCCGACCTTCGGCATGATGCAAACCTACTAGTTGGTAGGCAAGCGGAGGCAAGATGGTAAAACGATTTTCTGAATTGTCGGCGTCGGCCGAGCGGGTGGTCGACGCGGCCCAGCGGCTGATCCAGCAGTACGGCTATAACGGCTTTTCGTACGATGACATCGCGCGCGAAATCGACATCAAGAAGCCCAGCATTCATCACCATTTCCGCACCAAGGCCGATCTGGTGCACACCATCGTGCAGCGCTATGGCGACCGTTTCGCCACCCTGCTGCGCGCCATCGACCAGACCGGCGAGGACGCGCCCGCGCGGCTGGCCCGCTACGGCGAGCTGTTCGCGGCCACCTACCAGCAGGACCGGCGCCTGTGCGTGTGCGGCATCCTGGGCGCGGAAGCGGCGGCCATGTCGCCCGAGGTGGCGCTTGAAGTGCGCGATTTTTTCCAGATGAACCTGGACTGGCTGGGCAAGACCATCCTCGAGGGCGAACGCGCCGGCTTGCTGCGCGTGCGCGGCAGTGCCGAGGCGCAAGCCTACGGGCTGCTCAGCGCGCTGGAAGGGGCGATGATGGTCGGGCGCGGCTTCGGCAGCGACCACAGCCCGGCCCTGGCCGGCACCACCTACGTATCGAACATGCTGGTCTGATCCGGCATCACCGTTGCCGGCATTGGCCGGCATTTTTTTGGCAACATCAACCTACCAACTAGTTGGTATAGAAAGGTATCTCATGAACACCGCATTTGCAGGACAAACTCTTCTCGCCATCGGCGGCAACAGCGGCATGGGCCTGGCCTCGGCCCGTCTGGTGGTGCGCGGCGGCGGCGCGGTGGTGCTGCTCGGGCGCGACGCCGCCAAGAACGCGCGCGCCGCCGACGAGCTCGACGCCCCCGGCCGCGTGCACACCCTGGCCGGCGACATCGGCAACGAGGCCGACCTGGCGCGCCTGCGCCAGCAACTGGCGGCCGACCACCCGCACATCAACCTGATCCTGAACGCCGCCGGCATCTTTTTTCCCAAGCCATTCCTAGAGCACAGCGCGTCCGACTACGACCAGTACCAGGCGATCAACCGCGGCATTTTCTTCCTGACCCAGTCGGTGGTGGCGTCCATGGTGGCGCGCGGGGCGCCGGGCGCGATCGTCAACATCGGCTCGATGTGGGCGCGCCAGGCGGTCGCCGCCACGCCGTCGTCGGCCTATTCGATGGCCAAGGCCGGCATCCACGCGCTGACCCAGCACCTGGCGATGGAACTGGCGCCGCATCAAATCCGCGTCAATGCCGTCTCGCCGGCCGTGGTCGATACGCCGGTGTACGAAGGCTTCATTCCCAAGGACCAGGTGGCGGCCGCGCTGCAGGGCTTTAACGGCTTCCACCCGATCGGACGCATCGGCACGGCGCAGGATATCGCCCACACGGTGGCCTTCCTGCTGTCGAACCAAGCGGCCTGGGTCACCGGCGCGGTGTGGGATGTGGATGGCGGCGTGATGGCGGGACGCAACTGACGCCAGGCAGCGGCGAATCGTGCCACGCTTGCCAAGGGCGCATCGATCCGGGATGATGGGGCATGAAAAAACATATCCCCTCCTCCTTCCTGCGCCTGTGCTTCGCAGCCGCGCTGATCGCCGCAGGCACCGCCTGCAGCGAACCTTCCAACACGTCCGCGGCGGCAACGCCGGCGACGCCGGCCGCACCTGCGGCACCTGCCACGCCGGCGCCGGCCGCTGCCGGCGATGCGGCCAGTTCGCTCGGCGCGCGCATCACGGCCGAGATCGGCGACGCCGCCTGCGACAACGCCAGCCAGTGCCGTACCCTGCCGGTCGGCAGCAAGGCCTGCGGCGGACCGGCCGGCTTCCTGCCATGGTCGACCAAGCGCAGCAACGGTGAGCTACTGGCGCGCCTGGCGGCCGAACAGGCGGCCGCCGAAAAGAAAGTGAACGAAAAGAGCGGCATGATGTCGACCTGCTCGGTCGAACAGGACCCGGGCGCGACCTGCAGCGCCGGACGCTGCGTGCTGCAACAGCGCAGCCTGGGCGGGGTCGACGCACGCTGACGAATAGCGCCGCTGCAAGCGGCGGCGCTCCATAAAAAAAGGCTGCGGGCAAGAATGCCGCAGCCTTTTTTCACAGGCGCGCCGTGCGGCGCGCCTGCTCTTGCCAAGCTTACTTCGCCGGTGCCGCGGCGCGACGCGGTGCGTCGAACTGTGGCAGCGGATCGTCGGTATTGACTTCAACCATCGTCATGCCCTGGGTAGCGCCTGCCACTACATAACGCAGTGCGCCCAGGTGACGCTGGTTGGCCGCCAGGCCCGACCAGCTCATGCTGACCGTGCCGGTGCCGCCGACATACGAATACGCCGGTACCAGTGCCTTGAAGTTGCCGTTGGTGGCGCCTGCCGGCAGGACCCACGACGACAGCTTGTACTCGGCTTCGCCGCCGGCTGGCTCGTAGCCGATCACGCACACCTTGTAGGCGCCCGCTGCCGGCGAAACCAGTTGCACGCGCTCGTTCGAGCCGCCGTTGCCGCTCGAGCTGATGGCGCCGTTCGGGCCAACCACGATCAGGTCCAGGTCGGATGCCGCGCCGCCGCTGGTGTCGTCGTTGAACAGGGAGAAGCGCGCGGCCATGGTCGATGCTGGCACGTTGACCGTGTGCACGTTCACGCCAGGACCGCCGCCGGCCAGGCAGGCTGCCTGGTAGATGTCGCCGTCGGTGCCCGATTCGCCGATGGTACGCGTTTCCACGACCGCAGGCAGCAGGCCCGATTTGACCGCCGTCATGGCGCCGGTGAAGCCGGTGCCGATGGTGATCAGCTTGCTGCCGGTGGCAAATTCGCTCGACACGGAAGCTGCTGCCGCCAGGGCCGAACCGCGCACCGTCAGCGGGCTGCGCACGTTGGTCACGCCGTCGGACCAGACCAGGCTGCCGTAGGTCCAGGTGTCGACCGGGGCATCGATGCGGGTGACCTTGACCTTGAAGCTGGCTTTCTGGCCGGCGCCGATGGTCAGCGTCGGCGGTTGCACCTCGACCTTGTAGCCAGGCAGGTTAGCCGTGGCGTTGTAGGTCGCGGCGGTGGTGCCGACGTTGGTCACGGTACGGCTCAGGGTCAGGCTGCCCAGCACGTTACTGGCGGTCAGCGACGCCAGGTTCAGGTTGTACGGCTGGATGGTGCCGATCGCCTGGCATGTCGCGGCGCTGTACACGCCGGCATTGAGGCCGCACAGGAAGCGTGCGTAGTCGATCTCGCTGGCGTCGTACACCAGGCCCGGATTGGCGGCGCCGTTCGGCGTCACGTGGCCGGCGCCCTGGCCCCATGGCAAGGTGCCGGTGGCTTTGGCGGTGGTATCCCACTTCACGCCCGCGGTCACGCCGTCCGGCTGGGTGCTGCCGGCGCTGGTCATCAGCGCCGATTTGATCGCCGCTGGCGACCAGGTCGGGTGCAGCTGCTTGAGCAGCGCGGCCAGGCCGGCCACGTGCGGGCTGGCCATCGAGGTACCCGAGTAGAAGGCCCAGTCGGACATGGTCGACGGGTTGCCGGCGGCAATCGCATCGCGCTGCGCGCGGGTCAGGTCGGCGGTGACGCCGGCCAGCACGTCGCTGCCCGGTGCGGTGACGTCCGGTTTCAGGATATTGGCGTTGGCCACGTTCGGTCCGCGCGAGGAACTGCCGCTCATCACCGGTGCCGCCACGTTCGGATTGATCACGCCTTTCAGGTCGCCCAGCGAAGCGACGGCACTGGTCGGGTTGGCGACGATGTAGCTTTTCAGCGTGGTGCCTTCAGCGACCGGCAGGTGCACGGTCGACAGCGAATGCGACTGGTTGAGGATGGCGTTGTTGGTCACGACGACGTTGGCGATGATCGCGCCGACAGCGCCGGCATCCTTGGCATTCTGGCTCTTGTTGACCAGCACGTTGGCGCCGCGGTCGCAGACCAGGATCTTGCCGGCCACCTTGGCCGGATCGATCAGGGGCTGCTCGCCATCGGCCGCGCCGAAGCATTGCAGCAGTTTCGGCAGGGCCGGATCGACACCGGCCAGGCCGGCGTCGCGCGCCAGGATCAGCGGCGCCGTGCCGGTCGAGGCATTGCTCGACGAACCGGTCAGCTTGGTGCCGTCACCCAGCGTGGCGGTACCGACGAACAGGCGGTTGTGGGAAGAGTTGCCGACCGTGGTCAGCCATGGGCTGATGTGCGATACCGGGGCGGGCGTGGCCACGCCAGGGCCGGAATTGCCGCCCGAGGCTGCCACGAACACGCCAGCGCTGGCTGCGCCGAGGAAGGCCACTTCGGTCGCTTCGTTGAAAGCGCCGCCGCCGGCGTTCGGGCCGATCGAGAAGTTGATCACGTTCACGCCGTCCTTGACGGCTTGCTCGATCGCGGCCACGCTGTTGGCGGTGGCGCAGCCGTTCTTGCCGGAGGTGGCGTCGGTCCAGCACACCTTGTACGAGGCGATGCGGGCGCGCGGCGCGATGCCGCTGGCAAGACCGAGGGTCAGGCCGCCGTTGACGATCGGGGTGTTGGCATTGCCGCCGGCGGTGGTCGAGGTGTGGGTACCGTGGCCGCCATGGCCTTCGGCGCCGGCGACCGAGTCGCGCGGGGAGTTAAATTCGGTCCAGTGCAGGGCCTGGGTAGGCGACTTGAAGTAGCGCGCGCCGATCAGCTTGTTGTTGCAATTGGTCAGGGCGAAGCCTTCGCCGGTGTCGCAGCTGCCTTTCCAGGTCGACGGCGGCGCGCCGTAGGCCAGGGTGGTGCCCGAGTGGCTCGGCACGCCGTTGGCGTCGACCTTGTCGGCGAACGAGGCATTTTCCGGCCACACGCCGCTGTCGACGATGCCGATGACGATGTTCTCGCCCGCGGCCACCTTGCCGCCAACCTGTTCCCACAGGCCGCCGGTTTTATCCAGGCCGAGGAAGGTCGGGGTGTAGTTGGTGTCCATCTGCATGATGGAGTCGGCCGTGATGTTGGCCACGCCCGCATCTTTTTTCAGCGCGCGCACTTCGGCGTCGGTCAGCAGGGCCGAAAAGCCGTTGAAGACAACGTTGAACTTGTGGGTGACCTGGGCCGCGTTGACGCCGCTGAGGACTTTCGATTTCTTGGTTTCGAGGTAGGTGATGTAGTTCTGCACATCGGTCGCGTCGACGTCCAGGCGCTGGCCTTCGGCCGGCTTGGTGGCGGCGAAGCCGGCGACCTGGCCGGTGTAGGTGGCGACCGGCTTGTCGACCAGTTGCACGATGTAGGAACGGCGTACTTCGTCAGCGGAGGTGGTGGTGGCGAGGCCAGCCAGCATCAGCATGACGGCAAGGGAAACGGGGCGGAGTGTCATAGTGGAATTCCTTGCGTGCTTAGAGGGTAACCGGGGTCGATGGGGTGGTGCTGCCAGCCTTGCGGCGGCGCGTCAGGGTGATGGCGCCGATACCCAGGCCCACCAGCAGGAACGATCCCGGTTCCGGCACGGCGTTGAAGCTGATGTCGTCCAGCGCGAACTGGGCCTGGCCGTTGGCCGGATTGGCCAGCGAGTTGAAGCAGCCGCCATTGCCGTCGAACAGGCAGGCGTTGACGGTCAGGCTGGTCAGCACTTCATTGCGGAATTTCTGGTCGATCAGGGCCGAGCCGAAGGTGAAGCTGCCGCCGGCGTTCTGGCCAGGGAATTCCGAGGTGCTCGACACCACGGTGCCGTCGGCACGGATGCCGGAGAATTGCAGCAAGCCATAGTTGCCGTCAGGAACGCTGACCGGTGGCAGGAATGCCAGGCTCAGGCCGCCGACCTGGAACTGGTGGCCGGAACGCGTGAATTTCACGCCGCCATCATTGATAACCGCAAGGAAATTTCCGCTGGCGCCCGCCGGGCAGCCGATCGAGAAACAGGTATCCGGATCGTTGCTGTTGGCGATCGCGGCGAACGGACCGGTCAGGCTCAGCTCATCGGCAATCGGGCTGCCGAGAACCAGCATGTTGTAGCCGCCCTCGCTGACAGATTCGCCGTTGACGAGAGCGTTGGGCTGGACCGATTCGAAGGTGATAGGACCGGCCATGGCCGGCAGTGCGCACATCAGTGCGGCTGCTGCAGCGATCGTTTGGAGTGCGCGGGTGGCGCGCCGTGGGGTACCCAGCGGGGTGACTGTGCGATTCATCTCATGCCTTATGTTTGAATTATTTCGATCAATGGGCGTACAGGTCGAGGTGCCTGCTTGCTACTTTTCTTAAAAGTGCAAAAGACTATAGCAAAGGAAATAATTGTTGTAGCAATATTCTCAACGTAAATAATTCATATTTTTGATGGTTTCACCAAAGCTTGTTTCGTTTCCTCTATGAAAAGGTATCAAATTGGTCCGTGACAATTTCACCACATTTGCCAACATTGTTTGTGTTAGCTCCGCTTGACTCTTTTTCCGTTTGCGCGCGTAATTGCGTGCGCGCGGCGCCGAGGGTGTGTATGATGGTCATTCGTGTATAAGCGTAAGGATCGATCATGAACCCACGCCGCTCCTTTCTGAAGAGTTCGGTTGTACTGGCATCGGCACTGAGTCTTCCCGCCATGGCCCGTAGCGCCAAGGCTGCATCAGGCGAACGCACCTTGCGCCTGTATAACACCCACACGGGCGAAAGCCTGCGCAGCGTGTTCTGGGCCGAGGGCCAGTTCCTGCCCGAGTCGCTCACCGACATCAACAAGCTGTTGCGCGACCACCGCAGCAACACCGTGGCCGAAATCGACCCGCAACTGCTGGTGCTGCTCAACAGGGTCAGCACCCAGCTCGGCAGCGATCCGGTCCTGCACGTCATTTCCGGTTACCGCTCGCCCGAAACCAACCTGAAACTGGCCGCGGCCAGCGATGGCGTGGCGCGCCACAGCATGCACCTCGAAGGCAAGGCCATCGACATCCGCATGCCGGGCAAGAGCCTGTCGCATGTGCACAAGGCGGCGCTCAACGCGCGCGGCGGCGGCGTCGGCTACTACCCGGATTCGCAATTCGTCCACCTCGATACCGGCCGCCTGCGCCGCTGGTAAGCCCCCGGCCTAGCCCCAAGCCGGACGGCGCCACACCGGCGCCGCCGGCCGGACTGATGTCCCTGCCATCATTGTCCCGCATTGTTGTTGCCATCCTTGCCATGGCATGCCTGCCCGCGCGCGCGGCCCCGGCGCCCGTGGCCGCGCCCATCCAGACCGTGATCGTTCCCTACGTGCGCGATCCGGTCGACAAGTCCTACCGCAAGATGCTGGCCGGGGTAGCCCGTTTCGAGCGCGACCGTGCGCTCGCGCCCGCCGCCAGCCTGCGTTTCCGCCTGCTGCCGCGCCTGCCCGGCACCGACATGGCCGGAGTGGCGCTGCGCATCGCGGGCGAGCGCGTCAGCGTGCCGCTGGCGCTCGATGCGGACCACAGCTTCGTGCTGCCGCATAACGAACAGGCCGTGCGCGAAGACGCCGCCGTGGTGGCCAACCGGCGCGGCGACAGCCTGACCTGGCGCGCCGCCATCCACAGCCCCGGCCTGGCGCCCGGCACGCGCCGGCTGGGCGACCTGCGGCTCGAATGCCGGGCCGGCATCGAAGCGGGCCTGGTGTCGAACAGCTCGCCCATCTTCGGCTGGCTGTCGGACGCACTGAGCAGCGCCGACCAGGTGTGCAACAGCGCCGACGGCAACTACCTGTTCTTCACCGATCGTGCCGTGTTCGCCGTGACCGTGCGCCACGGCGCGCGTAGCGAGGTGCTGCCCTTCCGCATGCTGTACGCCGGCGGCCGGCTGGCTGCGTCCGACTTGCGCTTTTGCGACTGCCAGGTGCTGCTCGAGCGCAGCTACTACGCGCCGATTTTCGACCCCGCCTGGCCCGATGACAGCATCGTCGAATTCGACTACATGGACGATGCGCCGCGGGGCGCGCCATGAACCCGGCCCGCCCGTGCCTGGCATTGCTGGCGGCCCTGCTGGGCGCCTGCGCCAGCATGCCGGCACCGCCGCCGGGCACGCAGGTGAGCGCGGCGCAGGTGGCCGCTGCCATCCGCCCGGGCGAGTCGACCCGCGCCAGCCTGCTGGCCAGCCTGGGGCCCACGCACAAGGTGCGCTTCGACAGCGGGTACGAAGCCTGGCTGTACCAGCTGGCGGTGCCCGGCGCCGGCTTCGACGAGATCGTCGTGCTGCTCGATGCGCAGGGCGTGGTGCGAAAAATGCGCCGGCGCAGCCATATTTCTGGCCCGGCGGGGGAACCTATCCGGTAAGACCGCGTCTAACTGGTTCCATCACCCCTTCGCGGGGATCGCATGAACGATCATCTGGTCCAGTTTTACGAGGACGACGTTTTTCTCATCAAGGGCCTGGCCGACTACATCGGCGACGCCCTCGAGCGCGGCGACAAAGGCATTGCCATTGCCACCAGCGGCCATCTCGACATGCTGCACGAGAACCTGTTCGCGCGCGGGCTGGTCGACGCGCAGGGCCGCAGCGCCAACGGCGACTACCTGGCCTTGCATGCCGACCACATGCTGCCCATGTTCATGGACAGTGGCATGCCCGACGAGCGGCGCTTCCGCACCGCCATCGGCAACGTCATCCGCAAGGCCAGCGAGCGGCATCGCGGCCGCGTGTGCGTGTTCGGCGAAATGGTGGCGATCCTGTGCGCCACCTCGCACTGCTCGCTCAATGCCGTGGGCAAGCACGACGCCGCCATCCGGGTCGAGCGCTTCTTCAACAACCTGCAGCGCCAGTTCGATTTCGAGCTGCTGTGCGCCTATCCGCTCAACGCCTTTCCGTCCGCCGCCGACGCGCCCATGTTCGACGAAGTGTGCACCCTGCACACCCATGTGCTGCCGGCCGAGAGCTACGATCCGGCGGCCAATGTGCACATGCTGCAGCGCACGATTGCATCCTTGCAGCAGCAAGCCTATTCGCTCTCGACCGAGGTGCGCGACCGCCAGCTGATCGAACAGGCGCTGCGCGAAGTGAACATCGACCGCCTGACCGGCCTGCCCAACCGCAATGTGTTCCAGGACCGGCTGGAAATGGACATCAAAAAAGCCCACCGCAGCGGGCTGCCGCTGGCCCTGCTGTTCATCGACCTCGACCACTTCAAGGAAATCAACGACACGCTCGGCCACCAGGTGGGCGACATGCTGCTCAAGCAGGTCGGCCAGCGCCTGCAAACCTATGTGCGCGAGAGCGATACCGTGGCGCGCCTGGGCGGCGACGAATTCACCATCACCCTGAGCGAACTGCACAATGTCGACACGGTCACCGACGTGGCCCAGAAAATCCGCAACGACCTGGCCAAGCCTTTCCTGCTCGGAAATGAACTGGCGTACATTTCGGCCAGCATCGGCATCACCATATACCCGCGCGACGCGCAGTCGGCGGGCGAGCTGCTGCGCAACGCCGACCAGGCCATGTACCAGTCCAAGGACAATGGCCGCAACCGCTTCACCTATTTCACGCCCAGCATGCAGGAGGCGGCGCAGGCGCGCATGGCGATCAGCAACGAGTTGCGCCGTGCCATCGACGAAGACCAGCTCGCGGTCCATTTCCAGCCCATCGTCGACATGAACGACGGGCGCATCCGCAAGGCCGAGGCGCTGGTGCGCTGGCAGCATCCGGCGCGCGGGGCGGTCAGCCCGGTCGACTTCATCCCCATCGCCGAACACACCGGCCAGATCGTCACGATCGGCAACTGGGTATTTCGCAAGGCGCTGGCGCACGCGCGCCGCTGGCGCAGTGTCGACAAGCAGCTGACGGTCAACATCAACGTGTCGCCGGCCCAGTTCTATCACACCAATGGCGAAAACTGCCGCCACTGGCTGACCGACAACTCGTTCGATCTCAACGGCAGCGCCGGCCCGCCCGAAGTGGGGCTGGAGATCACCGAGGGGCTGCTGCTGGCATCCAACAGCGCGGTGATGAAGCAGTTGCTGGCCTTCCAGCAGGCCGGCATCAAGATTTCGCTCGACGATTTCGGCACCGGTTACTCCTCGCTGTCCTACCTGCGCAAGTTCAACCTGGATTACCTCAAGATCGACAAGTCCTTCGTCTACAACCTGGAGCACGACGTAGCGAATGTGGCGCTGTGCGAGGCCATCATCGTCATGGCGCACAAGCTGGGCCTGAAAGTCATTGCCGAAGGCGTGGAAACCGAACAGCAATACGACATCCTGCGCCGGGCCGGCTGCGATTACGGCCAGGGTTTCCTGTTCGGCGGACCGCTGCCGCCCGACGAGTTCGAGTCGCTGCTGCACGAGCGGATGATGCTGAGCGCCTGAAGCGGCCCCGATCGCGCCAGTCCGCGCCGCCCTTCGCGGCCGAACATGACCATCAGCAATATTTTTCGGATACTCGTACAATCGTCGGGTGCGCCCTTGCGCCAACCACGCGCAAGCTTGCCACCCCATGGACCGTCCTCCCCGCACCGTCGCCACCATCGCCATTCTCGCCGTCACCCAGATCCTGTCCTGGGGCACGCTGTACTACGCCTTCGCCGTCGTGGCCCACGATATCGCGCGCGAACTGGCCTTGCCGGGGGCCGCCGTGTTCGGCGCTTTTTCCTGGTGCCTGCTGGTGGCCGGCCTCACCGCCACCCCGTCCGGCATCCTGATCGACCGCCATGGCGGGCGCCTGGTCATGGCCGGCGGCTCGCTGCTGTGCGGCCTCGGCTTCATCATGCTGAGCCAGGCCCGGGGCGCCACCGCTTACTACCTGGCCTGGACCGTGCTCGGCGCGGCCATGCCGGCCGTGCTGTACGACGCCGCCTTCGCCACCCTCAACCGCCAGTTCGGCATGGGCGCGCGCCGGGCGATCTCCACCCTCACCCTGTTCGGCGGCTTCGCCAGCACCGTGTTCTGGCCCCTGACGGTGCACCTGAACGGCATCGCCGGCTGGCGCACGACCTACCTGGCCTACGGGCTGGTCCAGCTGCTGCTGTGCATGCCGCTGCACTTGTTGCTGAGCACGCCGCCCGAAGCCGCCCAGATGCACAAGCAAGCCGCGGCGGGCGCCGATTTCAGCCTGCGCCAGGCGCTGCGCCATCCCGCCTTCTGGAAGCTCGCCTTTGCATTTTCGGCCAACAGTTTCATCTTCTCGGCGCTGTCGGCGCACCTGATCCCCATCCTGCAATCCTACGGCCACGCCTTGTCCAGCGTGGTGTGGATGGCCGCGCTGATCGGGCCGATGCAAGTGGCCGGCCGGCTCGGCGAGATGCGCATGGCCCGCCACGCGCGCCCGCAGGCGAGCGGCACTTTCTGCTTCGCGGTCTTGCCGGGTGCCTTGCTGGCCGTGCTGTTCTGGGGCCAGCACCAGGTGGCGGTGGCGCTGTTCTGCGTGCTGTACGGCTTGTCCATCGGCATTCTGACCATCGTGCGCGGCACCTTGCCGCAGATCCTGTTCGGCGCGCGCAACTATGGCGCCATTTCCGGCGCCCTGGCCGGACCGGCGCTGATCGCACGCGCCGCCGGCCCCATCGCCATCGCCGCCCTGCTCCAGTTCAACTCCTCGCCGGCGCTGCTGTTTTCGCTGCTGCTGGGCTGTTCGCTGGCCTCGCTCCTGTTCTATCTGCTAGCCGTGCGCGGCGGCTCCCCGGCCGCCGCCACTGCCCGCTGAACGGCGTGCGATGGCGCACAGACCGGCGCCGGGGCGGCCAGTATTGTCAATCGCTCAAGACACTGCGGAGGATGACATGCTCACACCCCACCTGCGAACCATCCTGGCCGCGCTCGCCATGCTTCTGCTGTCCGCCTGCGGCGGCTCGGACGACGACAAGCAGCCAGCCGGCAACGGCGCCCTGACCGTCAACCTGGCCAACCTGCCGGCCGGGCTGCCCGCGGCGGTGCGCATCAGCGGCCCGGCATCCTACGCAAAAACCATCAGCGCGGGGCAGACCCTGACCGGACTGAAGGCCGGCAGCTATACCGTCACCGCAGACAGCATCCTGAGCGGCAACCTGAGCTGGAGCGCCGCCGCGCCGGTCCAGAGCGCCACCGTGGCCGATGGCGGCACCGCCGTCGTCAACATCAGCTACAGCAGCAGCACCCTGGCGCTGGGCGTGCGCGAAGTGGCCAGCGTGAGCGGTGCCGTGTTCCTCGCCGCCCCCGCCGGCGACGCGCGCCAGTTCATCGTCGAACGCAGCGGCCGCATCCTCGTGATGCAGGATGGCGCACTGCTGGGCACGCCCTTCCTCGACATCCGCAACCGGGTCGCCGCCACCGGCGAAGGCGGCCTGCTGTCGATGGCCTTTGATCCCCAGTACGCCAGCAACGGCTGGTTCTTCATCTACTACACCGACGCCGGCAACAACATCGTGGTCGAACGGCACAGCGTGTCCTCCACCAACCGCAACCTGGCCGAACCGACCGCGGTGCTGGAAATCATCCGCATCCCCCACCCCGGCGCCACCAACCACTACGGCGGCCTGGTCAGCTTCGGCCCGGACGGCTTCCTGTACCTGGCCACGGGCGACGGCGGCGGCGCGGGCGACCCGAACGGCAATGCGCAAAACCTCAATGTGTTGCTCGGCAAAATGCTGCGCCTCGACGTCGCCAATTCGCGGGGCGCGCAACCGTACGTCATTCCACCGACCAACCCCTTCGTCGGACAGGCCGGGCGCCGCGCCGAGATCTGGGCGTCCGGCCTGCGCAATCCGTGGCGCTACGCCTTCGACGCCGACCGCCTGTACATCGCCGACGTCGGCCAGGGCAAGCGCGAGGAAGTCGACATCGCCGGCATCTCCCAGGGCGGCCTGAACTACGGCTGGAACATCATGGAAGCGTCGCTGTGCTACAACGCGGCCATCTGCAACAAGTCCGGGGTGACCCTGCCCGCCTTCGAGTACGAGCATGGCCCCAACAAGGTCAACGGCTGCTCGATCACGGGCGGTTACGTCTACCGCGGCAAGGCGATTGCGGAACTGGCCGGGCGCTACTTCTATTCCGACTATTGCGGCGGCTACCTCAAGAGCTTCCTGTACAAGGACAACAGCGTCACCGAACCGGCCAGCTGGTCCATTCCCGACATCGACGCCGTGCTTTCGTTCGGCCAGGATGGCAACGGCGAGCTGTACCTGATCGCCGCCACCGGCAAGGTCTACCGGATCGTGCGCGCGGGTACGTCCTGACAGGGCCGCGCGGTAACAAATCGGTCGGGCGGGGCATGACGCGCTAAAATCGGCGTTTGCCCCGTCCTTCACGAACCGGTACCCTTATGGCCCGCCTGATCCTTGAATTTCCGGAAGAGCAGTATTGCTACACCACCCCGCTGACCGTGCGCGTGACCGACATCAACGGCGCCAACCACCTCGGCAACGACTCGATGATTTCGATGATTTCCGAGGCGCGTGCGCGCTTCCTGTACGAATTCGGCATCGCCGAAACCGAGCGCGACGGCACCGGCATCATCGTCACCGACATGGCCACGACCTACCGCGCCGAAGCGCATGCGCGCGACCAGCTGCTGTTCGAGGTCGGCGTGATGGATTTCAATAAATACGGCGGCGACCTGATCTTCCGCGTGAGCCGTCCGCGCGACAGGAAACAGATCGCCATGGCAAAGTCCGGTTTCGTCTTCTTCAACTACAAAACCACGCAAGTGGTGACGATGCCGGACGATTTCCGCGCCAAATTCCCGCGCGTGAACTGGATCGACTGAGTCATCGCAAAATAGTTGGAACTTATTCGTCCCCGGGCGGCAATACAGGGACGAGACCACCATGACGATGCCGCCCCCACCCCTGCCGCTTGACACCGACCTGCTACGCCAGCTGCGCGATGGCGTGGGCGCGGCATTCCAGACGCTGTACCAGCGCCACCAGGCGCCCTTGTACCGCTTCGCCCTGCTGCGCACCGGCTCGGGCGATACGGCGGCCGATATTGTCCAGGAAGTGTTCATGGGGTTGCTGACCGGGAGTGTGCGCTACGACCCGCTGCGCGGGCTGCTGCCGCACTTTTTGTTCGGCGTGGCGCGCAATCTGATCCTCAAGCACGAGCAGCCGCGCCTGCGCCTTGCCAGCCTGCCCGATCGCGACGACGATGACGACAGCGCCTTCGAGCCCGGCAGCGAGGAAGGCGAACCGCTGGCGCGCCTGCTCGACAACGAACTGGCCGAGCAGGTGCGGCGCGCGCTAAGCCTGCTGGCGCCCCACTACCGCGACGCCGTCATCCTCTACGAGCTGCACGACATGTCCTACCTGGAGATTGCCGAGATCTGCCAGATCGATATCGGCACCGTGCGTTCGCGCCTCTCGCGCGGGCGCGCCGCGCTGGCCAAACGGCTGGCGGCGCACCGTCCCGCCTTGCACGACTGATTGCTGAAAGAGCGCCATGAACCACGACCCCATCGATCCCGCCTTCGCCGCCTTGCGCAGCGCTACCGCCGATTGCAGCACGCCGCAGCGCGTGGAGCAGGCGCTCATGGCCGCCTTTGCCAGGCAGTGTGCGCGCAAGCGCTGGTACCAGCGCCTGTCCCCGGCGCAATGGGGCATGGCGGGCGGCCTGGGCAGCGCAGCGGCGGCGATGCTGGCCGTGCTGATCCTGCGCGCGCCCCTGCCCGGCGCCGCCGGCGACGCGCCGCTGCCGCAGCTTGACGACGGCCTCGCCTTCATCGCCCTCGCCTCGCAAGAGCGGATCGAGCAGGAACCCCATCCGCGCATGCTCGAAACGA
Source organism: Massilia scottii (assembly GCF_030846495.1). Classification (NCBI taxonomy): domain Bacteria; kingdom Pseudomonadati; phylum Pseudomonadota; class Betaproteobacteria; order Burkholderiales; family Oxalobacteraceae; genus Massilia; species Massilia scottii. Next base: position 7,778 of record NZ_JAVCWM010000023.1, on the reverse strand, counting down.
GCCTGCCGCGCACCGAACTGGCCTCGCTCGGCGTGCCGGTCAGCCCGGACACGGCGGGCGACTCGGTGCGCGCCGAAATGCTGGTGGGCGCCGACGGTGCGCCGCTGGCCCTGCGCCTGAGTTCACAGTAATCCCATTCACCCCGGAAAGGACCATCATGCACACCACCCCACTCCTGTTCGCCGTTCTGCTCGGCAGCGCGCTGCTTCCCGCGGCGCAGGCCGCCGTCAGCACCCCGCCCGATCCCTTGCGCTTTACCGGTCCGCTGATGCCGATGCACGGCAAGGCCGTCAAGAACGCGCCCTACAGCGCCGAAGCGGTATCGGAACAGATGCAGCGTCTGGCTGACGGCAACGAGATCAGCCGCACCAGCAGCACCATGAATTACCGCGACAGCGCCGGCCGCACGCGCCAGGAAATCCGCGATGCGGCCGGAGACGTGCGCACCATCACCCTGTACGAGCCGGCCGAGGGGGTCACCTACATCCTCAACCCGCGCCAGAAAAGCGCGACCCGGGTGGCCGCCCCCAGCGCCGCTGCGCGCGCCGCCGCCCAGGCCCGGGTGGCGCAACTGCGCGCCGGCGGCAAGCTGCCCGAGCGCCGCGCGGACGCCGATGACGTCATCGTCAAGAGCGTCGACCGGGGCGATGGCGAAGCGCGCAAGCAGTTCCAGGAAAAGGTGCGCATCCAGATCGCCGACAGCATGGCTGGTTCGCGCCTCGGCCCGGCCATGGCGGGGGCATTCGGCGACATGCGCTGGGCGGCCAAGGCCAGCACGCGCGAGCTGGGCAGCAAGGATATCGACGGCATCAAGGCGGACGGCAAGCTGCGCACCTACGAAATTCCCGCCGGGGAAGTCGGCAACCGCAATGCCATCGTGGTGTCGCACGAAAGCTGGTATGCGCCGGACCTGAAGGTGACCGTGTACAGCAAGCACACCGACCCGCGCAGCGGCGAACGGATCTACCGCCTGACCAATATCAAGCGCGAGGAACCGGCCGCGGCGCTGTTTGCCGTGCCGGCCGATTACACGGTCAGGGACGTGATGGCCGAGCGCGCCAAGGCGGCGGCCGGCAACCGCTGAGCGTCAGGAACGACCGTGGCGGCTAGCGCGTCGCCACGGTCTGCTTGAACCAGTCATCGAGCATCTGCTTTTCGTAGCGCAGCAGCTCGTTGTTGCCGTACGAATTCATCCGGTGCAGATACTGCATATTGCTCAGCTTTTCCTCGCCCGATTTGAGCACCTTGCCGCCCTCGCTGATGCTGTAGCGCAGATGAATACGCGGCCAGTCGGCGCCGCCGTTCATCACCCGCAAATCCTGGCCGCCGCGAAAATTCGGCTTGGTCTGGCCGGCCAGGTCGAGGTCGAGCACTTCCACCTTGAGTTCCTGCCCGGGCGGCAGACTGGCCGCCAGCTTGTCGAAGTGGGCCGTGAGCTGCTTGAGCACGCGCTCGCGTTCCCACGGCGTGAACGGCACGTCGGTAAAGCGGTCCGGCTCGGCATACGTCACCGTCGCCACGGCGGTTGCGGCGCTGGCCGGCAGGGCCATCGCCGCCGCCAGCGCGCTCGCTTGCAATAACTTGATCAATACGTTTTTCATGTCCATCCTTTCAATGCGCACAGTGCTTCTTCCTATTGAATATACGCGCTTTTGACAAGAACGTTGAGCCACGAGTTGTCACGCTTTGTATCGAAATGTTAGTCGCCGCACACTGCCTTTCCCGCTTTCAATCCAGAATCGGAAAAAAGGAGATCACCGTGCCCGAAGGACCATCGCTCGTCATCCTGCGCGAAGAAACCACGCGTTTCGTCGGCAAGGAAATTGCCCGTGCCAGCGGCAACACCAAGACCGTTGACCTGCCCAGCCTGGAGGGGCAGAAAATCGTCTCGCTGCGCAGCTGGGGCAAGCATTTCATCATCGAACTGCCGCACACGGTATTACGCATTCACTTTATGCTGTTCGGCAGCTACCGCATCGACGAGCGCAAGGACAAGCCGCCGCGCATGGCGCTCGAATTTACCGATGGGAGCGAACTGAATTTCTACGCCTGCTCCGTCAAGCACATCGAACCCGACCTCGACGCCAGCTACGACTGGGACGCCGACATCATGTCGCCCACCTGGGACGCGGCCAAGGCGCGCAAGAAACTGCGCGCCGCGCCCGACATGCTGGCCTGCGACGCCCTGCTCGACCAGACCATCTTCGCCGGCGTGGGTAATATCATCAAGAATGAAGTGCTGTTCCGCATCCGTTTGCATCCGCTCTCGACCATCGGCGCGCTGCCGGCGCCCAAGCTGCGCGCCCTGGTGGAGCAGGCACGTCAATACAGTTTCGATTTCCTGGAATGGAAAAAGCAGTTCGTGCTGAAACAGCATTGGCTGGCGCACCGCAAGAGCACCTGTCCGCGCTGCGATATTCCCTTCTCAAAAGGACATCTGGGACTGACCAAACGGCGCGCATTTTACTGCGAGAAATGCCAAAAACGCTACGGCTAATGGCGCGCTTGCAACAGCGCTGACCAAATCCGTGTGCAAGCATGACGGGTTTTGTATTGCATGTTGTTAATAGGGGGGAGTGGGTCTACAATCGAACGGACTCCTCCGGGCGTCACCGGCAGCTTGTTGGCTACCGATGCGCTTGCCTTGCAACATACCGGTATCGGAACTTGTTCATGTCATTTCTGTCATCCGCCACGCCCAAACTCGCTCCATGGAAAGTTTTGCTGGTCGACGATGAGCCGGACATCCACGACATCACCAAGCTCACCCTGAGCCGTTTCCGCCTCGACGGACGCGCCCTGACCTTTTTGCATGCCTACAACGGCGCCGAAGCGAAGGAAGTGCTGGCGCGCGAGAGCGATATCGCGCTGGTGTTTCTCGACGTGGTGATGGAGCACGACGACAGCGGCCTGGAAGTGGCGCGCTGGATGCGCGAAGACCTGGGCAACCAGTTCACCCGCATCGTGCTGCGCACCGGCCAGCCGGGCCAGGCGCCGGAAGAGCGCGTGATCGTCAATTACGATATCAACGATTATAAGGAAAAAACCGAGCTCGACCGCACCAAACTGTTCACCACCACCTTTGCCGCCCTGCGCGCCTACCGCGACATCATGAAGGTCGAGGACGCGCGCCTGCTGCAAGCCAATTACCGCGAAGGGCTGGAGCGGGTAATCGCGGCGTCCTCGCACATTTTCCAGCAGCGCAATCTGAAAGACTTCGCCAGCGGCTTGCTGCAGCAGGTTGTGGCGCTGCTGCGGCTGGAAAAAAGCATGCTGCTGCGCCTGTCGGGCGCCAGCGTCATCACCGGCGCGAGCGAATACGAAGTCCTGGCCCAGATCGGCGACATCGGGGAGGCCATGCTCGGCCCGGAACTGATGGCCCAGCTCGACGACGCGCGCAGCAACCGTATCTCGCGCCTGCATGGCGACACCTATGTCGGCTACTTCCCCAACAGCAGCGGCAAGGCGTCCTTGCTGGTGCTCAAGGGCGTGGAGGAAATCGCCGACATCGATGCGCAGTTGCTTGAAGTGTTCTGTTCCGGTGTGGCGATTGCTTTCGACAATATCCTGCTCACGCAAGAGATCACCGATACCCAGGCTGAGCTGATCATGCGGCTGGGCGACGTGGTCGAATCGCGCTCGAACGAGGCGGGCAACCACGTGCGCCGCATGTCGCAGGTGTGCCATATGCTGGCGCAGGCGTGGGGCATGCCGGAAGATGAAACGGCGGTGCTGATGCATGCCGCGCCCATGCACGACATCGGCAAGATCGCCACGCCGGACGCGGTGCTGCTCAAGCCCGGCAAGCTCACGCCCGAGGAGTGGGAAATCATGAAGCAGCACCCGACCGTGGGGCTGTCGATCCTGGATGGGTCATCGCGGCCGATCTTGAAGGCGGCGGCCGTGATCGCTCACCAGCATCACGAAAAATTCGATGGCAGCGGCTATCCGCAGGGCTTGATGGGGCCGGACATTCATGTGTACGCGCGCATCGTGGCCGTGGCCGATGTGTTCGATGCGCTCAGCCACAAGCGCTGCTACAAGGAAGCATGGCCGGTGGACGAGGTGGTGGCGCACCTGCGGGAAGTATCCGGCCAGCATCTCGATCCGGTGTTTGTCGAGCTGCTGATCGCCAATATCGACGCGGCGGTCGATATCAACCGGCGCTGGCCGGATTGACAGGATAATTGTTTCGGAACGTTTGTGCCGTTTGTATGTCCCAGTCAGTCGATCGCTCGATGGGTGGCGTCGACCCGTCCGAAAAACTGCTGTTTTTCTTACGTCGGCAAGGGCACCGAATGGCCAATCGATGCCGATGCGGCCTTGGCGATGTCAGCGGGCGCGGCAAGGGCGTCGACTATCGCCATCTGCTCCCGGCACTCAAACGCAAGCCCGGCGCCGTGGTTCGCTCAGTGCTGGGGGCACCGAACGAGCCACGATCTGGCCTTGCTGCGACAGACCTTCATCCATCACGCGCAGCAGTTATGGGTGAGCGATGGCACGGGCGGCGCTTCCAGTTGCGTTTTGCCGGTCGCTCGTTGCCCGCATCCGTGACCGATCGACAGTTGGCCCCCATATTCCACTTCCGGCCCATAGATTGGCTGAAGCACATTGTCGCCGCCGCCTTGCTTCTACATGCGCCGCTCTTCAAGAAGTCGCTTTTCGTAGCTAACTGCATTCAGGCGCTTGGCTCGCCAACTCGTTTCGCTCATGGCCAATGCCAGTCATTTTTCTCTCTGCCGTATCACGCCAGCCATCGTCGTGCATTTTCGCAATCCGCTGCTTTAATAACGCCATCAATTGCGCGTCGGCTGCGGCATCATATTTACCCATCGCATCAATGGTTGACAGTAGCATAGTGATATCGCGTACAGTCAGGTCACCACTATCTTCTTTGAGCTTTGAGCGTAAGAGTTCAACTGCGGGAGCACCGTTGAGCGCAAAGCATTGTGCAAGATAAAGTGCAGGCGGATGACGAACTTGGTTCCCGAAGAAAAATAAATCGAGCTGATCTTGCAATGGGTGCTGACGAAATAATTTTTGTTGCTGCGTAATAGGCTGGCGATAAAACTCACGCGCGCCGCGTATGTCACCGCGCCACTCTCGTGACTGGAGGCACCCGCTCAAGACGCAGCCCCCTAAAATAAGCGAGAAAAGATTTTTCATTTTCCGCACCCGCAATTTGCCCCAGGCTTGCTGAAATCGCTTTTCACCCGGACTTTCATATCGTAGGCAGGCTTCTCGTATTTGCTGGCCGAAAAATAGCAGCCTTTCGCCAACCATAAATATTTTTCTAGATTCATTCCATTGCGATATTGGCCAACATAAACAAGTTCATGCGCCAGAAGTGCCAGTCCAGTAGCCGTTCTCGCCAGATAGGTGCGGTCTCGGAGATAGGCCCTTCCCTCGCTTGTCGGATTTGGCCCCGTTGCCGCGCAAGAAGAAACTTTCGAATGACCTATTTACCTACGCATCGGCCCACGTCCGCTTGTCAGACTCGACCACTTTTTTTGTCGCGTATTCGATACAGGTGAAGTCTGGGGTAAAGACATAATCAGGCTAATAAACAGTTTTCATAGATCCGTGGGCCGAGCAAATGAAGGATATTTTCACGAACGATTTTGAACGAATCAACATAAAAGGCAAAGCGAGATTTTTTCATTATTTCCCCATACATCCGCAAACTGCTGTTGAAGAAGGGAGCATTTCCCCAGCGATTGAGAGTTGTTCTCCGCATTTAACTATGCAACAGCCCATATCCGTTTGTCAGACCCGAGATGCGGGTTTCCCGCTGCCCGCTCAGCGCCCCAGTCACTGACAATCCATGATTATCTTTTGTTTTCTGTATTTTTTCATATATAAATTGTAACGAAATGCATAACTATTGATTAAGGAAAGAGACACTCCTCTATTCTCGAAACTAATGACGTCACTCGTACCCGGAATAATGTCGACGAACTGACGTGCCACCTGACAATTACTTTCATCAATTCCAGGTACAGTAAGAGAAAAGCCTGCGACGCCAAGAAAATTCAGTTTTCCTGCAAGGATCGCCGCGCGGGCATCATCCTCTGGGACTCGGCCCTCTAGCTGTCCAACCGATATCTGAGGCTGCTCAGCAATTGCTAAGGTAGAGAAAATCGCACCGATCAGCAGTGCCACAAGGCTATTCTGTTTCATAATATAGATTTTCCTATTAATATCTAATTCTCAAGGGGCGACACGCGGCTTCACGGTATGGGTTCTCGTTTTTATGGACATTATCCATTTTCCCAGGGCCGATATCATAAGTCCCCAGTGCGTGTCCTATCTCATGTGCCAGTATTTCCTCTGCAGTACTCGGCAACATACCATCAGGAGTCATCACTGCGGATCCTTGGCTACCGGGAAAAGAAAGATCCATGTAAATTGTTTGTGTTAGGCGATCGTATTCGGCTGGTGCCCCACGCGGAGAGGGACCCGCGACGAAAGTGTATACCGTTGCCCTGAAATTAATTTGACTAGTCAGAGATGCTCCGAAAGTATTATTGCTAATATTATTGTAAATTAATGTCATTCTTGCCACTTCCCACGGTGTTCCTTGAAATTTGGCAACTAGCCCTGTAGGATCCACCTTTCGGATAGGGTCAGCCGAAACATATGCATATGTATTAATGCCACCATTCAGTCCGATCGGATCGCTCTGCACGTACCGTCCAGTCTGAGGATCGTAGTCCCTGTGGTAATTGTGGAACAGATTGGTGCTTCGGTCGTAATACTGGCCTGGCATCCGCAAATTGAATGTAAAGGTGCCTGATCCGTTGAAATATTCGGTCGGCGGTGTCAGCCCGAACGGATCACCATTGTCCCAGCGCCAGACGATCTTGTTGTCGAGCGGGCGCGTGATCATCCGGGGCGTGCCCAGATGATCTGGATGAATATGGAACACGTTAATCGCCGTGCTTTGGGCGGGTGCCGTACCCGTCACTGTCTGCGTCAGCACAGCCACTGGCAGGTTGCCCAAGTACACCGTATCGCGCGTCGCCTTGCCGTTGAGATAGCTGTACTCACCTACCAGCTGTCCTTGTTCGTCATAGACGAATATACCACCACCGTAAGTCTGGAATACACGCTGATCCAAGCCGTTGAACAGCTGGTGGGTCGTGACAGCACCATTCTGGTTCCTGTACGGGCGGCCCCGGCCGCTATAAGTGACGACGTGCGTGCCATCCGTCGTCAGATCGCCCGCGCCGTTATAGAGATTGGCTTTTGCCGGCCCCGGGCCCGTGGTCGCGCTCAGTCTATTGCTGAGCGGGTCGATAGTATTCGTGTAGCTGTTCGCACCAAACCCGGCCTTGATGCGGTTACCGCTGGCATCGTAGGCGTAGGTCTGGCTGGTGCCGTTGCCGCTGTAGCTGGTCAGACGATTCAACTCGTCGTAGCCAAAGGTCTGGTTCAGGCTGGCAGGGATGGGCGCCGTTCCTGTGCCAGCATGGGTGTATCCCTTGATACGGCTGGCGGCGTCGTAATTGACCGTGCGCACCACGCCGTTGGCAGAAGGGCTTCCCAAGGTATAGCCGCTGATCCGACCATCGAGATCGTAGGTGCGCACATGCGCGTACTGGTTTGCCGGAACGCTATTGCCCCATGTCCAACCAGTGGTTCCGCCAAACGGTGCATAGGTAATATTGTTCAGCAAAACAATGGTGCTGTTGATGTTGGTGCCGGTACCGTTGGCTGCCACTGGGTTCAGCGTGATGCTGGCGACCTGGCCCGCAGGGTTGTAGCCATAGTTTACA